>CAZXPU010000157.1:0-11086 GCA_964642905.1 uncultured Prosthecobacter sp.
ACCGTCTTGATCTCGGTGGGACTGCTGGTGGTCGTGCGCAGGCTGTTCTTCACCTCGGCCACGTAGACACCGCTGTTCTTCGTGGTGTAGGGCCAGGCGATGAGTATGGGCCCCGTGCCTGCGGGCTTGCCATTCAGCTTCCATGAGTAGGACAGGTCGGAACCATCGGCCACGATCTCCATGCGCATGAGCGACCCGGCCTCCGCCAGCACCGGATAAGGCGGCTGCGTGATGATCGGCATGCCGATGATCCCCGCCAGGGCGAACCGGGAGGTCACCGTTCCCGCGCTGTTGCTGACACGGCAGTAGTAACGTCCCAGGGTGGTCAGGGACATGGACGGAATCGTGTAGCTGCTGCGGGTGGCACCGCTCACAGGCAGCCCGTTCTGCCACCACTGATAGGTCAGCAGCGGCCCTGAGGCGTTGATGCTCAGCGTGGCCGGATCCCCCTGGTTCACAAGGGTGTCCGTGGGATGGTCGACAATGACGGGAGGCGTGACCACCAGAAGCGTCACCGCAGGCGTCACCAGGTTTCCCGCCGCGTTCGCAACCCGGCAGGTGTAGTCTCCGTTGAACGACTCGGTCAGGTTGGAAATCGTCAGCGTCGGGCTGGTCGCATCAGGAATGTTCAGCCCGTCTCTGCGCCATTGATAGGTCAGGAAGAGTCCCTGTACGCTGACGGAGGTGGTGAAGGTCTGACCTTCGTTGACCGTCACCGAGGTCGCTGTCAGCGGCGAAACCAGGACGGGCGGGCTGACGACGGTCAGCGTGGCGGGGTTTGTGAAGACCGCGCCGTGCAGATTGCTGACCATGCAACGGTAGGAACCGACATCGGAGTCCGTGGCCGCGGCGATGACATAGCTGGGATCATTGGCTCCGGCCACATCCATCATGCCCATGCCAAGGTTCCTCTGCCATTGATAGCTCAGGCCCGGACCGGAGGCGGTCACGCTGAAGGTGGCCATGGCCCCGAGATTCACGGCGATGTCCTGTGGGTGAGTGACGATTCCTGGGGCGCCGTCCACCTGCAGCGTGGCCGCTGCTGAAATGTCTGAGCCCGCCGTGTTGCTCACCACACAGCGGTAGGAACCGTCGTCGAGCGTTGTCACGGAGGTCAGGGTCAGCGTGGCCGCTGTCTGGCCGCTCAGATCTTCACCGTCCTTCTGCCACTGGTAGTTCAGGAAAAGGCCGCTGGCCGCCGTGGTGAAGGTCACGGTGTCATCGTCGCTGGCCGTCTGCGAGACCGGATCGAGGGTGATGACGGGAGGCGTCACCACCGTCAGAGTCGCGGCCCCGCTCGTCACCGTGCCGTCGGTGTTGGTCACGATGCATCGGTAGGAGGCGGCGTCCGAGAGGCTGGCGGCGGGAAAGACCAGGCTGGTTTGCGTGGCGCCGTCAATGTCCTGCATGCCGCTGCCCGCGTCCTTCTGCCATTGAAAGCTGAGCCCGCCTCCGCTGGCCAGGATGCTGATCTCCGTCATGTCGCCGATGTCCACGACCGTGTTCTGCGGATGGGTGATGATGACGGGAGGCGTGCTGATCACCCCGGGGAACTGATCCACCCCGCGGCTGATGCCCAGGCTGTTTTGAGCCACCAGCCGGTAATGATAGGAGACCAGCGTCAGCCCTGACACCGCCGTGCTGACCGGCGTCGGAGCGGCTCCGGCGGGCAGGTTCTGCACGGGCGTTGTCTGACCGTAGGCAGTCGTCCCGCCGTATTCAAACCAGTAGGTCGTCGCGAGGCCGCCCGGCATTACACGTCCTTGGAACGTCATGCTGCTGGAAGTGACGGCGCTGGCGGGATCGCTGAAGGCCTCCGGCATGGACACGTTGTCGATGGTCAAGGTGTGAGTGCTGTTGGTTGTCAGGCTGGCCCCGACGAGGTTGAACAAGTCGATCACCACCGTCTCGGCGGGTTCGGGCAGCAGGTCGTTGATCAGGTTTACAGAGATGTTCTTTGAGAATTCCCCAACCGCGAAGTTCACCGTCCCTTCGGCCAGGGTGAAGTCCACGCCGTTGCCCGTCGCCGTGCCGCCGTTCACCCGGTAGCGGGCGCTCACCGCCTGACCCGACAAGCTGTACACGGCAATATCCACGGTCCCGCTGTTCTCGGGCCTGCTGGACGACGTGGCCGGAAAGCCGACGCTGGCGCTCGCATAGGCGTCATTGTCACCTAGGTACATCGTGGCGCTGGCAAAACGCACACCGTAGGAGCCCGGCACGGGCGTCACGGTCATGATGAGGCTCTCGACGCCTTCCGGCACCGTGTCGTTGATGGGAACCACGGTGACCCTGACGCTGGAGCTGCCGGCCGGGATCACCGCCGAGCCGCCGAGCGCCGTGTAGTCCACGCCGTTGGTGGCGGTGCCGCTGAGATTGTAAAAGACCGTCAGGGCGGAACTGCCGCTTGTGCGGCGGGAAATCAGAAAGTCCGCCCCGGTCGTCGTGGTCTCCGAAAGCTGCACCGTCAGCGTGCTCGTGGTGTCCGCGACGCTCACATCGACGGATTCAAGCCCGTTGTCAAAAATCCAGCCGGTCATGCTGCTGTTCTGTCCGGGCATGAGCGAGTACCCGGTGCCAGGCAGCAGCGTCAGCGTCACGCTTTCCGCGCTTTCCGCCAGGCTGTCCGAGAGCATGGACACGGTGATGGTGCGGCTGGTGTCGGAGGCGGCAAAGGTGATGGAACCAGGCAGTGCCGTGAAGTCCGATCCCGATGTCGCGGTGCCCGTGATCGTGTAGTTGACCGTCAGCGCGGAGCCTGCCGCAGGACGGGAGACCTGAAAGACCGGACCGCTGGAACTGCCGCTGCCGGGCTCGACCCCCGTGGCCGTGTTCAACTCCACATAAACCTGGGCTGCGTCATTGTCCGCAATGGTCACCGTGCCGCTGGAGCTGCTTCCAATCACATAATTCTGCGAAGTCCTCAGGCTCAGCACCACATCCTGCAGGCCCTCGCTGAGGGTGTCGTCAAAGGGGACGATCTCCACGGTGATCATGTTGCTGCCCTCGGGAATCACGGCACGACCGTCCAGCCTGCGGTAGTCGGTGCCGAGCACGGCTCGGCCGCCGACGGCATAATCCACGGTCAGCGGCGCCTCCAGGGGGCCGGTCCGGGTGATGGTGAACTTGCCCTGGTCAGGCCCCGTCTCGCTGGCGGCGCCATCCGTGGTGACGATCTCCACCACCGGCATGTCGTTGTCGTTGAGGATCGCTGTGACGCTTTGCGCCGTGCCGTCGCGCAGATAGGCCGCGTTCGAGGCTAACGTCACCACGATCGTCTCCGTGGTCTCGATCAGCGCATCATCCGTCGGTGTGACGACAAAAGTCGTCGTCGCGCTCCCGGCTGGAAGGGTCACCACGGCGGGCGCCGAGTGGTCGGTGTCCCTGACCGCCGTGCCTGCATAAGTCAGGCTGACGTTCAGCGCCGCGGTCGTCGGTCCGTTGCGCTCCAGCTTGAAGGTCAGGGTGTCCGTCCCGGCTTCGCTGCCCACGTCATCCACCGAAGTCAGCCGCACCACGGGCAGGCTGCTGTCATCATCCACAATCGGCACCCAGGCCTTTGCCGTGCCCGCCATCACATAACCTGCCGTCGTGTTCACAAAGTCCAGCGCCGCATATTCCACACCCTCCGCCGTCGCGTCGTTGATCGGCGTCAGCGTGATGTCCAGGAAGGCCGCGCCGGCCGGGATCACATATTCGGAGGCTGTGCCCAGGTTGGTGGGCGCAGGGCTGAGGGCGTAGTCTGTGTTACGCGTCGCCGTGCCCGTGTTGGCATTGTAGATCTGCACGGAGAGCGCGGCGCTGGTGCTGCCGCTTCGGGTCAGACGAACTGTGGCGGGGCCAGGCGTGCTTCCCTCGTTCGCCGTCGTGTCCGGGTAGTTGAGGGTGAGAGCCGGCAGAGAGGCGCTGACAAAATTTCGCGCGCTGGCGCTGGGTCCCACGGTCACGGAACTGCTCACCGGTCCGAACGCGTACGGATAGAGGTTGGGGGTGATGTCATAAGTTCCGGCAGCCAGCCCAGTGATGAGGTAGATGCCGTCACTGTCCGTCCATGCGCCGCGGAAGGTGGGGATGTTGGGATGGCTGGTGTTGTTGGACGGCGCGTAGTTCCCCACATAAACCCCCTCCAGGGGCTGGCCTGAAGGTCCCGTGATCGTCCCGGCGACCGTGAAGGTGGTGGGTGAGCCGACGGTGATGGTCAGACCCCGCGTGATCCGCCGGCCCTTCATGTCGCTGGCCGTGCACAGCACCCGATAATGGCCGGCCGTGCTCCAGGACTTGGTCTGCACCGCGCTGTTGTCCGTCGAATAGCTGCCGTCGCCAAACACCCAGGCATAGGCCAGCGTGTCGCCGTCCGGATCAGACGCCGTGGCCGTCAGCGTGATGTTTGCGCCGGTTGCGGCCGACACGCTGCTGGCGGACAGGGAAAGGGTCGGGGCGTTGTTCCCCGCCACATCGCCGATCTGGACCTGAACGTCGATGGAGGGGGGCGTGGTCGAGGCGTTCTTCACCATCGGCGTGATGTGGATGTTGAAATCCGGATCGCTGTAGGTGCGGCCGATCCAGAGCGCCGAATCATTGCGCGTGTCGGTGATGCCGTTGCCAAACGAGCCCGGGGTCATGTCCAGGAGATGCGCGCCGCCGTTGCTGCCGTTGCCGGGCGAGCCTCCGCTGCCGCCGATGCCGCTCAGACCCCAGCGGTCCCAGGTCAGCATCAGACCGTTCATCAGGCCTGGGTTGCTGGTGTGCGTCTGTCGGAACTCCGCCCAGTAATCCCGTTCCGCATCACGCTGCACGCGCAGGGCGTAGCGGAACGAGGGGTCGGCGGTGTCCGCATCCACCTGATGAATCCGGTAGGTTCCGCTGGTCGTCACATTCCAGAACTGCTCCTGCGGCATCCAGGACAGGATGCCCTTGCAGCTCGCCGTGTAAGGCCCCACGCTGCCGCTGCTTCCCATCAGGTCGAACAGGTTGCCATACTCCAGGTTGAACCCGGGGCCCGTCACGCTCGGCGGCACCGTGCGCCAGAAGTTGGCGTGCCAGAGTCCCAGGTTGTGACCCAGCTCATGCAGGAAGGTGCCGACGCTGCTGGTCTTCATCCACATGCCCCGCGCGCCCACGTAGGCCGCGCCGCCGTAGCTTCCCGGCCCGCCGTTCCAGCGCACGGCGTCGAGGTTGTAGGAAAGGTAGTCATAGCCCATCGAACGGGCGATCTGTCGCGCATGGCTCTGAATGAGGCCGTCACCCGATCCGCCCTCCTGGTCATAACGGCTGTACCAGGCCACCGGATAGGGCAGCACGATGAGCGGGGGCACGGCGTATGTCAGATAGCAGCGCCCGTAGCTCGTCCGCATGATGTAGTCGTTGGCGGCCTTGAGCATGTCATGACACTCCTGCTCATTCTGCGGATCCACCGGACTGTCCGGAAACGTGCAGCGCATGAAGAGAAAGGTGCGGTTGCCCGTCGCCCAGCCGCCCGGGATGGTCCCCAACGGCCCGTGGGGCGCGCCGCTGCCCGTGCCTGCGTTGACCTTCACTCCCTGGGATTGCCAATACGCCTCCTCCTCGGCGGCAAGGGCCTGGTCCACCACCTCGCTGATGTGACCGCCGCGGCAGACATACACCACTTGTTCCGGTGTTTCGTAGGCCGGTGTTTCCTCCGACACCGGAGGCAGCTCGCCCGACTCCGTCTTCTCCACCTCCGTCTTGTCGCCCGACACCGGACACACCTCCACCACCTCGCGCTCATCCGCCACCGGACGCTCGCCGGCCTCCAGCACGCGCAACGGCGAATCCGAAACCGCCATGTCCTTCTCCACCGCCACGCCGTTGATCGAGATGTCCGTCATCGTCCGCTGCCAGGCGCGCCTGCCATACACATGTGCATTCCAACTCCGGCCATCCTTGCTCATCACCTTGCGGGCATAGGGGCTGACCTTGTCCTCCTGGCCGGCCAGCGGCAGCATCGCCGACACCAGATAGTCCCCGCGAAGCCGCGGCCGCTCCTCCAGAAGGGCGACAATCTCCGGCGGCAGATCCTGACGAATCACCATCGGCACGGCATGGGCGATCGCCGCCTGGGGGTCGCTCCGGATCATCCGGGCGATTTCCCGCGTGTGCTCCTTCGCCAGCTTCATCCCCTCCTCCAGGGCCGGCCTGTTGCCTGCACCTGCGGCGGCAAGAAAGCGCCCGCTCCATTCACGGAACTCCGCCACCGCCTGGGGCGCCTGCAGCGGAACCGAGGGCAGCACCTGGGCCGGAGCCGTCCTGGCCGGCTTCCGCACTGAACCTGCGACCGCAGGTGTCGGCGAGGGTTCAGAGGGCTTGTTCAGCCACAGGACAGCGAGGGTCGCGGCACACGCGACAAGAATCAGGCGCTTTCTCATTAGGAATGGGGATTAATCCAATCCTAGCATTTTTGTGCTCCCGGTCACAAGGCTGTTCTCATAATACGCAAAATAGGTTCGGCCAGCCTTTTTCGGCGACTCTCAGGCGCCCCGGCGCCCGGCTCCGACTGCCTAACGAAGGGTGACAAAATCGTTGTGGCTAAGCAGCGCCTGCAAAAACAGCGTCCGGTCATGCTTCAAGGCTCCTAGCGACTCCTGGACGACGTGTTTTTCCTCGGTCGTGGGTGCCCGGTTCAGGATGGTCAGGAAGGCCTGGTCGATGAATTCCGCCTCTCCCAGCCGGGACAGCCTGGCGGCCATCGCCTCCGCGCATTCGCGGCCCAGCCGGCTGTTGGTCAGCGCCAGGGCCTGCTGTGGCACCACGCTCTCGTTCCTGCGGTAGCACTCCAGCACGTTGCTGTTGTCGAAGGTCGCCAGGAATCGGTGTTCCGCGTCCGCGTTCTGGACGAAGTACAAGGAGCGCCGGGGGCTCATCTCCGCCTTGTCCGGATCCAGGCTGGGACCGCCCAGGCTCAGGTCCAGGCGACCGGCAAGCGTCAGCAGGCTGTCACGCACCACCTGGCTTTCCATGCGCCGCGGATTCATGCGCCAGTAGCACAGGTTGTCAGGGTCGGCGGCCAGCGTGGCGGGATCCGCCTGCGCATTCGACGAGCTGCGGCGGTACAGCTCCGAAAGCACCAGGGCGCGATGCAGTGCCTTCAAGCTCCAGCCCTGGTTCATGAACTCCGCCGCCAGGGTGTCGAGCACGTCCTGATGCAGCGGCGCCGGGGAGCGCAGGCCGAAGTCATCCACGTTGAACACCAGCGGCGTGCCGAAATGCCGCATCCACACCTGGTTCACCAGCACCCGGGCCGTCAGTGGATTGCGCCGGTCGGCGATCCAGCGCGCCAGGGCCAGCCGGCGTCCGGTGCTGGTCTCCGGATAGGCCTGCACGCTGGCGTTGTCTTTCTCCTCCGGTCCCTCCTGCGCCTTCAGGCTGACCTGTGGCAGCGTGTACTTTTCCCCCGGTGCCAGAAGCTGCTTCCTCGCCTTGTCCACGGCCTCCCGCGCGGCCTTGACCTTCTTCTCCGTGTCCTTGGCCGCAGGTCCGGCCTCGGCCTGCGCCAGCTCCGCCTCCGCCAGGGCCAGCCGATGCCTTGCCTCCAGGGCGGCGGCCGTCTGCGCCAGCTTCTGGTCCGATCTTTTTTGTTCGGCGGCAAAAACCGCGCGGATCAGCGGCAGCCGCGCCTGGGCCGCCTCCAGCTTCTTCTCCGCCGCCTTCACCGCCAGCTTCGCCGCCTCCAGGGACACCGGCTTGCCCGCCGCAGGCTCGCGCATCACAATGTCTGCAGGCAGGCTGGACAGCCTGAATCCGTGAAACTCCACATCGCAGTCAAACGCGCTCAGGGCCACGGCGCCCGCCTGCCTGCCGCCGGGCAGGTGATAGGCCAGCACCGGTTCGCCGTTGATGCTGGCATTGATCAGGCTGCCGCGCACCCGCAGGTCCAGCTTGTAACGGACATCCTGGGAGACGGTGCGTGCCACCGCCCCCGCCGATGGATAGCTGCTCCGGCCTTCGCTGCCCAGCGCCACCTGGATCTTCGAGCCTCCGGCCGCCGCGCTCATGTAAACCATCACGTCCTGCCTCCCGGTCCGGTCAAACACCAGCCCGACCGACTTCCAGCGCTGCCCGCCGCGGATGGTGAACTCCACGTTGGCCTCGAAGTCGGAAGGCGGCGCCTGCTTCAGTTGCAGCATTTTTCGTTCGGCACCCGTCTCATGCTGGCGCAGGCCCGTCGCTGAGGGCCGCCAGTCGCCCTTGAGCATTTCCCAGCGCGTGGGATCGACCTTCCTGAAGTCGTCGATGAGCAGGAAGCCGGAGGCCGCCGCCGGCTTGGCCGCGGAAGCGGGTGCTGTGCCGGACAGGGCCTTCTTCGCCTCCTCCAGCGCCTTGCGGGCGGTGGCGACGTCACGCTCCGCCGCCACGGTCTGGTCCTCCAGGACATGGGGAAGAAACAGCGGCCTCGTCGAGGCCTGCGGCAGCCTTACCGCCGCCGGTTGAAAGGCGGAGAACTCCAGCACTGCGGGGATGCCGGGGGGCAGGGGACGTGACTTGTCCTCGTTCTTCTCATCGCCGCGCACATGCCGGAAGGTGGCCTTGTCCAGATGCAGGTCGAACACGCGCGGCAGGCCGTCCTTCTCCAGGTCAGGCTGACCCGGCCAGGGATCCAGCCGCACATGCATCGGCTCAAAGATGGCGCGCATGCGGTAGTAGTCCGGCTGGTCCACCGGATCATACTTGTGATCGTGGCACTTCACGCACTGCATCGTCAGGCCCAGGAAGGCGCGGCAGGTGTGCTCGATGGTTTCATCCAGCCAGGTGGTGCGGTTGAAGAGGTAGTAGCTGCGCGCCAGGAAACCCGTGGCCCGCAGGTTGTCGCGGTCCTCCGGCGCCTGCTCGTCGGCGGCCAGCATCTGCACGATCATCTCATCATAACCCTTGTCCGCGTTCAGCGACTCCACCATCCAGTCACGCCAGTGCCACAGATGCTTCTGGCTGTGACGAAGCTGCCCCCCCAGGCCGTACCAGTCGCAGTAGCGCCAGATGTCCATGAAGTGCCGCGCCCAGCGCTCGCCATACTGCGGCGTGCCGAGCAGGTGGTCCACCACCCGCTGCCGCGCGGCCATGGAGCTGTCCCTGGCGAAGGCGGTGACCTGCTCCGCCGTCGGCGGCAGGCCGGTGAGGTCCAGGCAAACGCGCCGCAGCCAGGTCTCCGGCGCGGCCTCCGGCTGCGGCCTGAGCTTCCTGGCGGCCAGCCTCGCCGAGAGCAGAGAGTCCAGCGTCCCGCCGGATGAACGCGGAATTTGGTAGGCCCAGTGCGTGCGTGGGTCCGGCTCCGCCTGGTCGTTTGCCGGAGCCTTCGCGCCTTCGGCGATCCAGGCCCGGATCTTCGCCACCTGCGCCTCGTCCAGCATCGAGCCCTCGCCCTCCGGCGGCATGCGGTCATCCTTGTCCGTCGTGGTGAGCCGCTCGACGAGCAGCGCGTGGCCGCCCGCAAGGATGTCGCCCCCGTCCCCGCCCTTGCGCATCGCCGCCACCGTGTCGAGCCGCAGGTCGGCCTTCTGCTTCAGCGCGCCATGGCAGGAATAACAGCGCTCCTTCAGCAGCGGCCGGATGTCCTTTTCGTAATCCACCGCCACGCCCGGCAGCGTCATCGCCAGCAGCCAGCCTGCGGCGGCTGCGGTGCGAAGCCGGAACGAAGGATGGAGGCGCAGGCGGCGAGTCATGTCAGGCCCAGGAATACGCCGCCGTTCAGGGGCTCTTAGCCTGCGGCAAAATAAATCTAATTTACAGGACAGATCTCCGTTATACCGACGCCCATGCCCCCGCGACGCAAGACCCGCATTCCCGAAACCAGCCCCGAGGAGATCAATGAAAACCTGGGCAGGCGCGTCAAGAAGCTGCGCACCGACCGCGGCTGGTCGCTGGAGGAGCTGGCCACCGTCAGCGGCGTCAGCCGCTCGATGCTCAGCGAGGTCGAGCGCGAGAAGGCCAATCCGACGCTGACCGTCACCTTCCGCATCGCGCGCGCCTTTGGGCTGACCCTGCAGGAGCTCATCGAAAGCGCCGAGACCAGCGCCTCCAGGATCCAGGTCATCCGCGCCAGCGACCGCGCCCAGGTCTACCGCAGCGACAAGCAGTGTGAGATCCGCACGCTCTCGCCGCTGAACCTGGAGAAGGACGTCGAGTTTTACGAGCTCACCCTGCGCCCCGGCGGCGCCCTGCGCAGCCAGCCGCACTTTGAAGGCACTCGCGAGTTCCTCACCGTCGAGGAAGGCAGCGTCCGAATCGAGTCCGGCACAGACACGGACGAGCTCGGCAAGGGCGACAGCGGCACCTACCGCGCCGACGTCCCGCACGCCATCCTCAACACCGGCAAGGCCGCGGCCCTGGTGTTTCTCGTCGTCATCTACCGCTGATCCATTTCCCACCCATCCCATGAAAAAAGTCCTTTCCCTGCTGCTCCTTCTGGCCGCGTCCGAAGCCGGCGCCCAGATGCCTGTCGAACTCGTGAACACGGAGCGTGCAAAGATCCTTCAAGGCGTGAAGTCGGTGCCGAAGCTTGGTGCTCCCGGGCCCGTCGGCATCTGGGGACAGATCGCGTTTCCCATCCTCTCCGCCGCCGACAAGGACGGCATTGAAATTGCCGTCGGCGCCGCCGCCGCCCATGGCAAGGGACGCATCATCCTGTTCGGCCACAACTCCTATCTCAGCGGCAACGGCGGCGGCGATCATGCACGGCTTCTGGAAAACTGCGTGAAGTGGGCGGCCAACAAGGAGAAGCCGCGCATCGGCCTCAAGGGCGTGAAGGCGGATGTTCTGACGCAGGCCGGCTTCAAGACCGAGGAGTTCGGCACCGTCGAGAAGAAGACCCTGTCCGACTTTGACGTGGTCATCATCAACATCCAGGGCGTGGTCGGCGCCGAGGAGGGCGCGGCCCTGATCGACTACATCAAGGGCGGCGGCGGCTTCATCGGCGGCATGACCGGCTGGGCCTTCGGCCAGACCAGCGGCGGCAAGGACCTCGCGCTTTCGCACGGCGTCAACCAGGCCCTCATGAACGCCGGCGTGGCCAACACGGACATGAGCGCCTTTGACCAGCTGCGCGCCTTTGAAGCCCGCGTGGAGCTGCCCGCCT
>CAZXPU010000158.1:0-10799 GCA_964642905.1 uncultured Prosthecobacter sp.
TCCCCAGTGGTCTAGCTCATCAAAACGACATGAAAAGTCTTTTCTACAGAGCATTTCAGCCTCCTGCAATTCTTCACGACGCTGACGCTCCTTCACCTCGTTGGACTGCATCTTTCCGCGCAAGGTCATAATCTCAGCCTGCACGGCAGAAAGCTTTTCAATTGCTTCATTGCCGCCGCTGGAGTTGAGCTGTCGGTTTGTGTTCGTGAAAATATCACGAAGCTCTTCTTCGAGGCGCTCGTAAGCCCAAAGCCCAAGAATACGACTCACACCTTTCACGATGTCGGAATCGCCCAACTGGACGTTCTGGCTTTTCTCAGCATCAAAGAAGAAAAACCTTGCTAGGTGACGTGGCAGGAATGCGTCACGAAGACGTTCAATTAAGGCCTCTTCTGTAACACTTTCTAGGTCATTGGAACGTTCGGCCCATGAGTGCCAGACGGGCGGGGACGCAGGGCGAAAACGGATTTCTCGGTGCAATGTGAGAATCTGTTCCTTCCCGCTATCAGCATCTCGCTGCCGAATCGTGGCCTTCAACGTGCATTTATCCTCTCCTTCTCGGGCTGCACGGCGGTTCAACACCCTGTCGAAGTTGAAACGATTGGCATCCGAGCCGGTTTCCACCTTTCTCAGGTCGCCGATACCAGCGCTCCCGGCGACAGCTAGATACATGGCGCGGAGCACATGAGTCTTGCCTGCTCCGTTTTTACCACCGATCAGAACATGTGGAGGACCCTCAGGGTCCGTGAGGAAGTCAAACCTGGTTGTCCCGTAGAACGGGCCGAAATTGGTGATCTCTAGATCGTCGATTGAGATAAGGTTTGCCATGCGTTTATGCCACATTCTTGGTTGCTTCCAAGTCATCCTTGAGAATCCGGGTCAACTCCGCCGGAAGTCCATGTGCCCTGTTGTTTTCGCTGAATTCCTCTACCTTCGAGACAAGACGTTGGAGCGTCTCCGCCGAAAGCTTCTTCTCGGTTGCGATTTCAGCCTCCAGCTTCCTGAGTCTGGCGGTATTGCGAAGGTCGTGCATAGGGATGCCGGAGTGCGAGTTTAAGATTCGTGCGACACCGCGTCCGTCGTCCGGGTCGCGGGCGGATTTCCAATGTTGCTGAATGAGAAGGAGTTCTTCATCGCTAATCAGCTTCATACTGACTGAATCTTGCAATTTAAGCAACTCTCTTAACATTCGCATCCTGCCTTTCATGATGATTGGCCCGTTGCCATCGGCGCCATTCATGCGTCTCGTATCGCGCCAGCCGTTTGCGGGGTCCTGCATTTCCAACAGAAGTTCCCTAAATTCGAGCATGGATTCCATGCGTTCATCACCGCTTGCGAGCAGGCCCTCGCTAGCCTTATCCCTCTCAACAACAGTGCAGGTCCAGCAGCCGAAACGTGAGTTTCCGCAGCTTGGTGTGCTGGTGTCGATGTGAATGGGGCATTCCCCACCTCCCGCGTCTTTATAGAGGCGGTAAAGCTCCTGATTGCTCCCGCCCCACGGCGGGCTGTTCTGAAGCAGGTATGCCCAGACTTGTTCGGTCGTTAGGTGCTCAATAGGATTTGAAACATCTACGCGGGGAAGGTCGGGATGGCGGCGTAGGCCGTTCTTCAAGGCAATCCCTGCGAGTGTCTGTGAACGACTGGCACTCTCAGCACGGCGAGCGCCCAAATGGAGAATCGCCTGCCCGGTGCGTCCAAGGGTGCGTTCTACAAAAACGTTAACCGGGTCAATTTTCATCCGCTGGGTGCACCAGCGGAAGTGGCGATTCGGGGGCGGATAACCTCTGCCAATGATGTTCACCCAAAAAGTCTCAGCGGGTGGGGGCTTTAAAAGGTGTACGTCGACATTCAGAGCCTGGGCCTCGGCAAATCGCCTCATCCGATCCAAGGTTACTCCGATCATCCCGACAATCGCCGGAATCTCGACTCGGGTGTCGGTGCATAGGAAAGATACCTTTTTTGTCCGCTGATCTACGGGCAGCTCTTTTAGCATTTCAAAGATAAGGCCAGCCACCATGGTTGAATCTTTTCCTCCACTAAAACCAACCAGCCACGGGCGTGGGTCGGACAAGTAGAGGTCGCGAAGGGAATCTTTGATTTTGGTGAACACTGCCCCGTTTATGAGCGCTGGCACGCCCTTGGTCAACGAGCGAAAAATGGCAGCGGTCAGATGATAAAACCAGAAAGCCAGAAAATCGAGTTGGGACAGGCCAAGCACTAGACTCCGCAAGGCCAGATTTGCATGCTTCAAAATGCGGCATCGTCTTTAGGCAAGCTCATCAACCCTCGATTTGCCCCAGGATTCCCGGGCCTCCATCCTCCCCGCCATGGGAGGTTTGTGCACATTCACCCCCACCATCCCCACCCTGGGAGGCCCCAACCTCGCCCCATCCCGTCCAGATTCTACCCAGGTTGCCAAGGTTCCTTGGCGGGTCGAATCTCCTCACCCTCAATGATCCGCGTCACTATGAATTGGCCTCCCGCTCACGGACGCGGCGCGGCAGGAACGCCTGTATCATGCCCCGGTTTGCCGTGACCTTGCCATGGCGTCGCTGGATCAGTTGCATCTTCGCCACCGCATTGAGGTCCCGCTGCACCATCCGGTCTCCGGCCTTGGCGTATTCACGCGCCAGTTTCGGCGTCAGCAGCGGAATGCTGGAGACCTCCACCCATTTGCCATGATCGGTCAGGTCAAAGACGAGTTCGCGCCGACGCTTCTGGGTCGGAGAGGACTTCAGCTTGCGGAACTGCCCGTGCACATAGTTTTCCCAGGCCACCCGCATCTGCTGTTCCCGCACCTGCGCGATCTGCCCTCGCAGCCCGTCGAGAAAACCGCGCAGCGCATACCGGATGAACGGCAGCAGGTCGCCGCCCGAGGCGCTGGCCTTCGCCAGCTCCCGGTAATACTCCGTGCGCGTCAGGTTGTAGTGATCGCTCAGCAGGTGAGCCGCCGGCAGCGGGATGCCGTTGGCAAACAGGACGTGGAACTCCATCATGCGCGCCGTCCGTCCATTGCCATCGCCAAACGGGTGAATCCACGCCAGATACACATGCGCAACGATGGACTTGATCAGGGCAAAAGGGATGCGCAGCTCTTCATCCGGCGGCACGAAGTCGCTGCCGTTCAACCAGTTGCACAGGCGATCCATCAGATAGCCGCAGTCCTCCGCAGGCGCGCCTCGATACACATTGCCCACCACCACGGAGTGCGTGCGGATTTCACCCGCCACGGTGCCTTCGGGCAGCTCCAGCCCTTTCAGCACGCCCCGGTTGTAATCGCGGATCAAATCCATGCACAGGCTTCGATCCACCCTGTTGGGATCGAGCAGCTGCCGGGCCTCATCGTTGCACAGGTCCAAAATGTTCTGCACCTCCTGCTGGAGATACTTTTGGGACTTGGGCAGGTCCAGCTTGCCGTCGATCAACTGCCTCACCTGGTCTTCGCTAAGCGTGTTGCCCTCGATCGCCGTCGTCGCCAGCACCCCTTTGGCCAGATAGATGCGGTGCAGGTCATCCGCCACATCCGGGCGCAGCGGCACCCCGCTCAAATGCTGCACCTTGGAGGCAATCTCCCCCAAAATCAGCCAGAGACGGGAGTCGTCCTGCGGCAGCCGGAGAGTGAATTTGAGCCACGGATGCGACGTTTCATACTTCATAAACAGCTGAATTAACCTGGCTAAAAACGTGTCGTCAACCTTACTTATGGCCTGAATTGACCTTTTTCAGAGAACTTTTGACGGACTTTTGAGAGAGCGTGGCGACCGCCCCTTCGAATTCCTCTCTTTGCCGTCTGGTCACGCGGGTGATGGCCTGCATGAGGCCGTGGCCCTGCATCGGCTTGTCGGCATGCATCGTGTGCAGGCAGTCTGCGGGGAGAGATGCGCACCATCGCCGAGGCATCGGCGGATACAGCCTATGAAGTGCTGCGCCCAAGCAAAGTCTGTAGTGGACTTTTCAAAAGCAGTCGCGGCATGGGCAGATGAGAATCAGTAGGCAGGGAGCTCAATCACCACTTCCGTTTCAAACCTTCACAGGCCGGAACCACGGAAGACACTGAATCCACGGAAAGGCAGGCTTGGAACCCTGATGCCTTCATGATTCCGTGTGTTTCGGGTATTCCGTGGTCGTTCATTCCGGCTGCTGGCACCGCGCAAAGTGGCCATGGCGGGGGATACTCCCTCTTCCCCACAAGCCAATCACAGGCTCTAGCTCCTCGCCTGGACCCGTCCCGGGGATGACTTCGGATGCAACGAGCCAGCCTCCCAAAATTCGCGCCCAATCCTCGACTCAAACCTTGGGTCTCTATTGCTGAGATATCGAATTAAGCCGTTCATTGACCCACGCAGGATTCGACGTGTTTTTGATCGCTCGGCCCGTGCCTTTCTCGCCCTGAGAAAGGAGCCCACGAAGCCGACACCGAGAGCCTCCACGAAGACCTTCCGCATGCACTGCCAGCCGCCTTGTTTCCGCCTGCCCCCGTTCACGTCCATGACCGCAATCCTTTGCGGCAGCCTCCTGGCGGGCGCCCTGGGGATCACCGGCTGCCAAACCCTGGTCTCCACCGGCATCGAGGCCGAGATGCAGATGCCAGCCGCTGGAGTCGCCTACAGCCTGCCCACCGGCAGGGTCGAGATCGAGGTGGTGAAAAATGCGGTGGGTCTGGAGGCGCAGGCCGCCGCCGTCTCCGCGCAAAAAGCGGCGGCATCGGCGAAGGCCTCAGCGGATGCTGCGAAGCAGGCCAAGGCCGCCACCCAGGGCAGGACTCCGGAGAAGCCGGCAACCACACCTGTCCAGGGCCAGGCATCGGCGCTTCCCTCCATCCCGGCCACCAAGAACCTGCCCGGCAGTTCGCAGGCAGCACCTGCCATTCCGGACGCCTCGGGCCCCATCACCACCGCCGCCTCGAAGCCTGCCAAGGTCAGCACCGCCTGGAGCTACAAGATCCGCTACAAGGCCACCCGTTATGTGCCCGACCCGCATCATCGATTCGTGGTCAGCCACAGGCCTAACCTATTTTCAAACGATGACATCCGGGTCGTCGTGGGCAAGGACGGCCTGCTCGACCTGGTGGAGGTGACCTCCGAGGACAAGTCCGTGGAGGTGGTCAAAAAGCTGATCGAGATCGGTAAAAACGTGGCGCGCATCGCAGCCCAGGCCGGCGGCGCGCGCTCCACACCCGAGGAAGAGGTGATCTTCAAGGCCAGCTTTGACCCCACCTCGGACAGCGAGATGGCGAAGATCAACCAGGCCCTGCAGCAGGTGGAGGGCGGGCCTTATGAAGTCAGCCTGACCGACCGCTCCCCCGCAGGTTCCAAGCAGGTCAACAGCACCTACCAGCCCAGCGGCACGGCAGGCCGAGCTTTCGAGGGGATCGTCTTCCGGCCAGCCCTGGCCTACGGGCTCCGCCTCTCCCGGCAAAGCATCGTGCAGGAGGTGGCCACGGTGCTACTGCCGAACGAGGCGGAAATTCTCCACATGCCCGTCAACCGGTCGGCCTTCGTGAAGAAGGTGCAGAAGCTGGACTTCAACGAGGGCCTGCTCGTCGAGGCCACCTTGAAAAAACCGAGTGAAGTCCTGGGGGCCGTGGAGATCCCCCTGGAAATCTCCCGCGCTATCCTGGCCCTGCCGGGGGAAATCGTGGCGGACAATGTCGCGGCCCTCAAAGGCGACCAGAACCTGAGCACCCAGGCCGTCAGCACGGCCCAGGCGGAGCGCAGGCTGCAACGCAACGCCTTGGAGGAGGAGGTCAAGGATCGACAGGAGGAGCTGCGGCTACTGGAAGCTGAAAAAGCGCTGAGAGATTTCGATCCTCAAAACTGAAGTGACCCCACCAGGCCATGAAAAGCCGAGCGCAAAAAACCAAGGGCGCCGCATCGAAGCCTTCGGTCTGGAGCCGTCCATTCAGCCTGCCTGAGGGAGTCCGGACGGGCGGTCGTGCCCGGCCATGCAAGCCGGACCTGCAGCCTCAGCCGAAAATCTACACCGCCAAGGCCACCGCCCGCCTGCTTCGCGCCAAGGCCGGCTTGATCCGAAAGCTGAATGCGCGCCGCCCAAAGGCCGGAGGCTTGCCGCTCGAAAACCAATCCGGTCTGCTCGGCATCGACAACATCCTCTCCGTCTCCATCGGCGAAAAAATCACCCGCGGACGCGCCACCGGCAAACCCTGCCTCATCGTCCAGGTCAAACGCAAGAGCACCAGCAGGGTGGATGCGGACCTCGACATCGCGCGCCTGCATCCCACCCGGAAAACCGGGGTGCTCACCGACGTGCAGGCCACGGGTCCGATCATCGCCCATCACGCGGACGGCCATTACCGGCCCTGCGCCTGCGGAGCCTCGATGAGCAGCCAGCTCGTCCAGGAAGGAACGGCGGGCTGCGTGGTGAGCATCTCCGACGGCCAGGGCGGCAGAGAGCTTTGCTTTCTCGGCTGCAATCACACCTTCGCCGGATGCAACCGCGTGCCTCTGGATGACTGGATTCTCCAGCCATCGCCGGTCGATGGCGGCACCTTCCCGGCCGACGCCATCGCCAGGCTGCGCAGGTTTCACCCGCTGGATTTCAGCCCCTCCGCCTGGAACGAGGTGGACTGCGCCCTGGCGGCGACCCTGCCCGAACTCAAGGACGGCCGGGTGTATGAAATCGGTTCCTACTCCGACGTGCCCCTGGACCAGGGCCTCGTCGGCAGGCAGGTCGCCAAATACGGCACCGCAACCGGCCTGACCTATGGCGTCATCACCGATGACGATGTCGCCAGCGAGGTCACCTACACGCAGCCGGTGCCCGCCGTCGCGCGCTTCCGTCGACTCATCAAAATCGCCCCCTCCGGCAGCCTGCCCTTTTCCGGCCCGGGCGACTCTGGCGCCCTGATCCTCGATGTGCAGACGCGCAGGCCCATCGGCCTGCTGATCGGCGGCGACAGATCCTACAGCTACGCCTGCCGGATCACCCAGGTCCTGCGGGTCCTGAACGCCCGCCTGGAGACGTCGGCCTGAAGGAAACAGGAGGGGGGTGAAAGGAGAAATTCGAAACTCGAATTTCGAAACACGAAACACGAAACACGGAACTCGAAACTCGAAACTCGGAACCGCGAATGCGCCCCCCTGCTTCACACGATGAAGGGCCCCACCCGAAGATTCGAACAAGGCTGAAGGTTCATCCACGCCTCCCTTCCCACCGAGCCAGAGGCTCGAAAGAAATTAGCCTGGGGTGAAACCCCAGGACCAGGACAGGCCCCCACACCCACGTCTCACCTTCACCGCGTCCTGGAGGGACGCGAGAAGCCATCGAAAGCCCTGCGCAACCGCCATGCCCAATCGCCCCCTTCTCGCGCCCCTTCCAGGGCGCTCCCCGGGTCCGGTGATCGTCTTGTCTCGTCGATCCGGTGGTTCACGCTCGCCAAGCCTCGCTTCACCACCGGCTATTTTCTTTCGAGCCTACGGCTCGGCTTGATGCACCCACACCAACATCCTGACCGAACACCCAATCGCCCCACGCTACCCGGCAGGATGCCTGCCTTGCCTTGAAATGTGGAGGAAGTTCCTGTCGTTCCCGGTGCCTGCCCGCCCTTCCTGGATCCTCATGCGCCGCCTCCTTTCCCTTCTTCCGCTGCTCCTGACGGGGCTGTGCAACCTGTCGCTCCTGAACGCCGCCACGGCCCCGCCCAACATCGTCCTCATGCTGGTCGATGACATGGGCGTCATGGACACCTCCCTGCCCTTTCTCACCGGCCCGGACGGCAGACCCGAGCGGCACGCGCTGAACCAATTTTATCGCACGCCCAACATGGAGCGACTGGCCGCCCGCGGCGTCCGGTTTAACCAATTCTGCGCCATGAGCGTCTGCTCGCCGACCCGGGTCTCGATCCTCACCGGCCGGAACGCCGCCCGCCACCGCACCACCAACTGGATCAACCCCGACAGCGACAACGCCGGCCCGCAGGGGCCGCCTGCCTGGAACTGGCAGGGCCTGAAGCCGGGCGACGTCACCCTGCCCGGCCTGCTCAGATCCGCAGGCTACCGCACCATCCATGTCGGCAAGGGCCACTTCGCCCCGCGCGCCTTCGAGGCCGCCAACCCGGCCGCCCTGGGCTTCGACATCAACGTCGCCGGCGGCTCCATCGGTGCGCCCGGCAGCTACTACGGCGCCCAGAACTTCGACCGTCCCGCGAAGGGCAAAGGCAAAGGCAAGGGCAAGGCCTCGCGCGGCAGCCATGCGGTCCCCGGCCTCGAAAAGTATCATGGCCAGGACATCTTCCTCACCGAGGCCCTCACCCTGGAGGCCAAGTCGCATGTCAGCGAGGCCGTGAAGTCGCAGAAGCCGTTCTTCCTCTACTTCGCCCAGTATGCCGTGCATGCCCCCTTCGACTCCGACCCGCGCTTTGCCGCCCACTACAAGGACAGCGGCAAAAGCCCGCAGGCCCAGGCCTTCGCCACCTTGGTGGAGGGCATGGACAAGTCGCTTGGCGATCTCCTCGACCATCTCGACACGCTCGGTGTCGCGAACAACACGCTCGTCCTGTTTCTCGGCGACAACGGCAGCGACGCCCCGCTCGGTCACGAGCATGAGGTGGCCTGCGCCGCCCCGTTGCGTGGCAAGAAGGGTTCGCATTATGAAGGCGGCATGCGCGTGCCTTTCATCGCCGCCTGGGCGAAGCCCGACGCCGCCAACCCGGCGCAGCAGCGCCTGCCCATCGCCCAGAACGCCATCCAGTCTCAGCAGGCCGCGGTTTACGACATCCTGCCCACCCTGCTCGGGGTCGCCCAGGTCACCGCACCCGCCGGCCATGGGATGGACGGGCGCAGGCTCGACACGCTGCTGACAGCCAAGCCGGACCCGTCGCGCGATGAAAAGTTCCTCATGCATTATCCGCATGCCCCGCATCGCACGAACTACTTCACCAGCTTCCGCGATGGCGCCTGGAAGGTGGTTTATCATTACTTCCCCACCGAGGTCAGCGGCGACAGTCATTACCAATTGTTCAACCTCAAGCAGGATCCTTATGAGCAAAAGGATCTCGCCTCGACGCATCCGGAGGAGCTGAAGCGGATGATGCAGGGCCTGATCGCCGGACTTGAAGCCCAGGGCGCCGTGTATCCGGTGGAAAAAGGCACGCAGACGCCCGTGAAACCCAGGCTTCCCTGAACCCGCACCGCCATGCTGCGCCAGATGCTCGTCTCCGAATCCCTGCCGAAGCCCCTGCAGCTCCTGCTGGGCATCGCGCTGGAAAACTGGCTGCGCTACGCGCTGGTTGCCGGGCTGGCCTGGCTGCTCGCCTACGTGCTGTTCAAGAAGCGCTGGTGGCGGCGCAAGATCATCCAGCGCGATCCGGCGGCGGAAGACGTCCGCCGCGAGATCCGCTGGTCGCTGCTCACCGCCCTCATCTACGGCCTGGTCGGCACAGCCACCATCGTCGCCGGCCAGGCCTTCGGATGGCAGATGTACCGGAAGATCGGCCTGCACGGCTGGGGCTGGTTTTTCACCAGCATCCTCATCGCCATCGTCGTGCATGACACCTGGTTCTACTGGACCCACCGCCTCATGCATCACCGCCGGCTGTTCCGGCTGTTCCACCGCGTGCATCATGAAAGCACCAATCCCAGCCCCTGGGCGGCCTACTCCTTCGCCCCGCTGGAGGCGCTGGCCCAGGCCTGCATCTTCCCGCTGCTGGCCTTCACCGTGCCGATGCATCCCCTGGCCTTCTTCGTGTTCATGGTCTGGCAGATCACCTTCAATGTCATCGGCCACACAGGCTATGAATACTTCCCGTCCTGGCTGATGAAAAGCTGGCTGGGCAAGCTGCTGAACACACCGACCAACCACGTCCAGCATCACGAGAAGATGCGCGGCAACTACGGCCTCTACTTCAACGTCTGGGACCGGCTCATGGGAACCAACCACCGCGACTACGAGGCGCGCTTTGAAGAAGTCACCCGCCGTCCCCGGGGCTGAGGGTTTCAGGCAGTGCGGCCGGGATTGAAACGCCCGGACGTTGAAACACGTTTGGTTACCCTGCCACCGCCATGAAAGTCCTTCCGATCCTCCTGCTTCTCGCCTCCTGCCTTCAAGCCGCCGATGTCCAGGGCTGGACGCAGGAGAGCCCGCGCGAGGAGATCCGCCCGCAGTTCGGCAGCGCCGGCGCCAGCACCCTCGTCATCACCCACGATCAGCGCGAGGGGCTCGATGGCTGGTTTCAAAAGGGCTTCGAGGTCAAGGGCGGCGGCTTTTACCGCTTCCAGGTGAAACGCAAAACCGCCGGTGTCGCCAACCTGCGCCAGAGCTGCCTGGTGCGCGTCCTCTGGCAGGGCGCGGATGGCAAGGGCGTGCCGCTCGACGCCGCGCCCGAATACCTTCAACCCAACCTGCCGATGCCCAGCGCCGAACCGGAATACCCCGCCGACGGCGTCACCGACGCCGATGGCTGGACCACTGTCAGCGGTGTCTATCACGCTCCTTCGAAGGCGGTGAATGCCACGGTGGAACTGCACCTGCAGTGGGCGCCCGGAGGCCGTGTCGAATGGCGCGACGCCGAGTTTGTCGCCACCGAAACGCCGGCGCCGCGCAAGGTCCGCCTCGCCACCGTGCATCACAAGCCCTCGGGCAAGTCACCACGCGAAAACTGCGAGGAGTTCGCCCCGCTCATCGCCGAGGCCGCGCAGAAGAAGGCCGACCTCGTGGTGCTTGGCGAAACCGTCCCCAGCGCCTCGGCAGGAGTGAAGTCACTGAAGATGGAAGAAATCGCCGAACCCATCCCCGGCCCCTCCACGCTCTACTTCGCCGAACTCGCCAAACAGCATCATCTC
>CAZXPU010000159.1:0-3167 GCA_964642905.1 uncultured Prosthecobacter sp.
CATTGAACTCAAGACATCTGGACGCCCCAACATCCTGTCGAGCAGGCATGGCGTGCGATGACTCAATCCAGACAGCCCGATGTGCAGGCAGAAAGATTGGGGGCAGAAAGATTTTTTCCCAGGCGGCCGCATCCTCTGAATTTTTCTGCCCCCCATTTTTCTGCCACTCTCCATTCTTGCTTCCTGTCACAGGGTGCCCTCGACAACAGCTACCCAGGTGACGGTTCGTAAAAACTGCCAGGAAGTTTAGCTTCTTCAAGCCGGCAGGCAGGCATGGAGGCGCTCATGCATCCCTGACAGTCCCATGTGCGGGCAGAAAGATTGGGGGTAGAAAAATTTCCCCAAACGATCCACGCTCGCCAAGCCTCGCTTCACCTGCTGCTATGCTTCTCCGAGCCACCAGCTTGTCTCGATGCATCCGGCAACAGGACCAACCGCCGAATCAGCCCGTTCTCCGGGTGAGGTGGATGCGCTTTCCAAGTACCGGGTGAACAACATCGGTGTTTGAACGCGGTCCTCAGGCATGGACCGCCATCCACAGGTCAAGCATCCGCATCCTTTTAGGCTTTGCGCAAAAGGCCCGCCGTGGTTAAACCCGCGCTCCCAACCACATTCTCATGAGCCCTCTTTCCGCCCCTGCCCCCGCCTCCGCCTCACGGGCCGCCTGGATGGCCGTGGCCCTGCTCTTCCCCGTGGCGCTGCTCAACTACCTGGACCGGCAGATGCTGGCCACGATGCAGAAGTCCATGGTCGAGGACATCCCGACCATCACCAACGAGGAGGCCTGGGGCAATGTGCTGGCGGCCTTCAAATGGACCTACGCCTTCCTCAGCCCCATCGGCGGCTTCATCGCTGACCGCTTCAGCCGCCGGCGCGTCATTGGCTTCAGCCTGCTGGCCTGGTCTCTGGTCACCTGGCTGACCAGCCATGTCACGACCATGGACCAGCTCGTCTGGGCCCGCGCCGCCATGGGCATCAGCGAGGCCTTTTACATCCCCGCCGCCCTGGCCTTGATCGCCGACTTTCATGTCGGCGGCACGCGTTCCCTGGCCGTTGGCGTGCATCAGACGGGCATCTACGCCGGGCAGATGCTGGGCGGCCTGGCGGGCTACGTCGCCGATGCCCCTGGCTATGGCTGGCAGTGGATGTTCAGCACCTGCGGCATGATGGGCGTGCTCTATGCCCTGCCCCTGCTGGCCGCCTTGAAAAACCCGCCCTACCGGCCTGACGCCATCCCCGTGGCCTCCCCGGCCGCCAGCCTGCGGGAACTGCTGACCAACAAAAACTTCCTGCTGCTGGTCGCCTACTTCACCCTGCCCGCCATCGCCGGCTGGGTCATCCGTGACTGGGGCCCGAAAATCCTGCGCGACCAGTTCAACCTGGAGCAAGGCAGGGCTGGCATGATCGCCGTGTTCACGGTGCAGATCGCCTCCCTGCTGGGCGCCCTGATCGGTGGCTGGCTGGCGGATCGTCTCATGCACCGCTCCCAGCGCGGCCGGATCTTGGCCAGCGCCCTGGGCATGGTGTTGTTCCTGCCTGCCCTGTTTGGCGTGGGCCATGCCGCCTCCATCACCATGGCCGTGGTGGCTCTGGCGGTCTTCGGTCTCGGCTGGGGCTTCTTTGACTGCAACAACATGCCCATCCTCAGCCAGATCACCCGTCCGGAGGTTCGCGCCACGGGCTACGGCCTGATGAACATGGTCAGCATGACCTTCGGCGGCCTGGGCGACAAGGGCTATGGCGCGCTGCGTGACCGCGGCGTTCCCATCGACTACATCTTCGGCGCCTTTGCGGGCATCGCCCTGCTCTCCATCCTCGTCGTGCTTTTGATTCGGCCAAAGCAGGCCTGACCGGAAACGATATCCGGCTTCTCCGCAAGGCTTCCGCCCCTGCCTGCGTAGATGCTCCGGATGCCGATGTCCTCCTCCCCGAACCCGTTTTCCCGACGTGAGATGCTCAGCCGCATGGGCGGCGGCATGGGCGCCCTGGGCCTTGCCTCGGCCCTTCAGGCGGCGGGTGGAGTACCGACGCACTTTCTGCCGAGGGCCAAGCGAGTTATCCACCTGTTCATGAACGGCGGCCCCTTCGGCCCGGACTTTTTCGACCCCAAGCCTGTTCTGACGCGCTTGAACGGCAAGCGTCCCGATGGTGCCGACCTGCGCACCGAACGCCCGACTGGCGGCCTGCTCGCCTCGCCCTACGCCTATTCAAAACATGGGCAGAGCGGACTCGAGATCAGCGAACTGCTCCCGAACCTCGCGCGTCACGCCGACGATCTATGCGTGCTGCGCTCCTGCCACACCGACAACCCGAATCATGGCCCGGCCCTGCTGCTGATGAACAACGGCACCATGACCGAGCGCGTGCCGAGCATGGGGGCCTGGCTCAGCTACGGCCTGGGCAATGAAAACGCCAACCTGCCCTCCTACGTGGTTCTCTGCCCCGGCAGGCCGGTGCGCTTCTCCATCCTCTGGAGCAGCGCCTTCCTGCCCGCCCAGCACCAGGGCATCTACATCAATCACTCCCAGCTCGACCCCCGGCAGATGATTCCATGGCTGAGCAACGGACGTCTGGGCCGGACCGACCAGCGCCGCCAGCTCGACCTGCTTCAGGAGCTGAACACGGCTCATCTCAGCCAGCGGGGCGGGACGGACGTCGCCCTGGCAGGCCGCATCCAGGCGATGGAGACGGCGTACCGCATGCAGTCCGCCGCCACGGACGCCTTCGATGTGAACCTGGAGCCGGAGAAGGTGCGCGAAATGTATGGAAAGAGCCACTTCTCCAACGGCTGCCTCATGGCCCGGCGCCTTGTTGAACGCGGCGTGCGCTTCGTGCAGGTTTATTACGGCAACGGCCAGCCCTGGGACACACACTCCAACCATGATGCCTCAACCCGCAGGCTTGCCGCCGACATCGACCGGCCCATCGCCGCGCTGATCTCCGACCTGAAGCAGCGCGGCATGCTGGACGACACCCTCATTGTCTGGGGCGGCGAGTTTGGACGAACCCCGGTGAGTGAAAACGGCAACGGCCGCGACCACAACCCGCACGGCTTCTGCATGTTCTTCGCCGGAGGCGGCGCGCAGGGCGGCCAGGCCTACGGGCAGAGCGATGACTTTGGCTTCAAGGCCGCCGTGGACAAGATGCACGTCCATGACATCCACGCC
>CAZXPU010000159.1:3177-10729 GCA_964642905.1 uncultured Prosthecobacter sp.
CCTGCTGGGCATCGATCACGAGCGCCTGACCTACCGCTACGCCGGACGCGACTACCGCCTCACCGACGTCCATGGACGGGTGCCGAAGGCAATTGTTGGTTAGGCAAGAAGCCGGTCCGGCCGGGAATCAGGCACGCGCCGTGACAGGCGTGCGGCGTCCGTCGTCGCGGAAGAAGGACTCCATGCGCTCGCGCAGGTCGGCGTAGAAACGCGCGGCCATCTCCTCCAGCATCTCGGCCTTGGCGGCGACGCCCTGAGACTCCAGGCGTTCACGCTCCAGGCGCATCTTCTCCTGGAAGGTCTGCTCCAGTTCCATCAGGTGCTCCAGGAAGGCCTTGGCCGCACGGCTGCGGTCCACGCCCTCGATCAGCGCACGCTCCAGAGGCCTGTTCTGCGTGATGTGCAGGAACGGGCTGTCGATCAGCTGCTTCATGTAGCGGTCAAAACCCTTCAGGAAGGCCAGGCGCTCGCGTGAGAACTTCACCTCCTCACAATCCAGCAGGCAGTCGTAGGGCCCGGGCTTGGAGAAGAATTTCACGACCAGCGGAATCGTGTCCACCAGCATGAACAGCAGGGACAACACGACATAGGCGATGAGGGCGAAGCGGCCGCCGTCGGCCCCCTGTTCGAAAAGGTCGTGCAGGGCCAGGGTCTGGGTCAGGATGTCGCGGCGCGGCTCATTGCGGATCTTGGTGATGCGCGCCTCCTCGTCAGCCGCCAGCCGGGTGATCTCCTCATTAAGCCCCTTGAGCTGAACCAGCTGCGCGTCGATCTGCGACTTCAGCGTTTCACGGATGGCGTTCTGCTGGCCGACAAACTGGTCGGCCTGCTGCTGCTGCACCTGGCGGCGCAGTACTTCGATGCGATCCTGCTCGGCCTTGGCCTTGGCGGCAAGCTCGGCCGCCTGGGCGTCCAGGGCGGCGTTCACCCCATCTTCAGCGGCCTTGATCTCCGCGATCAGGGCCACCCGGTTTTTTGTCAGCGTGTCGAGCAGACCGCTCAGGCGGGCGGACTCGGCCCGACGCCAGGTCAGCTGGTCCTCCTGGATGCTTTTGGCACGCGGGCCGAGGCCGATGATGCCACTGCGCTGGCCATTGACCTCGCGTTCGAACTCCGTCTGCCACTGGTTGAGTTCCGCGGCAATTTTCTGGTAGTCCGTGCTCAGCTTGGCCATCTCCTTGTCCAGCGCCTCAAGCCTCAGTTTTCCAGGGCCGGTGGCCTCGGCGACCTTCGCCTCACGCTCCGCCTTCGCCTTCTTTTCATCCTCGGTCAGCGGCTTTTCCACCGGCTTGCCATTTTCATCCAGGAACTTGGCGCTGAAGCTGGCGTTCCAGGAGTCACGCTGCTTGGCGATCTCGGTCTCAAGCGTCTTCACGCGGGCCTCCACCACCGCCTTCTGCGTCACCCCGTCCTTGCGCGCCTGCTCGATCTCCGCCTCACGGTCCTTCTCGATCACTGAGACGATGGTGTCCTTGAACAGCAGCAGCGTCAGCGGATGGGAGATGGTGACGCCCATGAGCGCGGCCACCACCATGCGCAGGGCAAATTGCGAGGCCTTGCGGAAGATGTTCTGATAGGCGCGGTAGGTCGCCAGCAGGGCGCGGTCCACCGTGAGGATGATGAAGGCCCAGACCAGCGACACGGGCGTGATGACCAGCCAGTTGTCCGTCAAGGTCGACAGCGCGTAGGCGCAGGCGATGATGGCGAAGGTCGATGGAACCAGCACGGTGGCGCCGAAGGCCACGTATTTTCGCCGCTCCCAGGCCGGGCAGGCGTCGAGGTTGTCGGAGCTGGCTCCGGCGAGCCAGAAGAAGACGCGTTCAAGACGGTCAAGGATGCTCATGATGAGGAGGGGGGAAACCGGCGCGATAGTGCGGGTAATGAGATTGACTGTCAATCCCGGCGGTGGAGGAATGCCCAACATGAAGTGCTACCAAGTCCTGCCCTGCCTGACCGCCCAGCCCACTGCCGCCGACTGGGCAAACGCCAGGCCGCTCACCGACTTCAGCCTGCCCTGGGAGGACCGCCCGGCCCCGCGCACCGAGTTCCGGGCGCTTTGGACCCGGAGCCACCTGCACTTTGCCTTCACCGCCCTGGACTCCACCCCAGTGCTTGGGCCTGGTTCCACGCTCAAGGAGCGCGTGCTGGAGTCGGACCGCGTCGAGATCTTCCTGGCCCCGGACCTGGGCCTGAAGCCCTATTACTGCCTGGAGATCTCCCCGGACGGCGAGGCACTCACCTACCGCGCCCGGCATTACCGGGAGATGGACTGGGACTGGCCGTGTCCCGGGCTGGAAGTGCGGGCCGCGAACGGCCAGGACTCCTTCGAAGTCACCGGCAGCCTGCCGTGGAGCGCCCTGCGCGAACTGGGCGTCCTCAAGCCGGGCGCGAACCAATTTTATGCCGGCCTTTATCGGGCCGACTTCGCCATCCAGCCGGACGGCGGCCTGCGCCGCAGCTGGATGCCCTGGGTGAATCCCGGCACGGAGCGCGCCGACTTCCATGTTGCCGGCTCGTTCGGCATCCTTGAAATGATCGGATGGGATGAGGAAACCTGACAAATGGCGGCTTGCGTGACGGAGCGGGCTTTCAATCATGAGCGGCTCATGCCAGCCTCCGCCTACGACCAGCTCTGCGATCACGTCCGCGAAGTCGCCCTGCTTGCCTCCACCGAATCCATCCTGTCCTGGGATCAGGAAACCTTCATGCCCGCGAAGGCGCTGCCTTTTCGCGCCAGGCAGATGTCCTGGCTGAGCGGACGGGCCCACGCCCTGGCCACGGGCCGCATGATGCAGAAGCTCATCCATCAGGCCCAGGCCGCGCGCCTTCGCCAGCCGGTCCAGGCGGCGAACGTGCGGATCCTGGCCGAGGATTACGAGCGCAACGCCAGGATTCCCAATCGTCTCATCGTGGAGGAGAGCGAACTCACGGCCCATGCCAAGCATGCCTGGGTCGAGGCCCGCAAGACTTCCGACTTCAACTTGTTCGCACCGCATCTGGACAAGCTGCTCGGCATCGCCCGGCGCAAGACGGACCTCTGGGGCTATGCGGAGGAGCCTTATGACGCCCTTCTGCATGGCTACGAAAGAGGCACCCGCACCCGGGAGGTGGCGGCTCTGTTTGCCAAACTGAAGCCCGACCTCGCAGACATCGCCCGCAGGGCCGTCGAACGCGGCCGGAGCATCCGGCCCAACCTGCTTCGTGGCAGCTATCCCATCGTCAAGCAGCAGCTGCTCAACGCCGAGATCGCCGCCAGCATCGGCTTCGACTTCGAAGCCGGACGCATCGACACCACGGCCCATCCGTTCTGCACCACGCTGGGTCCCCGCGACGTGCGGCTCACCACCCGCTACGACGAACGAGACTTCACCTCCTCCCTGTTCGGCGTGCTGCACGAGGCCGGGCACGGGCTTTATGAGCAGGGCCTGCCGGAGCACGACTTCGGGCTGCCCTCCGGCCGCGCCTGTTCGCTGGGCATTCACGAATCGCAGAGTCGACTCTGGGAAAACCATGTCGGCAGGTCGCGTCCCTTTTGGGAAAAGTGGCTGCCGCGCGCCGCCGAGATCTTCCCTCACCTGCGCCGCATCGGCCTGGATGACTTCCTGAAAGCCGTGCATCGTTCCGAATATTCCTTCATCCGCGTCGAGGCGGACGAGGCCACCTACGACCTGCACATCCTGCTGCGGTTTGAAATCGAACGACGGATGATCTCCGGCGCCTTGTCCGTGAAGGACGTGCCCGAAGCCTGGAACGCCCTGTTCAAGGAGTTGTTCGGCATGACACCGCCTGACGCCGCACGAGGCTGCCTCCAGGACATTCATTGGAGCATGGGCGGGCTCGGCTACTTTGCCACCTACACGCTGGGCAACCTCAACGCCGCCCAGCTCTTCGCCTCGGCCCGCAAACAACGCCGCATTGCCTCCGCCATCGACACGGCGGACTATGCGCCGCTGCTGTCCTGGCTGCGTGAAAAAGTCCATGCGCAAGGCGGCGCCCTCCTGCCGGGCGAGGTCATGAAAACGGCCACGGGCTCGGCCACCGACGCCAGGCATCATCTCCGGCACCTGCGCGGCCGCTTCGTGGATTGAGTCGTCACGCAACCCCCCTTCGCCATCTCCCGCCCTGCACCGGCTCGTCACCAGTTTTGCCGAACTCATCAGCACGCCTTTTGCGGACGGCGTGAACGCTCTTGGCTGGGCGCGTGAGCTGGAGGGTGATTTTGCCGAAGTCACCCGGGCCCTCGACCTGCCTCCTGGCATCAGCACGCTCGATGAAGACCGCCTTCGTTCACTGGACCTGAGCCCGGCAGGCAGGCTGGCCGTCGACACCCTGCTGGCTGATGTCAGCAGGCTCCGCGAACACGGTGTCGAGGTGATTCTTGACGGCATTCATGGTTATACCCACGAACTGCGGCCGGGAGCGCTGCGCACGGACGTCTGCTCCTTCCACGTCGACAGCGCCACGGCCGAGGCGGACACCTGGCTCTGCACCTACCACGGAGCCTCCTCGGAAGGGCTTCCCAACGACATGGCTGTGCGGCGCATCGACGATCCTGCGGCGAGATCCCTGCTGCTTCGGGAGTTCGGAGGGGCGGACGACGAGGCCTTTGAGGAATGGCTGAGCGATCACTTTCACGACCTGCACTACCTGCCCCGACCCGGCGCGAAACCCTGGTCGTTCGGCACCTGGGTTCTCTGGAGGATCGCCACGCTTCACCCGGGCAGCCCCGTGCCACCCTGCATCCATCGAGCCCCTGACCCGGTGCCCGGACAGCCCAGGCTGCTGCTCATCGGCTGAAGCCTCCGGGACGCCACGGCAAGCCTCATGCAATGAGCGCCTTCCACCTGCCGCGCTCCACCCACATCAGGTAGAGGGAAAGCAGGCTGATGCCCAGAAGCATCGGCTGAAGGATGCCGTCCCCGGCCACGAACTGATGGAAGGCAAGGATGTTGATGATGATGGGGCCGAGAATCAGCAGGCCGACACTGCGGGTGCGTGGCAGCAGGACAAGCAGGCCGCCGAGCAACTCCAGCACCTTCACAAAGGTCATGTAGCCGGTGGGGCCAAAGGCCGCCATGAACGAGGCGATGGCAGTGTCCTTCGGAAGTTCGGGCGTCGGCGCCATGCCGAGAAGCACGACGGAGGCGGACATGATGAAGAGCCCGCCGAGAAGGAGAGAGGCGATGTGGGGTGCGTATTTCATGGGATGTTGAATGGAAGGATGCAGGTTCAGGGATGGGAAAGGTGCGACTCCAGGCGGTCGAAGTTTTCCTCGTTGGCAGGCACGCAGACACCCTTGAGCGCCTCGCAGAGAGCCACGGTTTCAAAGGTCATGCGCCAGGTAAGCCGGGTGCCTCCGGCCTCCTCATCCAGCGTCATCGTCATGCGGAAATGCGGAGGCACCACGTGGTCATAGACGATGCATGCCGGCCGCGTGATTTCGACAAAGCGGCTCCGGTTCGGGTAATCGACGCCGTTTGGACCATGAAACACAAAGACCCATTCGCCACCGGGGTGGAAGTCAAAGGTTTCAAAGGTGCTGGTGAAACCGGCGGGTCCAAACCAAAGCGTGAGCCGCGCCGGGTCGCTGAAGGCCTCGAACACCTGCACACGCGGATGATTCAGGAGGCGTGAGCTGAGGATTTCATGGGGGGCGGCGGAGGTGCTCATGAGGGTTCCTTCGCGCATCCTGCCACGGTGCTGATCATCCAGCCAAGGCCGAACTTGTCCTTGAGCATGCCAAACTTCGGCGACCAGAAGGTCCGGGCCAGCGGCATCACGACCTCGCCGCCTTCAAGCAGCGTGGCGAAAGCCCGGTCGGCCTCTGCCTCATCCGCCACGCTGAGCGAGAGCGAGAAACCGCTGAAAGGATCCATGCCGCCACAGCCGTCCGAGGCCATCAAAACGGTGGATCCCACTCGAAAGCTGGCATGCATGACCTTGCTTTCATAACCAGCCGGGATCATGCCCGGAGCGCAGGGTTCGGGGCTGTCGCTGTAGCGCATCAGCATTTCCGTTTCAGCACCGATGGTCCGATTGTAAAAGGCCAGGGCCTCCTCGCAGCGACCAGCGAAGAAGAGGTAGGGTTGAATCAAGGGCGTGTTCATGGGAAATATCGGCTGATCACTTCTTAGCGTCTCCGGCGGAGACAACACCGGCAAGGCTGACCAGGCCTTCGTCGAACTGGTCGCCGCACATCTTCTCGCAGTCCATGAACAGGCCCATCACCCTGCCGATGAAGGGTTTTTTGCTCCGCATGGCCCAGGTGACCTTCGTGCCGCCGCCTTCAGGACTGAAGCTGAAGGTCACATCCGCCCCGCCCGCAAACGGCCGGATGAACTCCAGCTTCATGCCAATCTTTTCGTTAGGCAGGCTCTCCACCAGCCGTGTCGAGCCTTCACCGACCTCGTGGTTGCCGGACCAGCGATACACCGCCCCCACCCCCTCGGCAGGTCCCTCCAGGGACTTCTTCATGGCAGGATCCAGCTTCGACCAGGGCGACCAGGCATCCCAGAGGCGGAAGTCGTTCACGACCTTGAAGACCGCTTCCGGCGCGACCGGGATCGTCCGGCTTCGGGTGACGGCCATTTCATCGGACTGAAAGGAGGCGGCGAGAAGGATGACGCCAAGGGTGGCGGCAAGGAGAAGGAGCAGTTTCTTGATCATGATGTGAATGGCGTGTGGTTTTCGAGATTCAGTTTCCGTCGGATTCAAAGAGGCTGTCCACGAACTCGCGGGCGATCTTGAGGTTGGCACGGATCATGGCCTGTGAGGCGGCGGTCTTGCCGACAAGCATGGATCCCTGCCAGAGGCTGTTCAGGAACCAGGCCACAGCCTTTGGGTCAAAGTCCCTGGCAGGCTTGAGCTGCTTCTTCGACTCGGCGAGCATCCTGGCGACATTGTCCGTCCAGTTCTGCAGCTCGGCGGCGCAGGCGGCCTGCATCACTGGATTCGTGGAGGCAAGTTCCTGCGACATCATGCCCACCATGCACACGCAATCCTTGTCCTTGCGCATCGTGAAACCGGCCATGATGTCGAGCATCTGATGCAGCCGTTGCAGCGGCCCGGCGGAGGAGTTCTGCCAAGCCACGTTGTAGAGGGAGGTCCCCATGCGCCCCCACCACTCAACTGCCGTCCTGCCAATGGCCTCCTTGCTTTCAAAGTGGTGGAAAAAGCTGCCCTTGGTGACGCCTGCCTCCGAGCAGATCATGTCCACCGAAGTGCCGGCAAAGCCATGACGCAGCATGAGGCGCACCGTCGCGTCGATCAGCTTCTGCCGCGTGGCATCAGGATCACGCTGTCGTTTTTGAGTAGGCGCCGCCTTTTTCATACAAACCGGTTGGTTTGTAACTTAAGCCTCCTCAACCTCAAGAAAAAAGCGCCCTTGATGGGTGGAGTCGCAACAGCCCGGAACCCGGCAGATTGAATGCGTGAGCTGGGTGCCGTGGGTGAAACGAGGCGCGGAGGGGGCTTTGGATCCGGGTGGCAAACCCAAGCTTGCCGACATCGGCCACCAGCCCGTCCATTCCAAGCAATCAAGAGGACAGTCCGT
>CAZXPU010000160.1:0-10455 GCA_964642905.1 uncultured Prosthecobacter sp.
TTCCGCCGCTTACGCCGGAGGCAAGGACTACCTCTGGGGCCAAGGCTGCGGCGGCGGCAGCCATGAATCGGCGTCCAGCTTCGGAACTTCGACGGACATCGGCCATCTTCCCAGCCGGGTCGTGTTCACCAGTTTGTTCGGCAGCTACCATGGCGACTGGGACGCGGACAACAACCTCATGCGCACGATGATCGCCGGCAATGCGGCCGGCGACTCGCTCGGCCTGACCTGCTTCTGGGCAGGCCGACCGAACTGGTTCCCGCATCATCCCGGAATGGGCGAGACGATGGGTTTCATGACACGGGTCTCGATGAACGGCGGGCTCAGCGGAGGTGGCTCCTACACTCCGGGCGGCTCCTCCTACCAGGGCGTGCACATCGGGCTCATGGGAGATCCCGCGCTGCGCATGCACGCCGTGGAACCGCCACGTCGCCTGGCAGGCACCAGCGCCTCAGGCCAGGTCAGCCTGAGCTGGGCGGCCAGCACCGAAAGCGGCCTGCAGGGCTATCATGTCTATCGTGCGCCGGCTCCCTCAGGACCGTTTGTGAAGCTCACCTCCACTCCGCTGGCCACGCCATCCTATGCCGACTCCACGGTCACGGCGGGAACCGGCTACACCTACCTCGTCCGCACCCTGAAGCTCGAAAACGTGCCGGGCGGCTCCTACCACAACCTCAGCGTCGGCTCACCGTTGACACTCACCGCATCGACCGCGGGAACCGGAGTGCCGCTGAACCCGAGCGAGCTTGGCGTCACGTCCGTCAGCTCGACCACTGCCAGCCTGGCCTGGCAGGACAACGCCACAGATGAAACAGGCTTCCGCATCGAACGCCGGACAAACGCCACCGGCACCTGGAGCACGTTGGCCACCCTGGCGGCCAACGCCGTCAGCCACACGGACAACGGCCCCTTCACCCAGGGCAGCGTCTATTACTACCGCGTCATCGCCACCGGCGCCCCGGGGGACTCCGCCACGTCGAACGAGGCCTCGTTTGAAGCCGTCGCCGGGTTTGTCGAGTTCACGGCGACCAAGGTGAAGGTGAACAAGACCGCCGGCACCGTGGCGCTGAGCGTACCGCGCGTCGGCGGTGCCGTCGGGGCGGTGTCCGTCAGCTATGCAACCAGCGGCTCGAGCGCCGTCGCCGGCACGCACTTCACCACCACCAGCGGCACGCTGAACTGGGCGGACGGCGACGCCTCCGCCAAGACGATCAACGTCCCGGTGACCAACACCGCCTCACCGCAGCAGGCCCGGCAGTTCAAGGTCGCGCTCAGCAACCCCACCAATGGTTTGATCATCGGCCAGTGGCTGAACGTGGCCGTTCAGATCGAGGATCCGACGGCCACGCTGGACGCACCCTGGACATCCGCGATGATCAGCACGGTCACCGACAGCTCGCCGGCCGTCAGCGCCGAGGGCGTGATCGGCGACAGCATCATGGGCGGCTCCGGAGTCAGCAGCGGAGCGACCTCGGAGGCGGGGCGGTTCATTTATCAATCAAGGACCGGCGACGGTGTCATCACGGTGCAGGTGCCCACGCCGACGCCCGCCCAGAGCGCGGCACGGTTTGCCGTCATGGTTCGTGCATCGACGACCAACACGGCGGTCGCCGCCGCAACGGTCGGCGCCAGTTCCGCCGCCGGTCACGGCACCAAGCTCGCCTACCGAAGCACGGTGGGAGGTGGCATGACGGTGACGCCCGCGACGGACAACAACATGGACACGCCGCAGTGGCTGCGCCTCACCCGGGCGGGCAGCACCTTCATTTCAGAATCCTCGCCTGACGGCGTCGAATGGACCCTGCTGGGCAGCACGACGATCACCACCATGCCCGCGACGGCGCTTTGGGGTGTCTTCCATTATTCGGCCGACTGGGCGGGCAGCAGCACCTATCTGGCGGACTACCAGCTCGCCACCTACCCGAACCTCAGCGTGGCCTCGCTGCCGGTGCCGGAAAGCCCCACCAACCTGGACACTCCCACGGTGGCCAACACCTCGGTGACGCTCACCTGGGCGGCGACCTCCTATGCGGGAGGCTTCCGCATTGAACGGCGTGGCGATGACGGCTCGCTGGACATCATCGCCGATGTCAGCGGGGCGACGCTCACGTACAACGACACCACCGTGCGCCCCGACACGGCCTACGAGTATCGCATCATGGCCTACAACGGCACCGGCGGCAGCCCCTGGAGCAACGCCGTTCAGATAATGACACCGGCCGGCGATCTGGTCTACACGATCACGACGGATGACGCGGGCGGAGCCGACGCCACATTGCGTTATGACAGCCAGGCCTCGAATTTTGGAGCCACCACCGACCTGCCGGTGACGGACACGGCCGTGACCGATGGCTCCATGACACCGGTGACGAAAAGCTGGCTGCGCTTCAACCTCGGCTCCATTCCGACGATCAAGTCGGCGAAGCTGAAGCTGGCGTATGTGGGCGGCCAGAACCTGGATGAAACGTTTGCCGCATCCGGCTTCTACTGGATGACCGGCCGCCTGCTGGCCGAGGCCTCCGACACCTGGGATGAAGCCTCCGTCACCTGGGGCAATGCGCCGCAGAACAACACCGGCACGGCCGGCGTGACCGGGACAAGCCAGCAGGTCATCAGCTACTTCCATTTTGACGCCTCCACGCTGCCTGCGGTCGGCTCCGTGGTGGATTTCACGCTCACCGCCAGCACGCTGAACACCAATCGCGGCGCCAACAATCTGCTCACCTTCGCCCTTCTCCCCAACGCCACCTTCAGCGGTGCCATGACCTGGGCGTCACGCGAGCATGCCACGCTGCCCCCGCCCACCCTGGAGATCACCGCCGCCAGCACGCAGCCCAAACGGCCCGGCTTCCTGACCCGCAGCGCCGGCACCGGCAGCAACGTGGTTCTGTCCTGGGTCGACACCACCTCCGACGAAACTGGCTTCCAGATCGAGCGACGTGTCGCCAACGGCGCCTGGACGCTCATTCAGACGACGGCGGCGGGCAGCACGACCTTCACCGACACCAGTCCGCTGGCAGGGGTGATCTACGAATACCGCATCCGCGCCGTCACTCCGGCGGGCGGCTCCTCCTGGGCCACCGTGCCCTCCGTGCTGCACAGCACCTCCTTCAACATCACCGGCGCGGTGTTCTCCGCCAATGGCGCCACCTTCACCAGGGCGGACGCACCGGAGCAGAACACCCATGTGCCGACCAGCCTGCTGTTCTACACGCCCCCAACTAACTTTGTGTCAAGCGTGACCCTCAGCACCTCGGCGCTGCGCAGCAACTTCAACGGCTGGCTCGGCATGAAGATCACCACCGGCTCCTCGCCCGTCGTGGTGCGCGAACTGGGACGCTGGGTGCTCTCAGGCAACACCGGCGCCCACACCGTGAAGATCGTCAATGCCGCCACCAACCTCGACGTGCCAGGCGCATCCGCCGTGGTGAACACCAGCGGGGCGACGGCAGGCGCCTTTGCCTACGCGCCCCTGGCCGTGCCGGTGACCCTGGCCGCCAACACCGCCTATCATGTCGTCAGCCAGGAGGTGAGCGGCGGCGACCAGTGGTATGAAGGCAACAACACCCTCACCTACGCCAGCACGGTCGCCACAGTGGACCAGTCGGTGTATTCGAGCAACGGCAGCACCTACACCACCGGCTTCAGCGCGAACAACAGCTACATCCCGGTGAACTTCCGCCACTCGAACGCCGCCAGCCCGCTGGTGAGCGGCCACAGCATGACGCGCCTGCGCAACGACTTCACGGGCTGGCTGGGCATGGAGTTCACCACCGGAGCCGCCGTCCTCACGATCTCCGAACTCGGGCGCTGGGTGGTGGCGGGCAATTCCGCCACGCATTCCGTGAAGCTGGTTGAAAAGGCCACCGGAACGACGCTCGCCTCGGTCAGCATCGCCACGTCCGGCGCTCCGGCCGGGCAGGTCAAGTATGCCGCCCTGCCCGCCGTGGTCACGCTTGCCGCTGGCGCCAGCTACTACCTGCTCAGCCAGGAGACGGCCGGGGGCGATCAGTGGTACGACTTTGCCAGTCCGGCTCCCGGCACCGCCACGGGCTATCAGAACTGGTTGCTCGCCAACGGCCTGCCCATGGATGAAAGCGGCCCGGGAAGCGCCAGCGCCACGCCTGCCGATGACGGGCTGCAAAACCTGGTCAAATACGCCCTGGGCCTGGCCCCGGCAACGCGTGGCCACCAGGGCAGGCTGGGCTACGGGCAGGTGAACGAAAGCGGGTCCAACTACCTCACTTTCACCTATGTCCGCCCCGAGCCGGCGCCTTCGGGAATCAGCTACGTGGTCGAAGGCAACGCCAGCATGAGCCCGGCGGGATGGTCCAGCACCGGCATCCTGCCGGTGAGCAGCGTGGTCAACGGCGCCGTTCGAACCATCACCGTGCGCGACAGCAACGCACCGATGACCGGCGGCAGCCGACGCTTCCTGCGCCTGCGTATCACGCAGCCCTGAGCCGCGTTGATCCAGGCGTTCGACAGGCGGCTTCATCTCGACTATGCAGGTTTCGGATGCCTCCGGACCAGCTCAGCCTCTTCGCCAATGACGCCCCTTCACCAGGGACGCCCGCCCTGGGCGCGGAGTCGGGCGTCAGGGTGGCAAGGGTGCAGCTGGAGGGTTCCGCGGCCCTGGAGCTGGACTACGCCCTGCCCGAAAAGCTGGTTGGGCGCGTCAGCGTCGGCACCCGCGTGACGGTGCCCCTGCAGAACCAGCGGGTGCCGGCAGTGGTCATCGAACTGCTCGACTCCTCCCCGCACCGGCATCGCCTGAAGGAGATCGCTGGCATCGTGGGTTCGCGCCCCATGTTCACGCCCGGCCTGCTCCGTCTCGCCGACTGGGTGGCGGAATATTACCTCGTGCCCGTGCACCGCGTGCTGCGGGCCATGCTTCCCCAGGCCGTGCGAGACCGTCCGGAAACCTTCCTCAAGGACAGCCACCTCAAGCTGGTCAGGGAGCCAACGCCCGAGGTGCTGGACAAGATGACGACGCGTGCGCCGCTGCAGGCCAGGCTGCTGGAGGAACTGCGAAGGCGCGGGGGCGAGGCGACGCTGTGCGACCTGCGTCGCGACCTGCCCAGCGCCACCACGGTGATCAAGAGCCTCGTCAAAAACGGCTGGATCACACGCGCCGAGATCCGCGTGACTCGCGACCCTTTTCAAACCGAGGAGTTCCTGCCCTCCCAGCCGCTGACGCTGACAGAGGAGCAGAAGGCCGCCTATGACGCGGTGATCGAGGCCATCCAGAAACCGACAGATTCAAAGCCGCTGCTGCTCCACGGCGTCACCGGCAGCGGCAAGACGGAGGTTTACCTGCAGGCGATCGCCGACGTGCTGAAGGCTGGCAAAACCGCCCTGGTGCTGGTGCCTGAGATCAGCCTGACACCGCAGACCATCGAACGCTTCAAGGCGCGCTTTTCGGAACGCAAGGACAGCATCGCCGTGCTGCACAGCCATTTGAGCGACGGCGAACGTCACGACGAATGGTTCAAGGTCCAGGAGGGCCGCGCGGACATCGTCATCGGCGCGCGCAGCGCCATCTTCGCCCCCCTGGAGCGGCTGGGGCTGATCATCGTCGATGAGGAGCATGAGCCGAGCTACAAGCAGGAGGATGCGCCGCGCTACCACGCGCGTGACCTGGCCGTGGTGCGTGGACGGCTGGAGGGCTGCACCGTGCTGCTCGGCTCCGCCACGCCCAGCCTGGAGTCCTTTCAAAACGCGCTGACGGGAAAGTACGAGCTGCTGCGCATGACGCGGCGCACGGACGGCAAGTCCATGCCGCTGATCCGCATCATCGACATGCGGCTGCAGCGGCGGAAGGGAACCGGCACAAGCATTGGCAACGCGATGATCCTGTCCGAACGTCTGCGGACGGCGGTCACCGCACGACTGGAGCGGCGCGAACAAACGATTCTCTTCCTCAACCGCCGCGGCTTCCACACCACGCTCGACTGCAACGCCTGCGGCGAGGTCGTGCAGTGCCAGGACTGCGCCGTGCCGATGACGCTGCACAAGGCGGACAACCGCCTCGTCTGCCACATCTGCGGCGCCCGGCGCGTGCCGCCGACGAAATGCCCGGCCTGCAAGGAACCAGGGCTCAAGTACGGCGGTTTCGGCACCGAGCGGGTCGAGGCGGCGGTGCGCGAGGTGTTTCCCCAGGCCCGCATCGCCCGCGTGGACACCGACACGATGCAACGAAAGAACCAGCTCCGCGACACCCTGAAGGACTTCCGCGCCCAGAAGCTCGACATCCTCATCGGCACGCAGATGATCGCCAAGGGTCTCGACTTCCCCAATGTCACGCTCGTCGGCGTGCTGAACGCGGACACCGCCCTGAACCTGCCGGATTTCCGTGCCGCGGAGCGCACGCTGCAGCTGCTGATCCAGGTGGCCGGGCGCGCCGGGCGCGGCGAACTGAAGGGCGAGGTGTTCGTGCAGACCCACGCCCCGCACAGCCCGGCGATCCAGTTCGCGCGGCATAACAATTTTGAAGGGTTCGCCGAGCAGGAGCTGGAGCACCGCAAGGCCTTCAAGTACCCTCCCTACGGCCACATGGTGCTCATCAGCAGCCGTGGCAAGCACGAGGCCCAGGCCGAGTTCACCCTGCAGACGCTGCACAAGCGGCTGGAGCAGGGGCTGCCGGAAGGGGCGGTCATGGGCGAACCCTCGCCCTCGTCCCTGGCGAAGGCGCACGGCCAGTTCCGCTTTCAGCTGCTGCTGCGCACGGAACGCATCCGTCCTCTGACCCGGCACCTGGGCAGGGTCATGGGCTCCATCACCCTGCCGCCCGAGATCCTCGTGACCTGGGACGTGGACCCGGTGAGCCTGGGCTAGGCCCCATGGATCAGACAGGCTTGCGCAGAGCCTCCAGCTTCGCCGCGACCTCGCTCCAGGCGATGTCATGAGGAAGGCGTCCGGACTTGGAGGCCAGGGCGGCGGTGACACCCGCAGACTCGCCCATGGCGACGGAGTTGCCGGTGACCCGGTAGCTGGCGTGCGAGATGAAGTCGCCGCTGATGTTGCGGCCGGCCATCATGAGCCCGTCGACGTCCTTCGCGATGAGGGCGCGCAGCGGGATGTCATAAGGCTTGGTCTTGATGCCGGCGTTGTGGTAGGCGGCCTTCTTGTTGTTCTCGGCACTGAGGGCGTGGATGTCCACGCTGAAGGTCGCACGCACCACGGCGTCCTCATGGCGCGCACCGTCGATGACGTCCTGCTTCCCGACCACATACCGGCCCTTGATGCGCCGTCCGTCGCGGACTCCGATCTGCTCCGCGGTGGCGGCGATCTGCAGGCCCTCCCAGGGGCCGCCGAGACCACGCAGACCGTTGACGATCTTGTGAAGCTCGGAACGCGCCTGCACGGTGGCCTCGGTGATCTTCGCGGCGTCAAAGCAGGGCACGCCATACTGATGGTTCGTCATCACCAGCAGCAGGTTGTCGCGGATCTGCCAGAGGGTGGGCTTGGCGTAGCTGGGGAAATGACCGGAGCTTTTGATGGCGGCCAGGAACTTGTCCTTGGCGTCGCCGTCCGCCTTGCTCGGGTCGGAGCCGTGGATGAATCCGGCCAGGGCGGAGGCGTCTTTGCAGACGAGCAGCGCATTCAGGGACATGGGCTGGCAGGGACAGGCCTCGGACTCGCCAAACTCATAACTGCATCCCGCCAGGGCGCCGAGGTCGCCGTCGCCGGTGGTGTCGATGAAGACCGGCGCCTTCCAGGCCTGACGGCCGGATTTGGACTCGGTGACGATGGTGGTCAGGCGCGCGCCCTCCTTGTAGGCGGCGGCCACACGGGTGTGCAGCTGGAAGGTGATGCCGGCCTCGACGAACATCTCCTCGAGCAGCAGCTTCATGCCCTCGGGTTCATAACAAACACTTTGTCTGCTGGTGCCCCGGCGCATGCCGCGCTCGTCAAGGCGCTTCAGCAGCTCCTGGTTGAAGCCGGGCTTGTCGAAGTCGAGCAGGTAGCCCAGCAGTCCGGCCGTCCAGACGCCGCCGAGGCAGCCGCGCCATTCAAACACCCGGACCCTGGCCCCGGCACGCGCGGCCAGGATGGCGGCGGCGACTCCCGCAGGACCGGCGCCGCAGACAATGACATCGGCGTCCTGGTTCAGCGGCAGGTCGCGGGCCTCCTCATGAAAGCCGCCTGGCATGGACGTGGCGGCCTTGGCTTCTTCAGCGCTGGCAAGCAGGGCGGGGCTGACGGCCGCGCCGGACAGGGCGGCGCGCAGGAAGGAACGGCGTTTGAGGTCGGAGGCGGGGTTCATCACGGATCGGGGGGTGCGGGCGATCTTCCCTTTTCTGCAGAACCGAGACAAGCAGGAAACGAGCTTGAATAAGATGCACCGGCAAACAGTTTAAAGAAGCCTCCCGCCCTTCGGCACGGATTCCTCATGAAGACCCCCCTCCTGCTTCTCTGCCTGCTTTTCGCCCTGCCCCTGCATGCCGCGGTCGAGATTGACGTGGAGACGTTCGGCGAAAGCCTGGGCGGCTGGAAGGCGCGCAAGGGCAAGGCGGCGGAGTACGAGATTTCCGAGGCCACCTACCGCACCTACCAGCCGGAGTCCTCCCCCTCTCCGGACGGCGGCATCTTTGTCTCGGTGCGCATCGACCACGTGCGCGGCTTCATGGCGAGCGACGACCATGCCAGCCTGGAGCTCAGCTTTGCCGCCGACGGCACCCTGGTGACGGCGCAGAGCAGCCTCGCGCTGCAGGGCCGGACCATCAGCAGCGAACTGATCAAGGGAGGCACCTCGGCCTCCACCTCCGTCGCGGCGCCATATGTGGACCGGGCGGTGAAGATCGGCACCGACCTTGTGGCGGACCTGTCGTCCAAACTGCTGCGGGAGAAGATCGTCGAGCCGGGCCGCGTGTCCTTTCCGGCTGCCATCCGGCACAACTACAACCTGCTCTTCCAGGCCGTGCGATCCAAGCCGGACCCGGGCAAGATGACGGACGCCAAGTCACCCGAGGCGCTGCCGGAAAAAAAACCGGAAGCCCCTCCCGCCAAGCCGGAAGGCACCGGTGAAACCAAGCCGGCCGAACCCGCCAAGGAGGAGCCCAAGCCGGCCACGAGCACGATGATCGACGCCAGGACCGGCAAGACCGTGCCGCTGCCGGACGTGCGTCCCTACAACGGCGGCATGGCCCCCACGACACCGCTGCCGGACAAAAAGTCTGACCAGAAGGTGCTGATCCAGACAGGTGGAGAGGCCCTGAAGCTGGCCCGCGAGGTGATCAAGGAAGGCCTGAAATAAATCCCTCCTGCACCAGCATCAGGCGAGGATGCCGTGCGCAACCTGGCCGCCGACATTCGTCAGCCGGAAATCGCGGCCTCCATGGTTGAAGGTGAGCCGTGTGTGGTCGAGGCCTAACAGATGCAGAATCGTGGCATGCCAGTCGTGGATGTGCATGGGATTCTGAACCGCCTTGTAGCCGACCTCGTCCGTGGCTCCGTAGGTCATGCCGCCCTGCACGCCGCCGCCCGCCATCCAGATGCTGTAGCCCTTGTGGTTATGATCGCGGCCGTCGCCGCCCTGGGCGTAGGGCGTGCGGCCGAACTCGCCGGCCCAGACCACCAGCGTGTCCTTGAGCATGCCGCGCGCCTTCAGATCGGTGAGCAGCGCGGCGACGGGCTGGTCGGTGGCGGCGCAGCAGGTGGACAGCTGCTCACGCAGGCGGTTGTGATGATCCCACTGCACGGGCGAGGCGATCTCGATGAAGCGCACACCGGCCTCGGCCAGCCGTCTTGCCAGCAGGCACTGGCGGGCAAACTGATCCTTGCCCCGGCCGATGCCATAGAGCTTCAGAACGTGCTCCGGTTCATCGCGAAGGTCCAGCACTCCGGGCACCTCGGCCTGCATGCGGAAGGCGAGCTCGAAGGCCTCGATCATGCCTTCTATTTCGGCATCATGCCCGTCACGCGCCATCTTGCGCTCATTGAGACCCCGGATGAGGTCGATCTGCGCGCGCTGGAATTCACGAGGCACGGCCGGGTTTTCGATGTTCTTCATCGGCGGCCCGGGAGCGACATCCTTTTTCAGCAGGGCCGCGTAGAGGTCAGGAAGCTGGGAGCCGCCGATCTTCGTACCCTGGCAGACGGCGGGCAGGAAGGCGCTGCCATAGTTCTGCGCACCACCATTGTCCGCAGGCGGGTTGAGCGTGATGAAGCCTGGCAGGTTTTCATTGGCCGAGCCGAGCCCGTAGAGCGTCCACGCGCCGACGGAGGGCCTGACAAACTGGAAGCTGCCGGTGTGCATCTGCACAAAAGCCTGCGCGTGGTTGGGCAGGTCGGTGTGCATCGAGTTGATGATGCACAGATCGTCCGCATGACGGGCGAGCCGCGGCAGAAGAGGGCTCATCCACTGGCCGGACTGTCCGGCACGGACGAAGGGCTGCACCGGCCCGAGAAATTTCGCACCGTTGGAATCCCGCCCCAGGCCGGCAGGACGTC
>CAZXPU010000161.1:0-10314 GCA_964642905.1 uncultured Prosthecobacter sp.
GACTGCCAATTTTTTACGACAAAGTCAGACGCTGCCTGCACGTTGATACACCGCGCTCTCCTCGACCAAGGGGATGCGTCACCTTTGCATGCCAGCAAGCGCCATCAAAAAATCAAACTGACCAGACATGAGTGTCGCGGGCAAGATCATCGGCCGAGAGAAGGGCATCCTCGAAGAGATGCTGACGGAGGATGGCTGGCAGGACATGCCGGGAGATCAGATCGGGCCCTACACGCTGATGGAAAGGCTCGGTGAGGGTGGCTTCGGCGTGGTTTGGAAGGCGATGACAACAGCTCCCGTCCGGCAGGAAGTCGCGCTCAAAGTTCTGAAGGCAGGCATGGATTCACGCCAGGTGATTTCACGATTTCAACGTGAAAGGCAGGCCCTGGCGGGCATGAATCACCCGAACATCGCCACGTTGTTCAACGCCTCGGCCACCTCGGACGGCAGGCCCTGCTTTGCGATGGAACTCGTCTCCGGAGAGCCCATCACCCGTTACTGTGAAAGACACGGGCTTTCCATCAGGGAGAAGCTGGACCTGTTCCATCAAGTTTGCGACGCCGTTCAACATGCCCATCAAAGGGGGGTGATCCATCGGGATCTGAAGCCGGGAAACATTCTTGTCAGTGAAACAGACGGCAGGGCGCTTCCCAAGGTGATTGACTTCGGCATCTCCAAGATGATCGATCCTGGGCTGAACGAGGAGGACGCCACCCTGCTGACCCGTCAGGACATGTTTCTGGGCACCCCCCTCTACATGTCGCCGGAACAACTCAACGGCACAGCGGACGTAGACACCCGCAGCGACATCTATGCACTCGGCATGGTGTTGTATGAACTGCTGACCTGCCGGCAGCCCTTTGACGTCGCAGCCCTGTCGACAAAGAGCCTGGAGGAGCTGCGGCGCGTCCTCAAGGAGGAAAGGCCGCCGCGCCCATCCGCAAACATCCGGGGAGCCCACGGAGAGAGCATGCGGGAAAGGCTACCCAGGGATCTCGACTGGATCACCCTGTGCGCCCTGGAGAAAGACCGGGAACGGCGATACTCAACGGCGGCGCAGCTGGCCGCCGACATCCGAAGATTTCTGGAACATGGCCCCGTGACTGCGCGCCCACCAAGCGTCGCCTACCTGACAGCATGCTGGATGAGGCGAAACCAGGCTCTCGCAGTGGCGGCCTGCGTCAGCCTGACCGCCCTGTTCAGCGGCCTTGCGGTGGCCCTTTGGCAGGCCCGTGCGGCGGACCATGCACGCGCCATCGCCGAGCAGGAAGCCTCCCGAAGCCGTCAGACCGCAGCATTCTTGACCTCGCTTCTGGATGACGTCGCCACCGAGGTTAATCGCGGTCGCAATCCGGAAGCCCTGAGGGAAGGTCTCATCGTCAGCCAGAAGAAGCTGGATGAAATCAATGACCCGGATCTGCAGATCAGCCTCCAGAAGCAGATCAGCCATCTCTTTGAAAGCATGAGCGAGAGAAAGCTCAGCATCCCCTCGCTGGAGCGGCTGGCCAGACTCACCGCAGCCCGGCATGGCATGGACAGCATGGAGGCGCATCAGGCAGCCATCGGTCATCTTTATGCGATGGTGAACCACGGAGATCGCACGGAGGCGGCCAAACGTCTGGCCGTCATGAAGCAGCGGATCGAAGCCCGCGGGGGGTGCGGCAGCCTGGAATGGTTTGACGTGCAGAACCTTCTGGCCCGCGTCTGGGTGAAGCTGCGCAACATCCCCCTTGCGCTGGCGACCGCCGACGAGAGCGCCGCAGCCGCCAAAAAGTATCAGCTGCCTCCCGAGCGTCATCTGTCACTCCTGCAGACCAAGGCGGAGGCGCTGCATCTTGCCGACAGGCATGCAGACGCATTGAAACAACAGGAGGAGACCCGCGCCATGCTTGAGAAAAGCGGCATCCTTCACATCTATGAAAAGGATTTCCTCAGGCGCGTTGCCGCCTCCTACAGCCAGGCCGGCCAGCATGCCCGTGCAGCCGAGCTTCAACTGGAGCTCGTTGACAAGGTCAGGTCGGCAGACCGGCAGCGGCTGTTCCGTGAGTATGGAACCCTGGTGACCTATGCCTCCAAGGCAGGCCGTCACGAAGAGGCGATCAACCACGCCAGGCAGGCATTGGTTCTGGCCCGTCAGCCGGATGAGGGCGAGGACGCCTCCCTGTGCCGGGCCGAAGTCGCTGACAGCCTGCGCCATTTGTCCGCCGCGCTCGGACATGCAGGCCGACACGGAGAATCCGTGGCAGTCGCGCGTGATGCCCTCGCTCTTGCCTTTGATGACGGCAACGGACAGCGCATCACACGGGCGCATATTCTGCTGGCGGAGAGGCTGGAGGCGGGCGGACGCCTGGATGAGGCGCACGCCGCCTACGAAAGCAGTTACAAGAGCCACACCCAGCGAAATGCCAGCTACAAGGACCGCATTTATGACCTGCATGCCATGGCGGCCATCAGGCGTCGTCAGGGCCGTCTCGCCGAGGCGCTGGGGCACCATCAGGAAGCCTGGCGCCAGACCCTCGCCGAACCCAGTTCAAAGGATGATCCGGATTTTGTCTCCTACGTGGCCGCGCCCGCCCTGGAGTGCTGGAAAAAAATGCTGGCCGCCGACCCGAACATCCAGCCCCCTCGGGAGCTGACCGCCTGGGAGGCCGCGCGAACCAGCCCGCCCATCAATGCCTCGGTGCCCTGAGCCAAAAAAAGGTGTGAATCTGAAAAAAGACAGAGTCCCTGTCATATCCGGTCCGGTTTCGCGTCACCCAGGGAGGAAATGAATGGAGCGAGAAACGGCCCAACAACTCGAAGCACTGCACACAGACTCATTCGGATGGGCGTTGCACTGCAGTGGAGGCGACCGTTCACGGGCCGAGGATGTGCTGCAAAACGCTTATCTGAAGGCAGTCGCCGGCAAGGTGCTCTTTTCCGGCAGCTCAAGCTTCAAAACCTGGTGGTTCGGAGTCATCCGGCTGACAGCTCTGGAGGAGTACCGCCGTCTGCGACATCGCGAATCCCTGCTTGGTCGCCTGCTTGCCCAGGTCATCGGGCACCCCGAGCCATCCGCCCCCTGCCCCGCCCTTCAGCTGGTGGCCGGAGAAAGGGTTCAGGAACTCAAGCAAGCCCTGGCCTGCCTGCCCGCCCGCCAGTCCGAAGTGCTGCATCTGGTTTTTTATCAGGACCTGACGGTGAACGAGGCCGCGGCCGTCATGAAGATCAGCCCTGGCTCAGCCCGACAGCATTACGAACGTGGCAAAGCTCGGTTGCGCACGCTTTTGCAAACCCCTTCGCCTCAAATCTGAGATGAACGACCCGACCGACAACGACCTCAGGGAATCCTTTGCCCGGCTGCGTGAGCAGGACCGAGCCATCGCACCCGCCTGGCGGATTCCGGCGCGCCATCAGCCCGCCTCCCCGTCCCCCGAAAAAACCCGCCCCGTCCTTCGCTGGGCCCTTGCCCTCGCCTGCCTAGCCCTGCTGTTTTCCTTTGGCTGGCCAGGCAGCCCTCAAAGCGCCGTCGGTGACCTGGGAGCCGAACTGCCGGAACTTTTCACGCCCCAGGGCGCGCCCCTGTTCACCAGCCTCGCCTTCAACACCCCGTCCCTGCCCAGCGACACCCTGCTTCCACCTCACCTTACCATCCAACTTCCATGAAAACCCTCCTGCTGACACTCGCCACCGCCCTGCTCGCTCATGCCGGCCCTGATGCCTGGCTGCAAAAAGGTCTCATCACCCCTGAAATGATCTCGGCCGTGAAATCGGAACTCGGGCTCAGCAGCGAGCAGGAGACGTCGATGCAGTCGATCCTGAGTGCAGCCAGGGAAAAGGCCACGCCCATGGAAACCACCGTGCGCGAGCGTCAGCAGGAGCTGAATCTTCTTCTCAAGGATGGCAAAACCACCGCCGAACAAGCCGCCCAGGCCCTGACAGGCCTCCTGGATGCCGAAGCACCCGTCAAGCATCTGCAGCTTCGAACGCTCATCGAACTGCGTGATGTTCTGAGCCCCGAACAGCAGAAAAAAGCCCTCGCGTTAGCCCCGGGCAGGCTGGCCAAGAACGACAGCATCCAGACCCAGGTCCATCAGAAGGCGGAGAAGCTGCGCGCCGCCATTGAATCCCTGGGCATCAAGCCCACCCTGGCCATGAGTGAACGCGGCAGGGAAATCGAAGGCCTGATCAAGGCCGGTGCCTGGAGTGACGCCGATGCCGCCCTGGACAAACTGGCGCGGGAGAGCCGGGCGGAGGAGCCAGAGCAGGATGAAACTCCCGACTTCACCCAGCTCGAACCTGGAAACACCGACCTGGAGGAGCTTCGCCAGCGCTACACCCGTGTTGAGGAAAAGGCCCAGCAACTTCTTTCCCTGCCCATGATCCGCCAATTCCTCAAAGCCAAGGAGGCCTTTGAAGAAGCCAAGGCAGCCCAGGACGCCGAGAAGGTCGGTCGCATACTGACCTGGGCGGAGCGTCAGCTTGAAGAGTCTTGAGCGTCTGAAAATCAGCCGATGGACCGACCCGAAAGGGCAGGCGGAAAAACGAAGTGACGACCCAAGGATCTCAAGGCTAGGGTATCAGCATGGAGTCATACCTTTCTGCCCTGCCCTATGTTCCGCCAACGCTGACGGTTCTGTGGGCGCTGATTTGTCTGCGCATTTACACGATGATCTCCGTGGACAACCCCGGGCAGCGCAGGCTGGTCGCCATCGGCGGCGCTGTCGGCGCGGCCTTGATCTACGTGCTTGCCTCCAACATCATCGCCCTGCTGCAGATTCCAGCCGAGGCGCCCAGACCGGCCGGGCCAAGTGAACAAGAGAGGGTGAAGGTCCAGTTGAAAGGATGAATCACATCGACCTCGGCATCTGTCCGAGCGGGCTGAAGTGAATCTCAGGCCCGGACGGCAGCCTGGCGCCATCCATGATCCATTGTTTCAAAACGGCGGCATCCTTCCTGGAAATCGCATGACCCGTCGGAGGCATCGCCCCCGGAACCTCATCAGGAAAAACGACCACCTGATAAAAGCGGCTCACCTCAGGCCGCCCGGGAACAATCCATTGACCGGCACCCACAAGCCTGGCCAGGGCCCTGGAGCTTTCGATCGAAGGCATTGAGGACAGGCGGTTGTCCCCGTGGCAGTGCACACAGCCCCTTTCGAGCACCCGTTGCACCGGTTCAAAGGTCTTTTGTTCCGCCACCACCCGGGCCGTGGGCACACGGGCGCAGGACGCGAAAAAAAGCAAAACCAGGAACCACCAAACGAGGCTTGTCTTCATGATCCTAAAATCCCATGAACAGAACAGCAGGGCCAGTAAAGATTTCAGGAAAGGCCCAGACTGGCCGCCTTGTCTCCTCCCACGCCCCCCTAAAAGGGCCGTCATCCAATACTAAAAAGCTAGGAACGAAGATGAAGCCGATGGAAAAGGCTGTTGCCAGAGGTGGACGACCCGCTAGAATCCGCCGCCTTTTTCCCAACCAACCCTCGCTCCCGACCTCAGCCCATGTCCTTCCTCCTCACCCAAGGCATCCCAGCCTCTCTCGTCCTTGCCATCGTGGGTCTGGGCTTTGCCCTGCTCCTCATCCGCCAGATCCTCAAAGCGTCTCCGGGCAACGAGAAGATGGCGGAGATTGGAGGAGCCATCCAGCAGGGCGCCAAGGCCTACCTGAACCGTCAGATCCGCGCCATCAGCCTCATCGCCGTGGTTATTTTCGTGGCCGTGTATTACGTCCGAGGCAGTCTGGCCAGCGCCGGTTTCATCGTCGGGGCCGTCTGCTCGCTGGTCGCAGGTTACATTGGCATGACGATCGCGGTCCGCGCCAACGTGCGCACCGCCTGGGCCGCCCGGGAAGGCGCCCACCCAGCCCTCAAGATTGCTTTCAACGGCGGCGCCGTCACGGGACTGCTCGTCGTGGTGCTGGGACTGCTCTCCGTCGGAGTCTTCTTCCTGGTCGTGGAAAAAATGTCCGGCGCAAAAGCTGCGATCGACTCCCTCATCGGTCTGGCTCTCGGCAGCTCGCTCATCTCTGTCTTCGCCCGTCTTGGCGGCGGCATCTACACGAAGGCCGCTGACGTCGGCGCCGACCTGGTCGGCAAGATCGAGCAGAACCTCAACGAAGACGATCCTCGCAACCCCGCCACCATCGCCGACAACGTGGGCGACAACGTCGGTGACTGCGCCGGCATGGCAGCGGATGTCTTTGAAACCTATGCGGTCAGCCTCATCGGCGGGCTGCTGGTCGGGCATCTCACCGCCCCGGAAGGCAATCACGCCGTGCTCGTTTATCCCTTTGTCCTCTGCGGCCTGGCCATCATCGCCTCCCTGCTTGGCATCGGCTGGGTGAACTTCGTGAAGCAGAAGGCCACCCCCGCCCTGGTGGGTGGTGTCGCCGTCTCCGGCATTGTCGCCGCCATCCTCTTCAAATGGGCCACCGGCGCCATCTTCCCCGCTCCGATCAACATGGCCGGTGTAACTGTCACTCCCTCCGCCCTTTTCTACTGCGCCCTGATCGGTCTGGCGCTGACCTTTGCCGTGGTCTGGATCACGAACTACTTCACCAGCACCGCCCACCACCCGGTCCGCCGCATCGCCAAGGCCTCGGAAACCGGCCACGCCACCAACATCATCGCCGGCATCAGCGTCGGTCACCACGCCACCCTGCTTCCCGTCCTCTGCATCGCCGCCTCCATCTGGGCCTGCTGGGACCTCGCCGGCCTCTACGGCATCGCCATCGCCGTCGTTTCCATGCTCAGCCTCAGCGGCATCATCGTCTCCCTCGACGCCTTCGGCCCCATCACCGACAATGCGGGTGGCGTCGCCGTGATGTCCGGCCTGCCCGAGGATGTCCGCAAGATCACGGATGAACTGGATGCCGTCGGCAACACCATGAAGGCCGTCACCAAAGGCTACGCCATCGCCTCCGCCGGACTTGCCGCCATGGTTCTCTTCGGCAGCTACGTCGAAGAACTGAAGGCCTTCCTGCACCTCGACAAGGTGGTCTTTGACCTGATGAACCCCAAGGTTGTCATCGGCATGTTCATCGGCGGTCTTCTGCCCTACCTGTTCACCGCTTTCGGCATGGACGCTGTCGGCAGCGCAGCGGGCGCGGTGGTCCTTGAAGTGCGCCGCCAGATCGGCCTTAAACCCGGCATTCTCACCGGCACTGACAAGCCTGAATATGGCCAGTGCGTGGACATCGTCACCAAGGCCGCCCTTCAGCAGATGATCGTGCCGGCCCTGCTGCCCATCGTGTTCGTGGTCGGCGTCGCCTTCCTGGGCATGGAAGCCCTCGGCGGCCTGCTCATCGGCACGATCGTGACCGGTCTGTTCGTCGGCATTGCCATGACCAGCGCCGGTGGTGCCTGGGACAACGCCAAGAAGTATGTCGAAGAGGGCAACCACGGTGGCAAAGGCAGCTTCGCCCACGCCGCCGCAGTCACGGGTGACACCGTTGGCGACCCCTACAAGGACACTTCCGGCCCGGCTGTGAACCCCATGATCAAGGTGGTCAATGTGCTCGCCATCCTGGTGATCCCATTGTTCTTCAAATAAGGCGCGAAACCTCCTTGCGGAGGTTTTCTGACATTCTCTTTTCCGCTCGACGAAGGCGTGATGGTTTACCCGTCACGCCTTCGGCACATGAGGCACCAGGACGTCCGGCGACTGGTTGCGCTGCTTGCTGCGGCGGGCGGCCTCCCTGGCAAAGGATTCCTGGGAACGCTTCGCCTTCTTGAGGGCGACCTGAGGCAGATGCCAGGTGCCGTCGCTGCGCAGGGTGCGGCCGCGGGCCGTGTCGGCAAAATGAGTCTCCAGGATGTGGATCAGCCGTTTCTTGGCTTCACGATCCTCCACGGGCACCAGCAGTTCGACGCGTTTGGAAAGATTGCGGTTCATGAAGTCAGCGCTCGAAATGAACACAACGGAGCGCCCTCCCTGCCTGAAGACGTAAATGCGGGCATGCTCCAGGTATCGGTCGATGATGCTGACGACCGTGATGTTCTCACTCAGGCCTTTCACCCCGGGCCGCAGGCAGCAGATGCCGCGGATGTTCAGGCGGATCTTCACACCGGCCTGCGAGGCCTCGTACAGCGCCTCAATCATCTCCCGGTCCTCCAGGGAGTTCATCTTCAGCAGCATCTCGGCGGTCTCGCCCTGCCTGGCGCGCTCGGTTTCACTGCGGATCATGGACAGCAGACGCTCACGCAGGCCGAAGGGCGCCATGCTCAGCCTCTGGAAGTGCACGAAACGCGAACGACCGGTGACCGTGTTGAAGAAGGCGCTGGCATCGCTGCCATAGTCGGCCCGGCAGGTCAGGTAGCTGATGTCGGTGTAAAGCCGCGCCGTCGCCTCGTTGTAGTTGCCCGTGCCGAAATGCATGTAGCGCACCAGATGACCGGCCTCGCGTCGCATGATGAGGCAGACCTTGGCATGGGTCTTCAGACCGCGCACGCCGTAGATGATCTGGGCGCCGGCGTTCAGCAGTTCGTTGGCACGGTCGAGGTTCCTGGCCTCGTCAAAGCGGGCCTTGAGCTCGACCAGCACCGTCACCTGCTTGCCTGCCTCCGCCGCCTTGATCAGGGCCGCGACGATGCGGCTGTTCTTCGCCGTCCGATACAGGATCTGCTTGATGGCGATGACGTTGGGATCCAGCGCCGCCTCCTCGATCAGCTTCACCACGGGCTCAAAGCTTTCATAAGGATGTTGCAGCAGAAGGTCGCCGCGCTTGATCACGTCAAACATGCTGTCACCGGGCTCGATCTGCGGCGGCGTCTGGCTCTGCCACACGTCGATCTTCAGGTCGTCAAAGCCGGGCAGGTTGGCAAGGGCGAAGCAGGAGGTCAGGTCGAGCTCGCCGGGGATGGTGAACACCTGCGCCTTGGCGGCATCCCCCATGGTGCGGATGGCGGAAACGAGTTCACGCCGCGCTCCTTCTTCGATCTCAATGCGGATCGCCGGGCTTTGCAGGCGCTTGTCGAGGATGCCCTCCATCTCGCTGACCAGGTCGCTGACATTCTCGTCATCGGCGGCGATGTCCGAGTTCCGGCTGATGCGGAAGCAGGCCGTGGCGGTGATTTTCTCGGAGGGAAAACAGGAATGCAGGAACATGCGCATCACGTCCTCCAGATTGACATAGGCATGGCGCGCCCCCTCGGCCTCAGGCAGAGCCACATGGCGGGACAGGTTCCCTGGGACTCCGACGAGCACCAATCGCTGGGTGGTCTCGCCCTCCGCAGACTGCGAGGCCACGGCGCACAGAAGGTTCAGCTGCAGCGCCGGGATGGAAGGAGCCACCCCATCCTCGATGGCGATGGGGGAAAGCACGGGAAAAACATGCTCCGTAAAATGATCTTCCAGGTAGGTGCGCTGAGCCGGCGTCAGCTCGGCGGGACGCAGGCGCCGGATGCCTTTCTCCGCCAGCAGGGGCAGAAGGGTCTGGGAGAGCAGTTCATGCTGGCGGGCGACAAAGGCCGAGGCACGCTCATGGATCGCATCCCACTGCTGGCTGGGAGTCAGTCCGCTGGCATCCTTGGCCCTGCGGCCCTGCTCCCGGAGAAACTGCAGCGCTCCCACGCGCACCATGAAGAACTCGTCCATGTTTGACGCCGTGATGGCCAGGAACTTCACCCGCTCCAAAACAGGCAGTTCCGCGCGCGCCGCCTCGTCGAGCACGCGTTCGTTAAAGGCCAGCCAGCTCAGCTCGCGGTTGATGAAATGCTGTTCCTGGAAGCGGAAAATGGGTCCTTCTGAGGGCATCTCTCATGATGGCGACGGTATCAGCCCCCTTCAAGCAACGATATGAAGGGGAAATCACAGGCTTCGAGGCCCGTTGACGCCTCCCTTGCCCCACCGTAAGCGTATCCTCTCCATGAAGTGCGACGTCTGTGAAAATGAAGCCACGGTGTTCCTCACCCAGATCATCAATGGGCAGATGACAACCGTGAACCTGTGTGACGCCTGCTCGAAGGCCAAGGGCGTGACCGACGAGGCTGGTTTCGGCCTGGCGGAAGCTTTTCTAAGCTCCCACCCACCGTCTTCACACACTGCGCCCGAGCCTGCCTGCGAATCCTGTGGCTTCACCGCCTCACAGCTCAAAAAGATCGGCCGCATGGGCTGCCCGGAATGCTACAACACATTCCGGGAAGGGCTCGACAATCTCCTGCGCGCCATGCACAAGGGCACGACCCACAAGGGCAAGGTGCCGGCCCGGGCAGACCTGATTCCGGAAATCCCCCCGCCTGCGAAGCCTCTGCCCCCCACTCTCAAGCCCGAGACGACATCGGAACCTGCCCAGCCTCCGCCTTCGCAGCCCCCCGCCAAACCCACGGTCGCCCAG
>CAZXPU010000162.1:0-10308 GCA_964642905.1 uncultured Prosthecobacter sp.
AGGGGTTTCAAACGGCGTCAGCACGCTGCCGGGAATGATGGAAACCGCCCCTGTCGGCGAGGCGGCCCAGCCGACGGAGACATGGTCGCCGCCGTAGCCTTCCTTCATCAGCGCCTCGATGTAATAGCGCTGCCCCGCCACCAGCGGGATCTCCGCAGACTTCTGCGAGGCAAACTTGGTCCACTGCTGCGGGTTCGTGTAGCCTGAAAAGGAGGCGATCCTGACCCTGCCTGTCGGCGAGTCGCTGCTGCTCAGCCAGAGTTCGCAGTTGTCGTCGCCGCTGACATAGAAGGTGTAGGCGCCCGTGGTTTCAGGCGTCAGCCAGGCCCTCATGCGCAGGCCGTAGCGTTCACCCCAGTTCACCGGCGAGGCAAAGCTGGCGTCCACCACGCGCAGCACGGGGGCGACAGGGTAGTTGTCGCTCAAGGTCAGGTCGGCGACGGTGCTGCCATCCAGGTTGTTCCAGACTTCGCGCAGCACGCCGTTTGTCTGCGCCCGGGAGGCATCGGTCATGAGCAGCAGGATGCCGCAGAGAGAGGGGATGAGCTTGGTCATGCCGCTATTTTTTGATGGCGATGTTACTATAATTTCCAGAATTGACCAGATCTAGTTCAGGAATTTGTCAGGCCTGTCCGGGTTTTGTAACAAGATGGTTGCCAAGCCTTTTTTGCGCGGTCCTCACGGCCGTGATGCAGTGCCGGATGACCGTTGTCTGGATCAACAAGCGCGTTTGGAAGCACCCGGGGCCGATTGTGAACATGAGCCTGCGCAATGCGCATTCCTTCGCCACCCTGGGGCACTCTTCCCACCTTTTTGTTGGGCAGGGCGCGCAGGATGACGAGGCCGCGGAGGACCTCCGGAACTTCTACGGGCTGGAGCCTCTGCCAAACTTCAGGGTGCACCGCGTCGCCCGAAGGCCGGTGCTGCTGGGAAACGCGAGCGCCTCCATCAGCCGTGCGGGGGTTGCCTTTGTCGAAAAGCAGGCCAGGCAGGGGCCGGTCGCCCTGTTCACCCGGGAGGCGAGCCTGCTGCCGCAGATGGCCTGGATCAGCCGGAACAGGCGGATCCGGACCATCTATGAGCTGCACGACCTTTACGCCGACCTGTCGTGGCGGTCCCACCGGCCCAGGCTGCGGGAGCTTCGGGAAAAATGGCTGGAACGGCTCTTCCTGCCCTGCATCTCAGGGCTGGTCTGCATCACCCGCGGGATGGAGATGCGCTACCGGGGCCTTTTTCCGGGGCAGGCGACCATCGCCCTGCCGCTGGGCACGGAGCCCCGTCCTCCGGCGGACATCGAGGCGCGCCGCCGGGCAAGGACGCTTTTTTATGTCGGCCACATGCATGGGACAAAGGGCGTGTCGTTCATGGAGCAGGCCGCCGTTCAGCTGGCCGCGCATGGCGTGCGCACCGAGTTCTGGGGCGGCTATGAAAAGGACGCCCTGCGCATCCGGCGCAGCGCCGAACAAAAAGGGCTGCAATCCATGATTCATGCCGTGCCCTTCCGGCCGCCGTCGGAGCTGAACGCCGCCCTGGCCGCTCGCGGCAGCCTGGGTGTGGTGATGCTCGCGGACACTTATTACAACCGCCACCTGACCTGTCCGGTGAAGGCCCTCGACTACCTTTCCCACGGCATCCCGGCCCTGGGCACGGACATTCCGTCCGTGCGCGAGGTGCTGGACGACTCGGGGCACTATGTGGACGAAGGAGACACGACGGGTTTTGTGCGGGCCGCGCGGGGGCTTCTGGATGACCCGGCAGCCTACGCCGAGGCCGTCAGCCGTGCGCGGCAGAGGGCGGAACGGATCACCTGGCAGGAAAGGGCGGGGGCGCTGGTCCGCTTCGCCGGGGCCTGCGGATGAATCGTCTTCCGTTGCCAGCGCTCCCGGCCTGTGCCAGAAAAAGGTTCCCATGAGCCAGCCAGACCCGGATTCACAGACGCGATTTCAACTCGCGGGGCACTGGCTCACGTTCATGGCGTTCCGCGGCGTCGAGACGTTTTTGAAGCTGCTGCCGCTCACCGCCGTGTGGCGGCTAGGCCGGATGACCGGCGCCATCGCCTGGATGGTGGCTGGAAAGTACCGCCGCCTGGTGCTCGACAACCTGCACATCGCCTTCGGCCGTGAAAAGGACGCCGCCTGGATCCGGCGGACGGCGCGGGAACATTTCCTGTCGTTGTTTGCCAACGTTTTCTGCAGTTTCAAGCTGCCCACCATGACCCGGGAGGAGATCGAGTCTCGGGTGACCATGGACGGCATGGAGCACATGCAGGCGGCGATTGACTCCGGCAAGCCGGTGCTGGGCCTGGTCTGCCACCTGAGCTGCTGGGAGATCCTGGCGCAGCTGCCGACCTTTTGTTCGTTCGGCCGCCGGCCCGCGACCGTTTACCAGCCGCTGCGCAACCCCTATCTCAACGCCCATGTCCTGCGCCGCCGGGAAAGGCTGGGCTACGCCGTGTTCAGCCGACATGACGGCTTCCTCGGCCCGATGAAGCACCTCAGGGAGGGGGGCGGAATGCTGGGGGTCCTGGTGGACCAGCACGCGGGCAACCTCGGCGTCTGGTGTCCCTTCTTCGACCGCATCGCCTCCACCACGCCCGTGTTCTCGATGATCGCCCTGCGCTCCCAGGCCTTTCTGGTGGCCGTGGCCGTTTATGACGACGGGCCGGCGCGCTGGCGGTTTGTCTACACGCCGTTCACACCGTCGGAACCCCGTCCTTCCGTGGAAAGCCTGACCGCCCAGGTGAACCAGATCGCGGAGGCCATGGTGCGCCGGCAGCCCCACAACTGGTTCTGGGTTCACAACCGCTGGAAGACGCCCAACCCCAGGTTCCTGCTCGACCGCTACCGCCGCGGCACGGCCTTTCCTCCGGGCTACGACAGCACCAGGCTCCAGCCTTTCGAACTTTTGGTTAGGTCGCCCAACTGGCTTGGTGACGCCTGCATGGCCTTCCCCGCCGTGCGTGCCCTGAAGGCCGGCCGCCCGGACCTGAGGCTGACGGTCTTCGGTCCTGAAAAGCTGCGTGACCTCTGGGAGGCGCAGCCCGAGGTGGACTGCTACATCGGCAAGCAGGACAAGGAGTCCCTGCTCAGCGTCGCGCGCCGCCTGCGCAGCGGCGGGGTGCGCTATTCCGCCGGCGTCCTGCTGACCAACAGCACGCGCAGCACGCTGGAGTTCTGGCTTGGCGGCGTCCGGCATCTGTCGGGCTATCCAGGATCGTTCAGAAGCCTGCTGCTCAAGCACAAGGTGAAGGAGGTCAAGGCGAAGGGACCGCCGCAGCATCACACGCAACGTTACCTGCACATCGCCTGGTCCGTGGGCGCCGAGCCGGAGAAGACGGGTCTTCCCGCCGTCACCGCCCCATCGACGGAGAACGGTCTGAGAATCGGCATCTGCGCCGGGGCCGAGTATGGTCCCGCGAAGCGCTGGCCGCTGGAGCGCTTTGCAGAGGTCATCAGGCTCGTCACCCAGACGCAGCCCGCCTCCTCATGGGTCTTCTTCGGCGCGCCGGGCGAGGCGAAGATGGGCGAGCAGCTTTCCCAGCTGGTGGGAGAGGCGGCGAAGCACGAAAACCTGGTTGGCAAGACCCGCCTGGCCGGGCTCATCACCGAGCTGCGCCGCTGCCATCTCCTGGTCACCAACGACACCGGCACCATGCACCTCGCGGCCGCGCTGGGCGTGCCCACCGTGAGCATTTTTGGTTCGACCGAGCCCGTGCTCACCGGGCCCCTGGGCGATGCGCACACGGTGATCCGTCATCAGGTGCCCTGCAGCCCCTGCTTCAAGCGCGAGTGTCCCTTCGGCCACTATGAATGCATGACGCTGATCACGCCGGAGCAGGTCGCCCGGGCCGTGCTCGAGCGGCTTTCGGCCTGACCGAAGGACAGGCCTACCTGAACCAGCCGCGGATGCGGTCCAGCAGACCGGGGCCGGACGGCCGTGAGGCGCGCGGTGCCTCGCCTGCCAGGCCGCTGTGGAGCTGGCAGAAGCCCTGGGGCACCAGGTCATAGGGAAGCTCGTCTTCGTAGGCCATCCCGGCGGACTGGCAGCCCGGGGTGGCGAGCTGGCTGGTGCCGCGGCACAGCGCGACGCTGGTCAGCGGCGGTTCCGTGCGCGGGCCGGCGGGGATGTAGCCAAGCTCAACCGCCTTCTTCGCCACATCCGCCCAGATTGGGATGGCCAGGCGGCTGCCGTAGCCTTCGTCAATGATCGTGGCCGGCTTGTCCAGGCCGACCCAGACTGCGCAGGTGATCCGGTCCGTGTAGCCCGCGAACCAGGCGTCCTTGTAATCATTGGTGGTGCCGGTCTTGCCGCCGCCCGGCTCCTTGAATCCGTGCTGGCTGCGCACGCTGGCCGCCGTTCCCTTGTCCATGACCTGCGCCAGGATGCGCCGCATGACGTGGGCCACGCCCGGGGTGAGCACCTCGACCTCGATGACGCTGGCGTCATAGAGCACGTTGCCGGCCTTGTCGGTGATCTTGTGGATGAGGAAGGGCCTGCGCCGCACGCCGTCGTTCGGAAACACCGTGAAGGCGCTGGCCAGCTCACGCGCGTTTCCGGCCAGGTTGCCGATGAACAGCTGCGGGTTCTTCACCGCATGGTCGCCGATGCCCGCCTCGCCAAGCACCTGCAGCACGCGGTCGAGCCCGGCGTAGTTGCCGAGGCGGATGGTCATGGTGTTGCGGCTTTGCACCAGGCCGGCGGTGAGCGTCTGCATGCCGAGGAAACGGCCGTCGGAGTTCTGCGGGTTCCAGGCGGGGTCGGCGCCCTCGATCTCACCGGGACGCAGCGGCGCGTCCTCGATGAAGGTGCCGGGCAGGAACCCGGCGCCAAGCGCGGAGGCATAGACGAAGGGCTTCACGGTGGAGCCGATCTGGCGCTGTCCCAGCGTGGCGCGGTTGAACTTGCTCTGGCGGTAGTCGCGTCCGCCGACGAGGGCCAGGATGCCGCCCGTTTCATTGTCGAGGATGGTCAGCGCGCCCTGGAGATAAGGCGTGGTGGTCAGCTCGGTGGAGGGGTCCCAGGTGCGGTCAAACTGCGCCTTGGCGGGATGCCTGTAGCCAGGCAGCCTCTCCACGGCGGCCAGGCGTTGTTCCATCGCTTGTTCGGCAACGGTCTGCAGCTCCCTGCTCAGGGTGGTGTGGACCAGCAGGCCGCCGTCCTCGATCTCATGCTGCTCAAGCAGGCGGTCGAGGTCGCGCCGCACGGCGTCCAGGGCCCAGTCACCCTGGCTTTGGAAAAGCGGCTGGGCGCGCACCGCGATGTCGGCGTAGCGCGCCTGCAGCTCCTCCTCGGGCGTGATCAGCCGGAGCGTCAGCATGCGTTTCAGCACGTCGTCACGCTCCTTGACGGCGCCTTCAAAGTTGCGGAAGGGTGAAAAGCGCACCGGGCTGCGGATGATGCCGGCGATGAGCGCGGCCTCGCTCAGGTTGAGCTGGCTGGCGTGCTTGCCGAAGTACACCTGGCTGGCGCGCTGGATGCCGTAGACGCCCGTGCCAAAGAAGATCCGGTTCACGTAATGCTCGATGATCTGCTCCTTGCTCCACATCTTCTCGATGCGCCGGGCCAGCATCATCTCGAGGATCTTGCGATGGAAGGAGCGGTCGTTGAGGTCGGGGTAGCTGTTCCTGGCCAGCTGCATGGTCAGCGTGCTGGCGCCCTGGACGACGCGCCCCTCCTTCAGGTTGCGCACCGCAGCCCTGGCGACTCCGTAGAAGTCGATGCCGCCATGCTTGTAAAAGCGGCTGTCCTCGCGTGCCAGCAGCGCCTGGACAAAGTGAGGTGAGACCTGGCTGAGCGGCACCACCACCCGGTTCTCACCATGCATCCGGCCGAGAAGCTCGCCGGTCGCATCCATGACCATCGTTCGTTCCGGCATCTGGCCAAGCGAGGCGAGGTCATACTTCTTCGCCATCTGGGAATAGACGCCCACCACCACGGCCACGGCCAGCGTGCCGAGCAGGCTCACCGTCATCAGCCCGAGCACCATCCAGCGCCGGAACGACCTCCAGCGGGAGAGGCGCGGGGGCGGACGATGCGGTGCGGTGGTTTTTTTTTGTTTCTTCATGGCGAGGCGGTTCAGACGCCGCAGACAGGAATTCCATTCCAAAATCCCGCCTGACAAGCGGTTGGACGGCCCGTAGTCGGCCACTTTTGTCACATTTGCACCGGTAATTCGTCACCACGGCATGTAAATGCAGGCTTGGCGAGGGGCGCGCAGTCCTGGGATACTCAGGCACATGCTCCCGGAAAAAAGCTTTCACACGCCCTGCCTTGGACTTTGGATCGGTCTGCTCATCGCCTTGTTTGTCAACGATTCGCAGGCCGCGTGGAAGGCTGGTGCGGCAAGCATCGACATCACGCCACAGGGTCCGGTGCGGCTGAGCGGCTACGGCAGCAGGACGACCGAGCATGAGGGCGTGGAGATGCCCCTGCATGCCAAGGCGCTGGCTCTGACCTGGGACCAGGACAAGCCTGTGGTCATGCTCACCGTCGACAACTGCGGCGTGCCCGCCTCCATGCGTGCCGAGGTCCTGGACAGGGTTCGGAAGGCGGGCCTGGCGCTGGAGGACGCACGCTTCGCCCTGCATTCCAGTCACACCCACTGCGCGCCGGCGCTTCCCGGTGTGCTGCCCTTTTTGTTCGGCCAGGATCTCTCCGAGGAGGAGCAGCGGCACGTGAATGAATACGCCGCCTTTCTGACCGGCCGCATGGCCGAGGTGGTCATCAACGCCCTGAACAGGCAGGAGCCCTCCCAGGTGGACTGGGGTTCCGGCAAGGTGATGTTCGCCCTCAACCGCCGTCTCAAGACCCCGTCCGGCTACTCCAACAGCCCCAACTTTGAAGGACCGGTGGATCATGCCCTTCCCGTCCTGCGCGTGAAATCGGCCGGTGGCGAACTGCGGGCCATCTTCACCAGCTACGCCTGCCACTGCACCACCCTCAGCATCAACAAGACTCATCCCGACTGGGCCGGCTGCGCCCAGAAGGAGCTGGAGATGAGGTTTCCTGACATCGTGGCCCTCACGGCCATCGGCTGCGGCGCCGATCAGAACCCCTACCCACGCCGCGAGCTGTCCCACGCCATCCTGCATGGCAGCACCCTCGCCCGGGAGGCCGTGCGCGTCATCAACTCGCCCATGAAACCCGTGACCGGCCCTGTCGCCTGCGCCACCCAGGAGATCTCCCTGCCTTATGACACGCTCCCGGACGAGGCCGGCTGGCGCGCCCGCACCGAGGACAAAAACAAATGGACCGCCCACCATGCCAGACACTTTCTGGACAAGATCAAGCGCCGTGAAAAGGTGCCGGACTCGCTGCCCTACATGGTGCAGTCCTGGGCCTTCGCCGACAGCCTGCTCACGATCAACCTGCCCGGCGAGGTCGTGGTGGACTACGGCCTCCGCTTCAAGAAGGAATACGATCGTTCGCGCACCTGGGTGAACGCCTACACAAACGACGTGCCCTGCTACATCCCCTCGCAGCGTGTCTGGGAGGAGGGCGGCTACGAGGCGGGCGGCGCCATGATTTATTATGGCCGGCCCACGCGCTTCGCCTCGGGCATCGAGGAAATCATCGCGAAGGCCGTGGGTGATGTCGCCCCGGGCGCCTTCAAATCCGCGCCGTCCGCCGATAAAAAGTGACGCACGGAACTTGCGTTCCGTGCGCCCGATGTGTCAACAAACCAGAGACCGAACCGACGATCCCGGGAAATCAGAAGCGGATGCAGACGTCCAAGGTGATGCGGTCATCGAAGAGCCCGTAGGGCTTGATGACGGCCTTCTCATAGGCCACGCCGAGGTCCACATTGTCGAGGATCCTGGAGCGGAAGCCGACACCGAGGGCACCCTGGGTGCGGCCGTTGGCGTTGGAGGCGCCGAAGTTCATGACGTCATAACCTTCCGTGTTCAGGCCGATGTTTTCAGCATCGCCCATCACGCTGAAGGCGTTGAAGCTGACGAACGGGATGAACCAGCGGCAGGTGTAATAGTCCACCATCATGCTGTAGTGGGCGATGTTGCTCTGCTCGTTCTGGTTCACCGGGATGCGGAAGCCCAGGTTGCCGGAAACATGCAGGTCTCCGAAGCCCTTCTGGAATGACACGAAGGGGTTGAACTCGCCGCCGCCGCGACCCTGGAAGACATCGCGTTCACCCGTGGGCACGTGGAAGGTGAAGCCCGGGGTGAGGATGAACTGCGCAGGCTCGTTGTCGATCAGCGCATACTTGAGGCCGAGGGCCAGGTCCATCCATCCATGGGGATCGGCCAGCGCCTTGTTGTTGATGTTGAGGTAGCCGTCCTGCGTGGCGATGAGGGCCAGGCGGTCCGTCAGCGCGTAGCGGATCTGCATCGCATAAAGCTGGGCGTTGCCGCCGCCGAGGAACTGGTCGTCGAGGTTGTGATACGCGAAGATCGGGCGGATCTCCGAACGAATGACGGCGTCTTCAAAGAAGATCGGGTTCGTCACCGGGGCGATGGTGTGATCCTTCCAGCTCACGGCCTCGACCGGAGTGGTGGGAGCTTTTGCCGAGACAGCCGGGGTGCCGGCGACGGCGGTGGATGCGAAAGACACGGCTGCTGCGGCGCCAAGGCCGAGCAACCACCGGGAGCGGGAGTGGGTTTGTGGGTCCATGGGAATATAAAAGCATCTCACCTGCCGTCATGATCCACCTCGGTTGTCACAGAATGCGCGTGGGCTGTTCTGGTTGAACAATCAACGACAACGGCTAGCTCATGGGCCCATGAAGCTCTCCACCTGGAACGTCAACGGCATCCGCGCCTCCCTGAACAAGGGCCTGCGTGAATATCTCCTCGGCTCCGAGGCCGACATCATCTGCCTGCAGGAGACCAAGGCCATGCAGGAGCAGGTGGACCTCTCCTTTCTTCAGGGGTATTCGGCCGTCTGGAACAGCGCGGAGAAAAAGGGCTACTCCGGCACCTGCATTCTCAGCCGCATCCCCTGGAAGTCCGAGATCATCGGCATGGGCGTCGCTGAACATGACCGCGAGGGACGCGTGATCACGACGGAGTTCCCGGATTTTTATCTCGTGACGGTGTACACGCCGAACTCCCAGGCCGAGCTCGCACGCCTGTCCTACCGTTTGCAGTGGGACGCCGCGTTTCGCGGGTTCCTGAAGGATCTTGAACGGAAAAAGCCGGTGCTCTGCTGCGGTGACCTGAATGTCTCCCACCAGGAGATCGACCTCGCGAATCCGAGGAGCAACCGCATGAACCCGGGCTTCAGCGACGCCGAGCGCGCGAGCTTCACCGAACATCTCGAAGCCGGTTTTCTCGATGTGTTCCGCGAGTTCGACAAAAGCCCCGGCCGCTACACCTGGTGGACCCAGCGCACGCCGGACGCCCGCGCCAAGAACATCGGCTGGCGCCTGGATTACTGGCTCGCCTCCGCCGCCCTCAGGCCCGCGCTCAAGGCCTGCAAGATCCGCGATGACATCCACGGCTCCGACCACTGCCCCGTGGAGCTTGTGGTGGGGTAGGAGACCCTCCGTAAAGAGCTGGAACCTCGGGTGAGAAACGGTCTGAAATCATCCATCAAACCTCATGGATGCCTGCCTCTAAACCTTCGCGATCTCTGTGCAGGCTTGGGAAAAGTGAGGGACGGCGGACCCTGATGTGCCAGACAAGGCCCATGCTGGGCCGTTTGCTGAAGCGCACCCTTCATTCTTGCCGTCCGTCCCCTTTCCTAGTTAGGCTCCAGCATATCATGAAGCTTCCTCCGCTCCTTTGCGTCGCCTGCCTCTGCTTGCTCAGCAGCTTCTGCCAGGCCGCCTCGCCCTTCGCGGAGTTTGTGGATCCCCATCCCAATGCAGGGAACCAGTTTGGGGCCACCGTCGTCGCTCTCAGCACGGGGAATGTGGTCATTACAGCGCCAAATGATGATGCTGGCGGCAGCAATGCCGGAGCGGTCTATCTTTTTAATGGAGCCACCGGAGCGCTCATCAGCACCCTCACAGGCACTACGGCCAATGACCAAGTCGGCAGCGGCGGCGTGACGGCGCTGAGCAATGGCAACTACGTCGTGCGCAGCCCGTTATGGGATGGCACGGGCGTGGCCGATGCCGGAGCGGCGACCTGGGGCAGCGGCACCACCGGGGCGAGCGGGGTGGTGAGCAGCAGCAACAGCCTTGTGGGGACCACCACCAATGATCAGGTGAGCAACGGCGGCGTGACAGCGTTGAGCAATGGTCACTACGTCGTGCACAGCCCGTTTTGGGACAACACAGGTGCAGACAATGCTGGAGCGGTGACCTGGGGCAGCGGCGCCACTGGAATCAGCGGCCTGATGAGCAGC
>CAZXPU010000163.1:0-10247 GCA_964642905.1 uncultured Prosthecobacter sp.
TGCTGGTCGGGCACTTGCGGCGGGACAGCGCTGCCCCGCGCATCGAGCTCCTGGTCGTCCATCAGCGGCTCGAGCGCGACCGCGATGCCGCCCACGCGCACGTCGAAGGTCACCGGATAGACGATGCCGGTGCGCGGCGAGCGCCAGGTGCGGCCGGGCGATCTGTTTGTGGCGCTGAATGGCGAGCGTTTTGACGCGCATGACTTTCTGCCTCAGGTGACGGCCTCCGGCGCCACCGCCTGCCTGGTTCAGAAGGGACGTGCGGTCGCCTCGGAGGCATGCGCGATGATCGAGGTCGATGACACGCTTGCCGGGCTGCAGGACCTGGCCCGCGGCTATCGCTCCATGCTCCAGCCGCTCATCGTTGGACTGACCGGCAGCAACGGCAAGACGTCCACCAAGGATCTCGTCGCGGTCGTCATGGCCCGCCGTTTTCAGACACGCGCCACAACGGGCAACCTCAACAACCACATCGGTGTTCCGCTGACCCTGCTCAGCCTGGAGGAGTCCGACGAGTGCGGTGTTGTCGAGATGGGCATGAACCATCCCGGCGAGATCAAGACGCTGGTGGACATCGCGCTGCCCGACGCCGCGATCGTCACCAACGTCGGCATGGCGCACATCGAGCATCTGGGAAGCCAGGACGCCATCGGCTGGGAGAAGGGCACGCTGCCGGCCAACGTCCATGGCGAAGGCGTCGTCGTGCTGAACGCCAACGATCGTTACAGCGACCTCATCGCACGTCATTGTCAGGCCACGGTTTATCGGGCGGGAACGGGCGCGGGCGATGTGCGTGCTTTTGACCTTCGCGCCAGTGCCGAGGGCACGGCGTTCAAGCTCGACTTCAGCGGGGAGGTCGTGGAGACCTTCCTGCCCGTCATCGGTGAGCACATGGTCGGCAATGCCGCGCTCGCGGCCTGCATGGGCTGGGCTCATGGCATTGCGCCTGCGGACATTGCGGAGGCCCTGCGCGGATCCCGTCTGACCTCCGGACGCATGGAGACCAAGTCCATCGCCGGCATCCTGTTCATTGATGACTCCTACAACGCCAATCCGGATTCCATGAAGGCCGGGCTGAACGCCCTCGCCGCGCTGCAAAATCCTGGGCGCAAGATCGCCGTGCTGGGTCGCATGGGCGAGCTTGGGCCTCATGCGGCCGAGGGGCACCAGGGGGTCGGACGCCATGCCGCCGCCTTGAAGCTCGACGCGGTTATCACCGTGGGTGAGGAGGCCGCGATGATCAGCGAGGCCGCCGGACCGGGTGAGGCGCACAACTTCAGCACCCACGAGGCCTGCTCAGCCTACCTAAAGGAACTGCTGCGGCCCGGAGACGCCGTGCTGCTCAAGGGCAGCCGCTCCGCAGGCATGGAGAAGGTCCTTCACCACTTTCAGAACGCATGATTTACTGGCTCTACGAACTCAGGAACTGGCTCGAGGCCGCTGACTGGATCAGCAGCGACTCGTTCGTCTACAAGCTCCTGAACATCTTCAAGTACCACACTTTCCGGGCCGGAGGCGCGGCGATCACGGCGTTTTTCCTGTCATTGCTGCTGGGTGAGCGGCTCATCCGCAGGCTTATCTCCCTCAAGATCGGCCAGCCGATCCGCACGGCCGAGGAGGTGCACAAGCTTTTTGAGCTGCACGGCAAGAAGGCCGGCACGCCGACCATGGGCGGGATTCTCATTCTCGGGACGATCGTCATCTCCACCCTGATCTGGGCGAAGTGGGACAACATCATGGTCTGGAACATCCTGTTCTGCACCATCGGCCTCGGGGCGCTCGGTTTCCAGGACGACTACCTGAAGATCAGCAAGAAGAACTCCAAGGGCGTCAGCGCCCGGAAAAAGCTGGTCTGGCAGACCGGCGTGGCCCTCGTCACGGCGTTTGTCTTCTGCTACCTGGTGCCCAGCGATGTCACGCTCGACGCCGCTGAGAAGGCGGGACGGACGGCCTTTGCCGAAATAGGCGGGGACTCCACGCTGCGTGCGCTTTTCCTGCCCTTCTACAAGGGGCGGGTCATCGATGACATGAGCATCTTCGCCGTGGCCATGTTCGCCCTCATCATCGTCGGCGCGTCCAATGCGGTGAACCTGACGGACGGCCTCGACGGCCTTGCCACGGGCTGCAGCCTCACCACGGCGGTGGCTTACACCGCTTTTGGTTATGTCTCGGGCAGCGCCCTTTATTCGGAGTATCTCGGCGTGCCCCATCATTCGCTGGCCAACGAGATCCCCATCGTGGCCATGGCCCTGGCCGGATCCTGCGTGGGCTTCCTCTGGTTCAATGCCCACCCGGCCAAGATGTTCATGGGCGACACCGGTTCGCTGGCCCTCGGCGGCTGCATCGCCAGCATCGCCATCTCCTGCCGTCAGGAGATCGTGCTCGCCCTCGTCGGCGGTGTGTTCGTGATGGAGGCGCTCAGTGTCATCATCCAGGTCGTCAGCTTCAAGAAGCGCGGGAAGCGTGTCTTCCGCATGGCGCCGATTCATCATCATTTCGAGCTCGGCGGCTGGCATGAAAACCAGGTCATCGTCCGCTTCTGGATCCTCTCCCTCTTCTTTGCGCTGCTCGGCCTCGCGACTCTCAAGCTTCGTTGAACATGACCTCCTTCCAGGGACAACACTTTGCCATCCTCGGCGCCGGACGCAGCGGCCTGGGGGCGGCGCGCCTCGCCCGCATGCACGGGGCCGGGGTGACCGTGCTGGATGAAGGCGATCCGGTGAAGATCCAGGCGGCGCTCGACCGGCTGCATGCCGAAGGCTTTCAGACGATCGCCGGCAGGGACGCGGCGGAGTTTGTCGTCACCCCGGGCCTGTTCCAGCGCGTGATCATCAGCCCCGGCCTCGATGCAGGCTGGCCGCTGCCGAAGAAGTTCACCGACGCCGGCGTGCCCCTCGAAGGCGAGATGGAGTTCGCGTTCAATCTGACGGACATGCCGATGGTCAGCATCACCGGCACCAACGGCAAAAGCACCTGCACGGAGCTCATCGCGCACATCTTCGAGGCCAGCGGCAGGCGCTCGATTCCCTGTGGCAATCACGGCATGTCGCTGAGCGAGGTCGTCGCCTCCGGGGAACGCTACGACGTGCTTTCACTGGAGGTCAGCAGCTTCCAGCTTGAAACCATCCGCAACTTCAGGGCTCGTGCCTCCATCTGGCTGAACTTCGCCCCGGACCACCTCGACCGCTATCCGGGCATGGCCGAGTATTTCGCCGCCAAGGCGCGCATCTTTGAAAACGTCACCGAGGTGGATGTCGCCATCGTTCGCGCGGGCGAATCCGTGTCCACGGGGCGTGCCCGGCGCGTCAGCTTCTCCGCCCATGGCCTGGAGGCGGACGCCACCTATGCCAACGGTGAGTTCCGGATGAATGGGCAAAAGGTCGGTGATGCCTCCTCCATCCGCCTGCGTGGCAGGCACAACATGGAGAACATCCTTGCGGCCATGCTGGCCTGCCAGGTTCATGGCGTGGCTCCTGAGGACGCCGTCCGCGCCGTCTCCGGCTACGAGCCTCCGAAACACCGCTGTGAGCTGGTGCGCGAGCTCAACGGCCGTGAATACATCAACGACTCCAAGGCCACCAACCTGCACGCCCTGGAGGCCTGCATCGGCTCCATGGACCGCCCCATCGTGCTGATCGCGGGCGGCAAGGAGAAGGGGCTCGATTACACGCCGCTGCGAACGAGCTTGGACGGGCGGGTCCGGGCCATGGTTCTCATCGGCGAGATCAGGCAGTCCCTGCACGACACTTTTTCCGACCTGCTGCCCTGCCGCCTTGCGGCGGACATGGATGAGGCGGTCCGCTCCGCCGCAGACCTGTCTCTTCCCGGCGACAGCATCATCCTGAGTCCGGGCACCTCGTCCTTCGACATGTACACCGGCTACGGCCAGCGGGGCGAGGCCTTCCGCTGCGCAGCGAATGCGCTGACCTGAACCTCCGTCACAGCCTTTCTCCAGATTTTTTACAAGCACCAACCGCACCCGAGCACACCATGAAAAAGAAGACAAACCGACTGATGATCAATCTCGCCGAGATTGAAAAGTACAAGCACAACGTCGCCATGGTCAACCAGGAGGCGGAGTGGAACCAGCACGAGCCGAACTCCGGCATGGCCAGGATGTTCCTGGTGATGCTGCTCATCCACATCGTGGTGATCGGCGGGATCATTGTCTATGACTGGCTCAACGGCGAGGACGCGCCTGCCCCCGCCATGGTTTCCAGCACAAGCGCCAGCACCGCGCCGAGCGCGCTGCCGCCGCCTGCGGTGAACGCTTCCGATCTCGCCGCGCAGATCCCGATCGAGGACTGCGCCACCTATGAGTGGAAGAGCGGCGACAGCATCGCCAGCGTGGCGAAGAAGCTGGGCGTCACCGAGGAGGTGCTGATCCGCATGAACATGCTCGACAAGGGCACACAGCTGGAAAACAACAGCATCATTCGTTATCCGAAGCAGCCCGTCGTCAAGGCGGTCGCTCTTGGCGTGGCCGGGGTGAACGGCGAGCTGCCGGTCGCGGCACCCGCCGCGCCTGCCACGAGCATCGCGGCGGCCGAGGCTCCCATGGCGCTCATCGTCCCTGGTGAGCAGACCTTCTCCTTCAACCCGACGATTGAAAATGAGCTCGCTCCGACGCCGGGATCCGGCAGCGCCGCGATGGTCAGGCCGAGCGTCCAGGAGACCCCTCCAGCCGCCGTCACCCAGGAGGCCTTGGGTGAGCCTGCGGTGAAGGCTGAAGTTCCGAAGACCGTGGCCGAAGCGCCGCCCGCTCCTGCACCCACGCCCGAGGTGAAAAAGGAGTCGCTGCCCAAGGTCGAGGAGGTGCCGCCTCCCGCCAGGCCCGAGCCCAAGGTGACTCCGAAACCGGTCGCGCAGCAGGAGGCCGAAGTTCCCAAGGCCATCCCGGTGTCGCGCAACAGCATTCCCTCCACCATTGAAAAAGCGCCTGCCGTGAAGAAGAAGCAGCCTGAGTCCGTCGCAAAGACGCGTTCCTACACCGTCAAGCCGGGCGAGACGCTTTACAGCATCGCAATTCGCAACGGCACTTCGGTCAAGGCTCTGCAGGCCGCCAACAAGATCGCCAAGCCCGAGTCCCTGCGGGACGGCATGAAGCTGGTGATTCCGGCCAGGTGAGGCGGGGCTTTCGCACCGGCTGCATTTTAGGAAGCCAGTCTCCGCAGACTTCAGAACGTCCCTGCAACTTCTCCCATGGCCAAACGCTCCATCCTCCTTCTCATCCTCATGGCGGCGCTCCTCACGGGGCTCGGCATCACCATGCTGGCGAGCACGAGCTACTTTACGGAAGAGGGCAGGGGGGAGGAGTATGTGACGCTCTGGAAGCAGGCCCTCTGGGTCGGCATCTCCGTCGCCGCCTGCCTGACGATGGCGCTCATCGACTTCAACCGCTGGTATCAATGGCGCTGGTGGGCGCTTGGCGCCACGGGGGTCGGACTGCTGCTCTGCTATGAGTGGCATCTGGCGAAATTCTTCGGCTGGGAGCCGCTGCTCGCCGTCCGGGCGGGAGGTGCGGCCCGGTGGATCGGCTTTCCCGGGATCAGCTTGCAGCCCTCGGAATTTGCCAAGGTCGCCCTCGTCATGGCGCTGGCCGGCTGGTTTGCCGCCCACCAGGATCTTGAACGAACGTTGAAGCACGGCCTACTGCTGCCGGGTGCCGTGCTGGGCGGCGTCGTCCTGCTGATCGGCGGCGAGGTGGACCTTGGAAATGCCTGCGTCGCCGCCGCAGTCGGCGGTGGCGTCATGTTTGTCGCGGGAACCCGGCTCAAGTACCTTGCCTTCATTGTTGGTTCGGCCGTCTCCGCCCTGGTGGCGGGTGTGTATTTTGCGCCCAACCGAATGGATCGCATCCTGGCCGTGCTCAACCTTGAGAAGTTCAAGGACGGCATCGGCCTGCAGCAGTGGGTCTCCTGGCTGGCCTTTGGTTCGGGGGGCCTGGAGGGGCGTGGCCTGGGCGAGGGCCGGATGAAGCTTTCCTACCTTCCTGAAGCGCATACCGACTTCATTTTTCCCATGGTGGGTGAGGAACTGGGGCTCTGGGGCACCATCGCCACCGTGGCGGCCTTTGTGATCCTGGTCTTCTCGGGCATGTGCATCAGCGCCTACGCTCCGAACCGCTTCGGCAAGTTGCTTGGTTTTGGCCTGACCTTTCTCATCGGCCTGGAGGCGCTGCTGAACATGGGCGTGACCACCGCGCTGCTGCCTAACAAGGGGCTGCCGCTTCCCTTTGTCAGCTATGGCGGCTCCAGCCTCCTGGCGGCGATGATGGCCGTCGGCATCCTGATCAACATCCATCGCCAGGGGGTTCACCTGAGCTGGAACGACCTGCCGGTCATCCGCCGCAATCGCCGCTGGACACCCCAGCTCTGAGCGGTCCTCCTGCTCCTCGATGCTGGATTTCGCGGGGGTTTGGCGTTTTCCCTGAATGAGCTACAATCATCTGGTCGGCCGGTTGATGCTCGCCTTCGCCCTGGTCTGGCTGGGCCTGGGCATCCACCCCTGGCATCGCATGGACTGGGTGCTGGAAAATGTGCTGGTGGCGGCTGCTGTGCCCATTCTACTGGCCGCCCGCAGACATCGGCTCTTCTCACGTCTGTCCTGGCTGCTGATCTTCCTGTTCATGATCTTGCATCAGGTCGGCGCGCATTATACTTACTCGGAGGTGCCCTACGACGACTGGTGGATGAAGCTCACCGGCCGTGCGCTGAATGAAACGATGGGATGGCACCGCAACCACTTCGACAGGCTGGTGCACTTTCTATATGGGTTGCTGCTGGCCTACCCTGTGCGGGAAATCTTTCTCAGGATCGCCCAGGTGCGGGGCTTCTGGGGCTATTTCCTGCCGCTCGACCTGACCATGTCGACCTCCCTTTTTTACGAACTCGTTGAATGGCTGGCTGCGGAGTTGCTGGGCGGTGAAACTGGCGCTGCCTACCTCGGCACACAGGGAGATGTGTGGGATGCTCACAAGGACATGGCTCTCGCAGCCCTCGGGGCGCTGCTTGCCATGCTGATCACCGCTGCGGTCAATCTGCGCTGGCAACGCGACTTTGCGCGTGAATGGGCCGAAAGCTGGCGCGTCAAGGGACCTGGGGATCCCTTTTTCAAGGAACCCTCCCCCTGATCCGGGGGGAGGAGGTTTTCTTGGTCAGTGGGAAGACCCCTGGTCTTTTTTTCAGTTTTGTGAAAAATCCCCTCCTGGAGACGTAGGATGAGGCTAACGACTGTTGTTATCCCCCCCATGACATCCTCCCTCCGTCAGTCTCTCTTGATTGGTTCGGTCCTTCTTGGCTCCGCCAGCCTTGGGTCCGCCAACCCGGTTCCTGCTCCAGCCGCCGCTGCTCCGGCCTCTCCGGCCCAGGCACCTGCACCTGCGGCAAAGGGCGTTGATTTTGCCCGGGTCCAGGCCGTTCTGGAGTCCAAGTGCCTCGAGTGCCACAATCCCTCCAAAGTGAAGGGCGACCTGCTGATGCACACGGCGGAAGCCATGATCAAGGGCGGTGAGGGCGGCGCAGCCCTTGTCCCCGGCAAGCCTGATGAAAGCAGCATCATCAAACGCATCGTCCTGGCAGCGGATCACGATGACATCATGCCTCCCAAAGGCGGGCCGCTGAAAGCCGACGAGATCGCCCTGCTGAAGCAGTGGGTGGCGGAAGGTGCCAAGTGGCCCCAGGGTGTGGCGCTTCGGCACAAGTCACCTGAGGAGTTGAAAGCCATGGCGGCCTTGAATGAAAAGCTGCCGCAGCTCACCAAGGTGGAGATCTTCCCGGACAAATACTCCCTGGAGACCGCGCGCGACTTTCATCGTGTGGTCGTGATGGCCACCTTCAGCGACGCCACCACCCGGGATGTGACCCGCTTTTCCAATCTGCGTGTTGCTGACACCGGCGTGGCAAAGCTTGAGGCCGACATTCTGAAACCCGTGGCTGACGCCGGCTCCACCGAGATCATCGCCAATGTGGGCGGTCAGACTGTCAAGGCTGTCGTCGCGGTCAAGGACGGCAAAAAGGACCGTCCGGTGTCCTATCATCTCGACGTGATGCCGGTGTGGCTGCGCGGCGGGTGCAACCAGGGCGGCTGCCATGGGGCTGCACGTGGCAAGGACGGCTTCCGCCTGAGCCTCTTCGGCATGGACCCTGATGGCGATTACATCCGCCTGACCCGTGAGATGGTCGGACGCCGCATCAACCTGGCCATCCCGGAGGAGTCGACGCTGGTGGAGAAGGCCGTGGGTTCCGTGCCGCACTCCGGCAACCAGTGCTACGAGCCCGACTCGGAGTATAACAAGACTGTCCTGGAATGGATCAGCAACGGCGCCGTCAACGATGCTCCTGGTTATGCCAAGGTCACCGGGATCGAGGTGTTTCCCAAGCAGATCGTGCTCGAAGGAGCCGGCAACACCCAGCAGATCACGGTCAAGGCCACCTACTCCGACGGCACCGACCGTGATGTGACGAAGCTCGCCCTGTTCATGTCGAACAACGATCCCACGGCCTCCATCGACAAGCAGGGCCTGGTGACCAGCGGTGACCGTGGTGTTGCCTTCATGCTGGCGCGCTTTGACGTCTACAGCGTCACCTCCCAGGTGCTGGTGATCCCCGACAAGCTCCAGTATGAGCGTCCCAAGGTGGCCGAGACCAACTACATCGACCAGCTGGTGAACGAAAACCTTCACAAGCTGCGCATCCTGCCCAGCGGCCTTTGCAGCGACGAGGAGTATGTCCGCCGCGCCTACATCGATGTCATCGGCATCTATCCACCGCCCGCCGAGATCCGCGCCTTCCTGGCTGACCAGAACCCCAAGAAGCGCGAGGCCCTCATCGACAGCCTCACCCAGCGCAAGGAGTTCACCGAGCTGTGGGTGATGAAATGGGCGGAGCTGCTTCAGATCCGCTCCGGCATCGCCGGCAACAACAACCAGCCGCCCTTCTACAAAAACGCGCTGCTGTATTACAACTGGATCGCCGAGCGCATCGGCAAGAACATCCCTCTGGACGAGATCGTCAAGGAGCTGGTCTCCTCCACGGGCGGCACGGTTTCCAACCCGGCGGTCAACTTCTACCAGACCGAGCTCGACCAGCTCAAGCTGACCGAAAATGTCGCCCAGGTGTTCATGGGCATGCGCATCCAGTGCGCCCAGTGTCACAACCATCCCTTCGACCGTTGGACGATGGACGACTACTACGGTTTCAAGGCCTTCTTCAGCCAGATCGGCCGCAAGCCCACCGACGATCCGCAGGAGGTCATCATCTACAACAGCAAGGGCGGCGAGTCCCGGCACTTCCTGACCAACGCCGTCATGAAGCCGAAGTTCCTTGGCGGCGAGGTGCCTGACATCAAGCCTGGCGAGGATCGCCGCAAGGTGCTGGCCGAGTGGATTGCCTCCCCCAAGAACCCGTTCTTCGCCCGCAACATCTCCAACATCGTCTGGGCTCACTTCTTTGGTGTCGGCATTGTCGATCCCGTTGATGATGTGCGTGTCTCCAACCCTCCCTCCAATCCCGAGCTGCTGACCGCGCTGGCGGGCAGGCTGACGGAGTACAAGTATGACTTCCGCCGCTTCGTGAAGGACATCTGCACGTCCATGACCTATCAGCGCAGCACGAAGGTCAATGAGACCAACGCCGGCGACAAGCGCAACTTCTCCCACGCTCTCGTCCGCCGTGTGCGCGCCGAGATTCTGCTCGACGCCATCTCCCAGATCACCGAGACGCCGAACAAGTTCCAGGGCCTGCCGCTTGGCGCCCGTGCCGTGCAGATTGCCGACGGCGCCGTCAGCAACTATTTCCTGACCACGTTTGGCCGTGCCAAGCGCGAATCCGTCTGCTCCTGCGAAGTGAAGATGGAGCCCACGCTTTCGCAGGCCCTGCATCTGATGAATGGCGACGCCGTCAACGATCGCATCAAGCAGGGCAGGGTGGTGGCCAAGTTGATTGCCGAGAAGAAGACCGACCGTGAAATTGTGGAGGATCTCTATCTCCGTGTTTTCGGGCGCATGCCCAAGGACAAGGAATGGAGTGCCATCCAGCAGACCCTGGCTGGCGCGCCTGATCAACGACAGGCCGCCCTTGAGGACACCTTCTGGGCCCTGATGAACTCCAAGGAGTTCTACTTCAACCACTGATCCTGCTTCCCATTTTCAAAAATCTCAAGGCCGCACGCAAACCGTGCGGCCTTTTTCGAATTTCTTTATAAAGGGTCTGTCCCTTTATTGGGAAATGGTTGCGAGTGCTGCCTTG
>CAZXPU010000164.1:0-9990 GCA_964642905.1 uncultured Prosthecobacter sp.
TGCAGGAGTTCAGGATAAACGGTCTGGGCCGCCCAGGAGACAAAGGGGATGTTGTTGCGCGCCGGAGTGACGATGATGACCTCGACGCCCCGAGTCGAGCAGAGCTTGAGGGCGGCCATGAGGATGGAGGTGGGCAGGAAATAGGGCGTGAGCAGGCAGACACGCTGGCGTGCCGCATTCAAGGCGGCGAACAGCGCGGTGGGCATGACTTCGAAATCCTCGTCCGGTCCGTCGACGACGCCCAGGGCATGCATGCTGCCTGTGGGCGGGATGTCAGGAAACCAGGCCGGGCCTTCGAGGTTTTCGCCGGCACAGAAGGTCCAGTCTTCGGCAAAGACACGCTGGAGCTGCGCCACCACGGGGCCTCGAAGGCGAAAATGAATGTCCTGCACGGGATGGTCCGGCCTGCGCGTCAGCATGTTGCCCTCACGGATGTTCATGCCGCCCGTGAAACCGGTCACGCCATCCACGATCAGCAGTTTCTTGTGGTTGCGCAGATTCAGGGTCAGCAGGCGCAGGATGAAACGGTTGGGCATGAAACGTCGAACCGGCACGCCCAGGGAGGCGAGCACCCGGGTGACCGGCGGCCAGGAGTAGCGGGTTCCTGCGTCATCGACGATGACCCGCACCAGGACACCCCGGCGCTGTGCCTCGGCGAGGGCGGAGACGAAGTCGGCGCCGATGCCCTCGGCTTCAAAGATGTAGCTGGAAAGCGCGATGCTCTGCCTGGCGCCACGGATGGCTTCAAGCATGGCGGGCATGGCCTCGTCGCCGTTGAGAAGTGGTGTGACCTCATTGCCGGGGATGAAGTTGAACCTGGAGATGCGGTCCAGGGTCACGGCCAGTCCGCAGTCACGTTCGGCCAGCACGGGATCGCTTTGCACAAACAGGGGGCACTGAGGCGGCGGATCTCGATAAGCCGGGCCGATGCTGCCACGGTAGAGGCGGCCTTTGCGGCGGATGAAGTTGATGCCCAGCAGGGCGTAAAGCCCGGGGCCGATCACGGGTGAAAGCAGGATCAACGCGGCCCAGAAGCCGGCGGAACGATGATCCTTCTGATGCACCAGGAGGTGCAGCATGGCCAGCAGGCCCAGGACAAGCGCCGTCAGGCTCAGCACTGTCGTCAGGAGGTGGATCTCAGGCATGGGGCGGAATTATCCGCCGTCATGCCTGAAGGGCAAACCTCACTTCGGCAGCATGGTGAAATACTGGGACTCCAGCTGCTTCACCTTGGATCGAAGCGGTTCAAGCTGGGGCTGCAGCTTGGTGAGCTCGGCATTGATCTCAGCCAGGTTTTTGTCGCGCACGGGCTGGTCTTTTTGCGCCGCGGCGATCGCGGCCTCGGCCCCGGCCTTCTTCGCCTTGGTGGCTTCAAGCGCTTCAGTGGCCTTGGCGACTTCAGCCTTCTTGGCCTCGGCAATCTTCACCTCGGCCTCCAGCTTGGCGCGGGTGTCTGCAAAGGCCTTTTCCACCGGTGGCAACGCGGCCTTGAGGGCGGCGACCTGCTCGTTCAGCGGCTTGGCCTTGGCGGCAAACTCGGCCTCAAGGGCGGCGGGGACGGCCAGCTTGTCGGCCCGTGCCTTTTCCTGCGCGGCAATCTCCTTGCTGATGCTCTCATGCTGGCCCCGGGTCGGAGCGGCGGCCTTGATGGCGGCATCCAGCTCAGCCTTGGACTTCACAAGGGCGGTCTCGAGCTGCCTGGAGGTCTTGTCGGCATTGCTGAGATCGCTCTTCGACTTGGCCAGGGCCTGCCTTGAAGCAACCAGGGCCTTGTCGGCTTCGGCGCGGGCACCGCGCCGGGCGTCGAGGTCGGACTGCACGCCGCCAAGTTTCATGGCGGATTCGGCCGCGACTTTTTCCACTTCGGCAAGCTTGGCGCGGGCGTCCGCCAGGGCCTTCTCCAGATCGGGTGTGACCTTGTTCTGGGCCTTGGCGTCGTTGAGGGCCTTCTCCGTTTTGGCGACCACCTGTCGTGCGGGGTTCATGCTGCGGCCTGCGTCGGCCGTGGCGCGCTGGACTTCATGCACGGCCTTTTCAGCGGCTTCGACATCGGCTTTCGCCTTGGCGAGGGCGGCTTCGGCATCCTTCACGGCCTTCTCCTGGGCGGGCAGCACGGGGGTGAGGTCGGCGATGGCTTTTTTGGCGATGGCGAGCTTGCCTTCCTGGGCGGTGACATCGGCCTGCTTGCTCTTCACCTTTTCATCGGGGCCCTTGAGCTTGGCGGTGACTTCACCGAGCTTCTTCTTCAGGCCTTCGACGGCCTTGGCGATGTCATCGGCGGCTTTCTTGGCGGCGGCGGCGCCGTCATCGCGGATTTTGGCGAGCGCGGCGACTTCGGCCTCGCGGGCGGCGAGGGCCTTCTTCGCCTCATCCAGCTTGGCCGCAGCGCTGAGGTCGGCCGCCTTGGTGGGCTTGATGGCCTCCTCGATGCCGCCCAGCTCGGCCTTCAGCTTGTTCAACGTGGCCTCGTTCTGCGGCAGCAGGTTGACGGCCTCGGCAAGAGCCTTCTTCGAGGACTCGATCTTGGCGACGTTGGCCACCTTGGCCTCCTCGTTCTCCTTTTTGGCGGCGGTGTAGTCGTTGACGCTGCCTTCCAGCTTGGCCAGGTTTTCCTTCTCGGCCAGCACGCCGACGTTGAACTGCGCGGCGCGCAGGACGGTGGGCAGCTTCTGCAGGATGTTGATCTCATCACTGGCCAGCTTGGCGGCGAGCTGGGCGGAGGCGAGGTTGGCCCGGCCGGTGGCGACGTCAGACTCGGCTTTCTTGATGCGGTCAGGACCGGCCTTGACCAGGGCGGGAAGCTTGGCCAGCTCGGCTTTTTTGGCGGCGATGCCTTCGCCCAGGGACTTCACCTTGGCGGTGGTTTCTGCGATCAGCTTGTCGAGATCGGAGACTGGTGCGGGGGCGGTGCCAAGCTCGGCCTTGGCCTTGTTCACGGCGGCGGTGGCCTGCTCGATCTTGGCTTTCGCGGCGGCCAGCTTCTGCTGCTCGGCCTTGGCGGCGTTCAGTTTTCCTTCCAGCTCGGTCACCTTGCCGGTCAGGGCGGCGTCACCGGCCTTGGCGGCCAGTTCTTTCTTCGCGGCTTCCAGGGCGGCTCCGGTTTCGGCAACAGTCTTGTCAGCGGCGGCAACCTTCGGGGCTTCGGCATTGGCTCCGGCGAGTTCCTTTTCAAGCTGGGCCAGTTTGGCGGCCTTGTCGGCATGAGCCTTGATGGCGGCCACGCGCGCCTTGTGATCCGCCAGGGCTTTCTCCAGGGCTTGTTTGGCGGCGGTGAGGGCCTTCTCTTCGTTGGCAATCTCGCCCGGGTAGGCCTTGGAGCGACGCTCGTTTTCGGCGACCTCGGCGCGGGCTTTGGCGAGGTTGTCATCACGCTGCTTCGCGTCGGCCTCGGCCTTCTTCGCGGCGTCCTGGAGCGCGGGAAGCTTGGCGACGAGTTCGGTGGCGCGCTTTTCCGCCTCGACGATGCGCTGGGCGATCAGGGGAGGGTTGCTGGTGAGCTGGCCGATCTCGGCCATCTTTTCCTGAAGCGTCAGCACCTTGATCTCGCCGCGCCAGTTGGAGCTGACGCAGGTCTTGCCGTCATGAAGCGCGACGACCTTGGCAACGATGTCGCCCTGGCTTGCCGCTTCGGCCTTCTTATTGCCATTGGCGTCCCAGAGGCGGACGAGGCCGTCGTCGCCGCAGGAGACGATCAGGCCTTCGGGCGTGAAGGAGACGGACTGCACGCCACCGCCATGGGCGGCCCAGTTCTTGACCTGCTTGCCTTCGTTCATCTCCCAGACGGAGATGGTGCCGTCCTTGGAGCAGGAGGCGAGCAGGTTCGAGTCGGCGCGCCAGGCGAGGTCGTTGCAGGCGGCCTTGTGCTGGCCGAGGATGTAAAATTCACCGCCGTTGCTGGCTTCCCAGACCATGACGTTGCCATTGCGGTCGGCGGTGGCCAGCAGCACGCCATCGGGGCTGAACTTGGTGCCGAGCACCCATTCCGTGTGCTTGGAGATGGTGTACAATTCCTCGCCGGTGCCGCTGTCGTAGCACTTCACCTTCTTGGAGGTGCAGCCGATGGCGATCATTTTGTGGTCGGGGCTGATGTCGGCGGCCATGGCCTGGTCGAACTCCTTGCCGACCTCGATCATGCGTTTGCCGGTCTTGACGTCCCAGACGACGGCATGGCCGAGCTTGCCCCCGCGTCCTCCGCCCATGATCAGCAGGCTGCCGTTGCGGCTGAACTGCAGGGTGCGTGCATAACCTTCCGTGTAGGGGAAAATGCCCGCGAGCTGGCGGGTGTCGGTGTCATAAATCAGGATCTGCTTCGGGGCGGCGACGGCCACCAGGGAGGTCCAGGGGCTGGCGGCCATGGCGGTGATGGCCGTGGTGCGCGGCGTCACGATGACGGGCTCAAGAAGCACATGTTCCGGCTTGGCGATCGGGCCTTCGGGCTTGCCGCTGGTGACGGCGACGGCCATGTCCACCTTGGGCTTGCTGGATTTCTTGGCGATGCTGCTCTTGGTTTCAAGCAGGCCGCCCGTGACCCATTTGGCGAGAATTTCGAGCTCCTTGGCATTGAGCGGGGAGCCTTCCGGCGGCATGAAGGGCTCCTCTTTCTTGGCGCAGGTGGTCCAAAGACGTGATCCGTCCGGATTGCCGGCATCGACGACCGTGCCGCCGCCGCCGCCCGCCATGACGGCGCCAAAGCTGGTCAGGTCGAGGTCGCCCTTTTTCTTGTCCGGGTTGTGGCAGGAGAAGCATTTGTTCTCCAGAAGGGGCTTGATGTGGTCCTCATAGGTGACCTTTTCCGCGTCCTGGGCGAGCAGGGCGGTGGAGGTGAGGGACAGGGAAGCAAGGGTGGTGAAGACGTGGCGGGGCGTCATGGGGGGATTGGGGGCAGGCGAAAATACGCGACGAGCCCGCACAGCCTTTCGAACGACCCTCACAGGAAAACCAGGGCTCATGCAGGGTCTTTATGTTACACAATAGGTTAAGCTTGCCTTTATTGGCCTGACCCGTCATGCCGGTCCCTTTCATGAGGAAATCACTCCCGATAATCAGCTGTTTTGTTTTAGGTGCCCTTGGTGAAGTCTCGGCCCAGTTTGGGGTTTTGCCCGGTCAGGATGGGGGTTTCATGCGGGAGATGCACAGGCGGCATCAGGGGGGTGAAGCCGAAGATCCGCTGGGTGAGGGCCGGGTGCTGATGGAACAAATGCAGGCGATGGGCGCTCCTCATTATCTGAACAACAGCCTTTTCAGCTCCGTTCGTCGTCAGGGTGATCTGACGGGCTTTCAAGGTCTGTTCTCATCGGGGCATGGCGGGCTTAGCCCCTGGTCGGGCACGGTGGTGCGTCCCGGTGATGTCGGGGAGGCCGGCTACGCTGCATCCCTGGACCAGGTGTTTGAGTGGAATCGGATGGCGGGCACTGACTTCTATCTCTCGACCACGTCGATGTCCGTCGCCGCAGCCACGGGTGACATTCATGGCAATGGCAGGCTGGCGCTGAATGCCGCGGGCGGGGTTTCGTTGACTCAGGATGACGACCTTTTGCTGTCGTCCGCCGACGGTCATGCCGCCTGGTTTCTGCTTCCTGGCAGCAGCCTGACCTACGATGTGAAACGCGGCCCTTGGAGCCTGACCCTCTATGATCGTCTTTCCGCGCGCCCTGGCAGCAATCTGAGCGTTAACACGTTTTTTCAAACCGCCCTGCAAAACGACCTGGGCTTCGTGCTGAGCCGGGAGATCACGTCGTCTCTGACCGCTGCCTTCAACTACAACTGGGCCAGCTCCCAGCCTTATGGAAACAAGTTCAGGAGCGGGTATGGGTTTCAAAGCTATTCGGAACGTGACCTGCATTCCATTCTGCTGTCCTTGTCCTGGCAGGCTTCATCCAGGCTGTTGCTGGGGCTCGAAGGCGGCCGTTCCTGGAATGATCAGGAGAGCGAGTTCTATGCGGACAGCAGTCAATGGCACGCCGGGGGCTTTGCCGAGGCCCGGCTTCCCTGGCGGCATCAGCTTCGTCTGACGGCAGGTGTGCAGGGCATGAGTTTTGAGGACCTTCCTCCGCAGGTAATTTACGGGCCTCCTATGGTCCCATTTCCAGAAGAGAATACTTTCGCCAACAACACAGGTGACAGCAACGACCTCTCCACCTCGCCCGCCTACAGCCTGACCTTGCGTGGCAGGCTCACGAAGCGTTTTGTCCATGAGGCTTCTGCTGGCTATGAGGCAAGTCTGTCGCAGCTCACGAATTATGTTCAAAGCCATTATGTCAATGAAAGCGTCCAGGCAGACCTGTGGCGTGGAGCCAGTCTTGGCCTGGGTGGATTTTTTGAATGGTCCGAGAGTTCCGGATACTCGGATGGCTCACCCGCGTTCTTCGCAAACAAGGTCAGTCGTTATGGCGGCATGGCCAGGTTTCAGCAAAACCTTGGTGTCGTGAGCTTTGCTGTGGGCTGGGGCTATGCGAAGTCGCTGACGACTTCAGATTCGCGTTCCCTGTCACGATTTCTGCCTAGTGGCGGGTATTCCGCAGACGATGTCCGAGGTTGGCTTCCGTATGGAGACCAGGCGCAGCAAGTCTTGTCAGCCTCGCTTTCCTGGCGGTTTCATCCGTGCTCCACGGTACGTCTTTCCTGGGAGTATTTGAACTCCAGGCTCATTGATGTTCCTGGCTGGCAGGTCAGCCAGAGCCGGTTGCAGTTGGGGATGCGGCTCACTTTTTGAGACTTGAGGACCTTCGCATAAAAAGCCGGGCCTTTTGCAAGGCCCGGCGGGGAGTCCTAAATGAATGTATGAAGATCAGGCGGCCATGGCATTGCCACGCTCATCTTTCATGCGTCCGCGGTATTCGGTGGGCGATTCGCTGGCGATGCGGCGGAAGCTGCGATTGAAGTGGGACAACGACTGGAAACCGACGTCATAAGCCACTTCGGTGATGCGGGCGTCGGGTTTCATCAGCATGCGCTTGGCCTTCTCAACACGGGCGCGGTTGACGAAGTCGGTGAAGGTGAGGCCGGTGGCGCGCTTGAAGATTTTGCAGAAGTGGAAGGGGCTGACGTTCACCGCCTTGGCGACCTGTTCGAGGGTCATGGGCTCGGCCAGGTGGGCGTGAATGTAGATCTTGGCGTTCTTGACCGCCTGAGGCTCGTGGGAGGTCTGGGCGAAGAGCATCCGATGGGCGCACTCACCGAGCTGGACGGAGAAGGAGCGAAGGATGGCGATGGCCGCCTGGTAACGCTCCGGAGCCATGACGGGGGTCTGTTCAAAGTGGACGCGGGCGCCGTGGATTTCAGCAGCCGAGCGGTCGTCGTCAAGCAGGGATGAGGCCAGGGGGGCGAAGGATTCGGCCGTGGCGGCTTCGAGACGGACGCCGCCGGTTTCGAGGAGGGCCACCGGGGTCTTGCCAACGCGGACGGGCACCAGGGTGTTGACGACGCCGGCCACGCCTTTGCGGGTGATGACTTCCTCCACAAACTCTTCATCTTCCTGGGCGCGCAGGCTGAGCGGCAGGCCGGTCAGGGTGTGGAAGGCCGACTGATAACCGCGGAAAAGGTCGCTCTCGGCGAGGGTTTCAATGAAGCGCTGCTGGCCGTTGTGCTTGGAGAGTGTGGTTTGCATGGCGTGTGTTGTTCTTGGGTTGACACACGGATGCTAGGCGTTGTGCGTGGATTGCTCTATTCGTGGCGACCACGGCGCAATTCATGATGATTGACCGCAACGGGCGCATAGTGGAATCCACTATGCCGATATTGCGAGAAGTCAGGCTTTCCTGCGGGGAGCGGCCTTTTTGGCGGCTTTTTTGGCCGGGGCCTTCTTGGTCGACGCCTTTTTCACCGGGGCTTTTTTGATCGCCGCTTTTTTGGCGGGGCTCTTCTTCACCAGCGGCTTCTCTTCATGCCAGGGCAATTCCGGCGCATCCCCCCACAGTTCCTGGAGAGCGTAGTACTCGCGCTTTTCCGGTGACTGGATGTGCACGAGAACGTTGGGGAAGTTGATGATGAGCCACTGGCTTTCATAGGAGCCGTCGACAAAGAGGGGCTTCAGCCCGTTCTCCTCGCGCATCTGCTCGACAATCTCGTCCCGCACGGCGCGCAGCTGGGGGGCGGAGCTGGCGGAGACGATGACAAAGAAGTCCGTGACCGGAGACAGACCGCGCAGGTCAAGCAGCACGATGTCTTCGGCTTTTTTGTCATCGGCATACTTGGCGCAGAGGCGTGCGGTTTCGAGGGCTTCCATGGGTGGGGTGCTGGCTGAAGGACTCCAAAGCCTACTTTGCCCCCCCACGCAAGCCTGTATGCAGGGGGGGCAGGCTGAAGCAGGTCAGGCAAGGATGGCTGGAAAGCGGTTGCCTGGGGAAAGGGCAGGTGCTAGCACAGCGGCCCCTGACCTACATTTCAGCCAACCCAACATGACCGCCCAACAACTTTTCGACGCCGTCGGCCCCGAGCTTCGTTCCCAGATCCTTGGATACATTCAGACGGATGAGCGCCCGGCTTACCGGGCGATGGTGCAGTCGCTTGCAGGCGCCCGGAAGCTCCGTCCGCAGTTTGTGCTCGAAAAATCGCGCGCCCAGCAGCAGGAATGGCTGGAATCGCAACTCCGCCTCAAGACCAATGGCCCGGTGGTTGAGCAGCTCATCCAGATCTGGCTGTTGAAGTCCCAGAGCCAGATGCTCATTACCTTCCTGGATGTCCTGGGCATTGAGCACGACGACAAAGGCCAGGTGGAAAATCTTCCGGAGGAAATCGCCGAGGACAAGGCGGCAGCAGGCGTTCAGGCGCTTCTGGCGGCTTTCCCAGCCAAACAGGTGGCGCTCTACCTGCACATGTTCCAGCTCCAGCGTCCTGATGGATGGGAAGGGCTGACCAAGGCCATCGCCGCTTCGGACGCTTTGAAGCTGTGATGTTTTTTTCCCTGCCGGCAAGTCGCAGGCAGGGAAATGGCTGCAGCCCTGGTCTCAGATGACCGGCCCGGGCACGTCTTTCCACTTGGCGTGGAACTCCTTGTAAATGATCGGGCTGATCTCGCTCGGTTTGATTTCACTGCGGCCGCCCCAGAAGACGTTGGTGTACTCGAGAGGGATGCCTTCGTCAGCCAGATGCTTGTCGATGGCGGCCTTGTGGGCCAGCACGGTCTCCTTGTCGGTGCCGTGGATGACGCCCATGATGTTGACGTTGGCGAAGCGATCACCGCCTTCACGCCAGTAGCAGTGGGTCATGATGGGATGGCGGCCGACTTCGCCACCGGCACGTTCCTCCATGCCCTTGGGCACCTTCCAGTGGAAGAGGGCGTTGAAGCGGGTGACGCGGACGCCTGAGGCGCTGGGCTTGACGTGCTCCAGAAAGGTGGAGAAGCGGCCAATGACGCCCTTTTGATCCAGGCGCTTGGCGACTTCACAGAACTTTTCCAGGCTGACTCCGGCGTCCCGGGCTCGGCCTGCCCAGGGCTCCGGGCCGATTTCTTCGCTGGCAAGGTCGCCCTTGAGATGCAGCAGCACGTTCCATTCCTCCTCGTCGAGGTCGGCGATGTTGGTGGTCATCATCTGGGCGGGTTCATCCGCCTTTTCACCCGGCTCCATGGACTTGCGGCGGACATGGCCGACACCGAGGGCGAAGATGCCGTGGGCTTGCATGGTGTAGTAATCCTCAGCGCCGATCAGTCGCTTCAGGACGTCGCAATGTTCGTTGATGTTCCTGTCCTGGGGCACCTTGAGGGTGGTCCAGAGACGGAAGTCGCTGCCGCTGACCTCCCGGTCGGTGCTGCGCAGCACGACATGGCCGCTGAAAGGATCCTGCTTGAACAGGAATTCGAAGGCGGCCTCGAGCTTGTCTGTGGGCACTTTCCAGGCCACCAGGGCGCCTTCGGCCAGCTTGTTGGCCAGCAGAGTCTGGCGGACGCGACGGATCACGCCTGCTTTCAACATGGCACGGATGCGCTCCACCACGGTGTCAAACGGCACTCCGCTCTCCTCGGCGATGAACTGGAAGGGATGCGGGTGGAAA
>CAZXPU010000165.1:0-9881 GCA_964642905.1 uncultured Prosthecobacter sp.
CGGGTGAGCGGCGCATCCTTCATGCTTTGACGGACCTCGAAGCGCCGGGGCGGTTCGTGATCGTGCTGGGGGATGGTTTCATCGACGTAGGGCGGCATGGGCGGGGGGATTGGTTAGGCAAGCATTGCCGGAAGCCGCCGCCGGAATCAAGCCCGGGCTGGCTTCAAAAGTGATGGCAGCTGGCCCTTGCCGCACCGCGTATCCCAGCTACCTACCCAGTCCGAACTCAACTCATCCTTATGGCCCACACCCTTCCCGCCCTTCCTTACGACAAGACCGCCCTTGAGCCGCACATCGACGCGATGACCATGGAGATCCATCATGGCCGCCATCACAACGCCTATGTGACCAACCTCAACAACGCCATCGCCGGCAACGCCGAGCTTGAAGCGAAGTCCATTGAGGACCTCTGCAAGAACATCAACAGCGTGCCGGAAGGCATCCGTGCCGCCGTCCGCAACAACGGTGGCGGTCATTACAACCACAGCCTCTTCTGGAACCTCATGGGCCCGAACGCCGGCGGAGCCCCCTCCGGTGAGCTCGCTGACGCCATCAACGCCGCCTTTGGCAGCTTCGACGCCTTCAAGGAAGCCTTCGCCAAGGCTGGCGCCACCCGTTTCGGCTCCGGCTGGGCCTGGCTCGTGGTGAAGGACGGCAAGCTCGCCGTGACCTCCACACCTAACCAGGACAACCCGCTCATGGACGGCAGCGGCACGCCCATCCTGGGCTGCGATGTCTGGGAGCACGCCTACTACCTGAAGTATCAGAACAAGCGCCCCGACTACATCTCCGCCTGGTGGAACGTGGTCAACTGGGCCGCCGTGGCCGACCTCTTCGCCAAGGCGAAGTAAGCCCCGCCCGCAAGGCCTGTCTTCATAACCTCCAGCCCTGCAAAGGCTGGAGGTTTTTTGCGCTTGCCTCCGGGCCTGCACGCTGAGTTTCATGTTTTTGGGATATGACAGGCCTGCAAACGCGGCCTAATCATGAAACCATGAAAATCATGAGGTGTTTGACTTCGTGCGCGCTTGCCCTCGCCAGCGCCGCGATGCTGAGCGCTCAAGCTCCGCCCAACTCGCCGCCGGCAGTCGAACCCGCTGCACCCGCCGCCCCAGCACCAGCACCGACGGCTGCTCCTTCGAGTCCGCCGCCGACATCCGCGCCGCAGGATCCGGCCCAGCTGGTGAAGCTCAGCCCCCTTGGCAGCAAGCCGGACTGGACGCTTCTGGACGCCTTCGCGCGCTCCATGTCCCGGGAGGAGTTTGAGAAGGCCTGGCGTGAGATTTACTCCCAGCCTAACAGCCTGCCGCCGCCGTTTGAAATCACCCCGGAAGCCCTGCTTGTACCCACCGGCCAGACGGGCGAGCCGCCACGTCGGGTGAGCTTTCAATCCACGGTGGATTCGACGGACCGCCCCGCATCTTCAGGCTACTGGCGCAGCGCCAGCCAGCTGCCGCCTCTGAAGGGACGGCCTGTGCTCAGCGACCTGGTCATCGCTCTCGACCCCGGTCACATTGGAGGCCAGTGGGCGGCGATGGAGGAGCGTCTGCTCAGTTTCCAGCCAGGCGAAGACATCCGGGAAGGCGACCTCTCCCTGCTCACCGCCCGGGTGCTGAAACAATCCCTGACCGATCTCGGCGCCGTCGTGCATCTGGTCCGCGAGAATACCGAACCCGTGACCTCCCGGCGCCCGCAGGACCTCGACCAGGACGCCCGTCAGCTCCTCCTGGAATCTGGATTTGCCAGCCCCACGGAGAGCTACGTGGGCCTGGCTGGCGACGCCAAGCTGCTGACGGTGCATTGGCAGCGGGAGAAGCTGTTTTACCGCGTCAGTGAAATCCATGCACGAGGTGAGAAAGTGAACCGTGAGATCAAGCCGGACATCGTCCTCTGCCTGCACTTCAACGCCGAGTCCTGGGGGGATGCCACCGCCCCGCAGTTTTCGCCCTTGAACCACCTGCACACGCTCGTCAACGGCTGCTACGCCAACTCGGAGCTGATGCAGCAGGATGTCCGTTTTGAAATGCTGATGCGGCTCTTCGGTCGCGTGCACGAGGAGGAGCTGCCGCTTGCCAGCGCCGTCGCCGAAAGCATGGCCCGCAGCACCGGCCTAACACCTTATGTTTACACCACGCCCAACGCCAGGCGCGTGAACGACAACCCCTACGTCTATGCGCGGAACCTGCTCGCCAACCGCCTTTACCTCTGCCCGGTCGTCTATCTGGAGCCCTATGTCATGAACCATGAGGAAACCTACCGCCGGCTGCTTGCCGGGCATTACCACGGTCGCACCCTCATCGGTGGCAGGCTCGTCACCAGCGCCATCGAGGACTATGCACGCGGCGTTGTGGACGGCCTCGTGAAACATTACCAAAAACATCGCCGCAACTCATGAAGATCCTCCTGATCGGCTGCGGCTATGTCGGTGAACGTGCCGCCGACCTGCTCCATGCCAACGGCCACGAAGTGCTTGGCGTCACGCATTCCCAGTCCTCGGCGGAACGCCTGAGCGCCGTCAAACCTTGGACGGTCCTCAGCGGCGACGTCGCCTCCGCAGAAGCCGTGCAGGCCCTGCGCACACGCACAGGACCGGTGGATGCCTTCATTCACTGCGCCAGCTCCGGACGCGGAGGTGCGGAGGCCTACCAGGCCGTCTATGTGAACGGAATGAGCCACCTGACCGCGGCTTATCCGGAAGCCAGGCCGTTCTTCACCAGCAGCACCAGCGTGTATCCGCAGACCGACGGCAGCCTGGTTGATGAAAACAGTCACGCGGATCCCGATCGCGAAACCGGCAGGCTTCTGCGAGCCGCGGAAAACATCGCGCTGGGACGCGGCGGCCTCGTCGCCCGGCTGGCGGGCATTTACGGACCTGGCAGGTCTTTCGTCCTGAAAAACCTGCTGGAAGGTCGCAGCGGCATTGAGGTCAGCCCGGAAGCGCCGGACGGACGACTGCTCAACCAGATCCATGCCGATGACGCCGCCGCCGCGCTGGTGCATCTCGTCACAACAGCCCAGGCCGACATCTTCAACGTGGTGGACGACGCCCAGATGACCCAGCGCAGCTGCCTTGAAAAGCTGGCCACACTTTTCGGTCTGCCAATTCCTGAAACGCGGGCGCCCGACCCGCTGCGCAAGCGCGGCTGGAGTCACAAGTCCGTTTCCAACGCCCGGCTGCGCGCCACCGGCTGGACGCCCGCCTACCCCTCCTACTTCGACGCCCTGCAGAACGATCCGTGGCTGGCCTCCTCCATCCTGGCCGAGGTGGATGATGGCGGAGAAGCCCCCCTGCCCCGCAGCCCCAACATCGTCCTCATCGGCCTGATGGGCAGCGGCAAGTCCAGCGTCGGCAGGATCGTCGCACGCCTGCTCGGTTTTCAGTTCGTGGACACCGACCACATGATCGTCGACCGGGCGGGGTGCAGCATCCCGGAGATTTTCGCCCGTGAAGGCGAAGCCGGTTTCCGCAGACGGGAAAGCGCCGTGCTGCGGGAGCTTCTGGGCACCCGTCACAGCGTCATCGCCACCGGAGGAGGCATCATCACCCAGCCGGTGAACCGTCCTTTGCTCCGGCACCTCGGCTTCATCACCTGGCTCGAGGCAGGCACCGATCTCCTCGTCAGGCGCACCGCCTCCAACAATGACCGCCCCCTGCTGCGTGGCGAAGAGCCACCCAGGGTCAAGCTGGAGCGTCTGATTCAGGAGCGCGGCCCCATTTACAAGGCCCTGGCAGACCTGCGCATCCAGACTGACGAACTTTCCCAGCAAGAAAGCGCCTATGGCGTGGCGGAAAGCGCCCGGATGTTCTTTTCCTTGAGAAAATAGCAGGGCCAGGGTGGCAACAAGGCAGGTCCTGAGGGCTTGGCTGGAGGGGAAGAGAAATTGCGTGAATTTACAGCTTCGCGTTTGCGATTTTTGTAAATTCAGTGTAATTTTTGTAAATACTATACTACTGTGACCTCCATCGCCACCCGCTCTCCCGCAACGACTCCGCTGCACTTTGGTGCAGCTGCGGGAACCGTTGAGGTGAAGCCCGTGGAGGCCCCAAGGATCGATCCCAACGTCCTGGCAAAGGCGGAAGGTTCGGCACGCTTTGCGGGTGAAATCCAGCAGCTCAACCTCAGGAACGCCCGGCTCGGCGCCTGGTTTGTCATGGTGCTGGTGCCGTTTTGCTCCGTGCTGGACTGGCTGGCCTACCCCGAATTCTTCTGGGATTTCCTCCTGCTCAGACTGCTCTGCTCGCTCCTCTGCGTGCCCCTTCTGCTGGCGCTCGACCAAAGCTGGGCGGCCAGGTATCACCGGGTTTACCCCGTCATTCTGCCCCTGCTGCCTGCGCTGGCCATCAGCCTCATGATCTATCTCAGCGGCGACGCGGGTTCAGGCTATTACACCGGCCTGCTGCTCTGCCTGGTGGGGACCTCCTTTGTGTTCCATTGGACCTTCCAGGAGATCGGCCTCACGGTCGGCCTGGTGCTCGCCTGCTACTTTGCCGCCACGCTGCCCAACGTGGATTATGCAGCGGACATGCACGGCAACGCCGACTTCATCAACAACACGATCTTCACCCTGCTGACCTGCCTGGTGCTTTATTTCGGCAGCCGTCAGCACCATGGCATCCGGCTGAGGGAGTTCGTCAACCGTTGCAAGGTGGAGGCCCAGCGTGAGGAGCTCAGAAACCGCAACGAGGAGCTGACCAGCACCCTGTGCCTGTTGCGCGAAACCGAGGCCCAGCTTGTGCAGAGCGAAAAACTCGCGTCGATCGGCCGTCTGAGCGCAGGCATCGTGCATGAGATCAACAACCCGCTGAACTTCGTGCAGACGGCGGTGTTCCTGCTGAAGAAGAAGGCGAAGGCCATGACGCCCGAACAGGGTGAACCCGTGAATGAGATCCTCACCGACATCAGCGAGGGCGTCGGCAGGGTGGCATCGATCGTCTCCGACCTGAGGATCTTCGCTCATCCGGAAAGCCGCGGGGCCTCCCCCGTCGACCTGGGCAATGCGGTGCGCAAAACCACCCGCCTGATGAACAAGCAGCTGAGCGACCTCAACGCGGAGTTCATCATCAACATTCCCCCGAAGCTGGTTGTCCTGGGGGATGAAAACCACATCATCCAGATTTTCATCAACCTGCTGCAGAACAGCTTCGACGCCATGTGCAGCCAGAAGGCGCCGAAGATCATCCTCAGCGCCGCCCGGACCGGGGACGGCGTGGAGGTGCGGATCCGCGACAACGGCGACGGCATCGCCGAGGATGTGCTTCAGAAGATTTTCGACCCCTTCTTCACCACCAAGGACGTTGGCAAGGGAATGGGGCTGGGACTGAGCCTGTGCTACCGCATGATGCAGGGCATGAACGGCACGATCTCCGCCACCAGCCAGCCGGGCCAGCACACCGAATTCACCCTTATCTTCAGGCCTACAGACATCGAATGACCCCCCCTGGCAAATGTCCCTTTCACATCCTGTATGTGGATGATGAGGAGCGCTCTCTGCATTACTTTGAGCGCTGCTTCGAGGACGATTATGTCATTCACACGGCCACCAACGCCGCCGACGCCTGGACGATCCTCGAGCAGCACGGCTCGCGCATCGGGGTGCTGATGACCGACCAGAGGATGCCGGGTGAAAGCGGTGTCGAGCTGCTGGAGCGCGTCAGCAGGCTGATGCCTGGCGTCGTACGCATCCTGGTCACGGCCTACACCGACTACGACAGCGCCGTGAAGGCCGTCAACGAAGGGCGTGCCTGGCGCTACCTGCACAAACCCCTGAACCCGGACAGTCTAGGCGAGGTGCTTCAGCAGGCCGTGGAGGCCTATCAGTCCGCGCTCAGCCAGGAACGCCTGCTCAGTGACAAGGCGGACGACCTGCGCAGCCAGCTCATGGCGGACCGGGTCAGCGGCATGGCCATCCTGGCGGAGGGGCTCAACCACCACCTGCGCAACGCGCTCACCGTGGTGCGGGCCTTCATCGATCTCTCCCCCATGAAGCTCATGGAGGAAATCGAGGGCCGGCATCCGCGCGACCCCGCCTTCTGGATCGAGACCCAGGGCCAGGCCACCCATCAGATCGAGCGGATTCAAAACCTGCTCACCCACCTCGCCCACGCCTCCCACGCACGGAAGCTCAGCCGTCATGATCGCGTGCGGCTGCCCGAACTGCTCGCGGAGGCCCAGGCCCTGTATGCCAGCCACCTTCAGGAGCGCAAGCTGAGGCTGACCCTGGAGGTGCCCGCGGACTTCCCCGAGCTTCTTGTGCATGGCGACCGCTTCCGTCAGCTCATCAGCCTGCTTTTCATCGAGGAGATCACCCACCTGCAGCCCGGGGATGACATCCGCTTCTCAGCCAGGGTCGACACCGACACCTACGGCGACGCCTTCGCCGTCATCACGCTGGAGGACACCGGAGCCTGGGGGGGGCCGCATGACAGTGCGCAAAATTTGTTCGACCCCTTCTACACGCGCAGCCGCAAGCCCGACGACTTCGGCGTCAACATGATGGCCTGCTACGTGACCATGCACCTGCATGGAGGCACCATCACCGCGCGCAGGCTCGACCCCCAGGGGCTTGAACTCAGCCTGCGACTGCCCCTGGATCCCGACAAGAACTGCCGTGAGGCCGAGGACTTTCTCCGCTGCACGCTGACGGGCGAGCCTGCCGCCGGCAGGGCCGCGGTGAACAACAGCCTCACCGCCGCGGAGGCCGCCTGAACGCAAGCCCAGGACGCCCGCTACTCGGCCCCCTGCTCCACGCGCATCTTCTGGAAGGGCACGCTTTCGCAGATGGCGATGAACATGTCGCGGAACTTGTAGCCACCGGCCTTTGTGCGCCTGACCACCTCGTGCACCGCCGGCTTGTCGCTGTAGCCCAGGCCGCGGCCGAGGGCGTAGGTCATGAGGTTCTCGGCCAGGTTGCGCGTGAAATCATCGGCCAGGTCGCGCGCCAGGATGCCGCGCAGCTCGACCAGGTCCTTGAACTGCTGGCCGCGAACCAGCTGCCCTGACGCATCGATCGGGTGCTTCTTCTCCTCCGTCCGGTAGCGGCCGATGGCGTCGTAGTTTTCAAAGGCGAAGCCGATCGGGTCCAGGAAGGCATGACAGCCGGCGCAGGAGGCGTTGCTGCGATGCTCCGCGAGCTGCTCGCGCAGGGTCATGTTGGAGGAGCGCATCTTCTTGTCGTCCAGGGGAGGCACGCCGCCGGGCGCCGGAGGAGGCGGCGTGCCCAGGATGTTTTCCAGCAGATACTTGCCGCGCTTCACCGGCGACGTGCGTGTCTGCTCGGAGGTCAGCGTCAGGATGCTGCCATGGGTCAGGATGCCGCCCCTGGGCGTGCCTTGAAGCGACACCTTCTCGAACTTGTCGCCCTTGGGGCCGTCCTTGATTCCGTAATAAGCGGCGAGGCGCCGGTCCATGAAGCTGTAGTCCGCATTCAGGAACTCCAGGACGCTGCGGTTCTCGTTCAGGATGTGCTGGAAGAAGGACTGGCTCTCGCGCTTCATGGCGCTGGCAATCCTGCCGCTCCATTCAGGGAAACGGCGCGTGTCGGGTGAAACGATGTCCATGTCCCGCAGCTGCAGCCACTGTCCGGCGAAGTCCTCCGTCAGCGAATAGGCGCGCCAGTCGCTCATCATGCGGGCGACCTCGGCGGCCAGGTTCTTCCGGAGCTCCTTCTTCGAGGCAAGCTGCAGCAGGCGTTCATCCGGCGGCGAGGACCAGAGGAAGTAGGACAGGCGGCTGGCAAGGCTGTGCTCGTCGATGTCCGCGATGCCGTTCTGCACCGGTCCGGCCGGCTGCGGCGAAACCCGGAACAGGAACGACGGCGACACCAGCATGCCTTCAAGCACGTAACGAAGGGCGCCCAGGGGGGCCTCGCCCTCCTTGATGGCGAGCTCGGCAAAGGACTGCCATTTCGTCTTCTCCTCCTCATGAACCGGGCGGCGGAACAGGCGCGATCCCATCTTCTCCACCAGAGCGGGAAGATCGGCGGGCTGGATGCCGCCGGCACCGCCCAGCGGCCCTTCAATCCTCACCTGGTGGACCCAGAGGTTGCGGTCCTGCTTGGTCTCGGGATCCCAGAAGTCATTCGTGAACCAGACCTGCAGCTCATGCGCGCCGGCCGGCAGGTCCGCCTCGACATGGAACCACTGCGGCGCCTGGTTCTTCGCGGTCACGGAAAAGGCGCCGATCGTCTTGCCGGCCATGCGCAGCTCAGCCTTCGCAGGTTCGTCCCCCGCCTGCTGGGCTCCGGCCTTCAAGGTGAACTTGTAACGGCCCGCCTGCGTCAGCTCGACCGCACGTTTCACATAGCCGCCGCTTGCCAGGACAATGCCGCCGGTGTCAGGCGCCGCATCTCCCTCGCCCCTGGAAAAATCCTCGCCGGTGAACAACGCGGCGGGCAGGCCCACCGGCTTGTCATTCAGCAGCCAGCGCAGGAACCGGCTGCCACGCGGCGCCAGCAGGCCGGAGGGCCCCTGGATGGTGATCTTGTCGAGCGCCACGTTGCGGTCACGCTTCGCCGGGTCCGGATTCGCGGGATCGGAATGATCGTTCAGATACGCCATGGAGATCTTCGATTCGCCGCCGTTGAGCTGCACGGTCTTGGTGATCTTCTGCCAGGGGCCCTTGTCATCCTTCCAGCGCGTCGTCACATCGTACGTGGAGACATCCTTGCCGTTCACCCGCAGGGCCACCTTGGCGGGTTCGCCGCCGGATTCAGTTGCGGCCACATGCAGCGTCACCAGGTAGCTGCCGGCAGCGGGCGCGTTGAACTTGCCCGTGGCCTCCGCCGCCGAATGGAACCAGCGCACGCCGTTGGACTCGTCGGTCTTGCCCTTGCTGCTCCAAAGCTTGCCGGCCCCCAGCTCCACGTCCGCGTGTTCGGGAATGGAGACGTCGAAGGCATCCTCAGCCACCTCGCGCGAGGCGCGCAGGTACTTCTCCATCAGCATCGGCGACACGCTCAGCACATCACCGATGTTGTCGAACCCGTAGCCGCTGTCGTCCGGCGGAAACTCCCGGGCCGGACGCGAATCGACGTAAAGCAGGTCACGCACCGTGTTGTTATACTCGGTCCGGTTCAGGCGCCGGGCCGTGACATGGCCCGGGTCGGGCTTCGCCGGGTCGAACCAGAACACCGCGTCATCAATCCAGGCCACGATCTCGTCGCGCTGCTGCAGGCTCGGCTTGTCCTTCTTCTCCGGCGGCATCACGTGGGTCACCAGCTGCTGGCGCACATGGTCCCAGAGGACGAAGTCCGAACGCATCGACGCATAGTCCTTGTGCTCGTCGAGCAGGAAGCTGCCCTTGTCGACGCCGTCGGCATGGCAGTCATAGCAGTACTGCTCCAGCAGCGGACGGATCTTCTGCTCGAAGGCGGCCTGGCCGCGCGTGGCGACATCATCGGCGCCCAGGGCGGTCAGGGGCAGAAGAAGGAGAAGTTGAAGGGAACGGGGCATGGGGGGTGGAAAGGATACGATCGCGCACGGGCCGACTTTTCCCTGCGTGACATTTGTCAAACCCTGTGTCCACCTTGAATTACGTCGGGCATCTCCTGTTAGGCGCGAACCTGACGTCCCCGGTAGGCCAGGGCGAAGAACAGGCAGACGGCAGCCGTCAGGGCGGTCTCGCCCAACCAAAACCTCCGCCAGTCCGTGCCGGCGGCGGTCATGCAGGCGTCATGCCACCAGCCTCCGCCCAGGTAGCCGCAGAGGTTTCCCACCCCGCTCATCAGCAGGGCCAGAAGCGCCTGCGCCCGCACCCGCCAGCGCGGGTCGATCCGCTCCTCGAGGTAGATCTGCGTCGTGATGAAGTAGAGGGTGAAGGCCAGGCCGTGCATGACCGTGCCGGTCACGATCCATCCCAGCTCGTTCACGGCGTTCAGGGAATAAC
>CAZXPU010000166.1:0-9860 GCA_964642905.1 uncultured Prosthecobacter sp.
ACTGGGTCACGCTGAAGCAGGGCTTGACGAGGTGAGACAGAACCACGGAAGACACAGAATCCACGGAAAGCCAGGCCTTGGGATCCTGACTCCTTCAGGATTCCGTGTGTTTCGGCCATTCCGGGGTCGTCCATTCCGGCTTCTGGGCCACGCTGAAGCAGGGTTTGGCGAGGTGAGACAGAACCACGGAAGACACCGAATCCACGGAAAGCCAGGCCTTGGGATCCTGACTCCTTCAGGATTCCGTGGGTTTCGAGCATTCCGTGGTCGTCCATTCAGGCTTCTGAGTCACGCTGAAGCAGGTTTTGACGAGGCGAGACAGATTCAGGGTGCTGCCATGCGTATGAGTTTCTCACATGATCCACCGAGTTCGCCAGCCTCTGCTTGCCACGCTTGCCCTCATCGCGGGCCTCGATCTTCATGCGGGCGAGGCCTTCCAGAAAGACAAGCTGCCCAAGCTCGACGCCGAGATCCGGAAGGCCATTGCCGACGGCACCCTCATCGGCGCCTCGCTTTGGGTGGAGCGTGACGGCGAGTCCTATCACAAGGCCTTCGGCAACCGCGCCCTCAAGCCCGCCGTCGAACCCATGACGGAGGACAGCCTTTTTGACGTGGCCTCGGTGACCAAGGTGGTCGCCACGGCCAGCGCGGCGATGCTCTGCATCGAACGCGGCCTGATGAGGCTCGAAGATCCGGTTTCAAGGCACCTGCCGGACTTCATCGGTGAAGGGCGGGAAAAGATCACCCTCAGGCATCTGCTGCTGCACAGCTCCGGCCTGCAGGTGAACCTGAACGGCACCCGGCCGCCCTTCAGCCAATCACCCGCCGAGGCCCGCGCGCAGGCCTGCCGCGAGAAGCCGTTGTTCGAGCCGGGCTCCGCATTTTCCTACAGCAGCATTGGCACGATGCTCCTCGGCATGGCGGTCGAGCAGGCCAGCGGGCGCACACTGGATGAGTTTTGCAGCAGCGAGATCTTCCAGCCGCTGAGGATGACCGACACGGTCTTCCGCCCCTCCGGCGAGAAACTCAAGCGCACGGCTCCTTCGAGCGCGCCGCAGCGCGGACTCGTCGATGACACGATCGCCCGGGAAATGGGCAACGTGAGCGGCCATGCCTCCCTTTTCACGACCACGGGCGACCTCGCCCGCTTTGCCCGGATGATGCTGCAGGGCGGCGAACTGGAGGGCGTGCGCCTCTTCAAGCCGGAGACGATCAGGCAGATGACGGAGGTGCAGAGCCCGCCCGGCCTGCGCAGCCCCGCTGCGAACAACCTGCCCGTGCAGCGCGGCCTGGGCTGGGACATCAACACCCCCTACCGGACGCCGCCGCATGACTACACCCTGCATCGTGGCGCCCTCTTCCCCGTCGGCGGCTACGGCCACACCGGGTGGACGGGGCAGATGCTGTGGATCGACCCGTTCTCCCGCACCTTCGTGATCTTCCTCTGCAACCGCTACGGTCCCGACGGCCGGGATACGCGGGCTGAGGTGTATCGCCTGCACCATCGCATCTCCACGCTCGCCGCCGAGGCGGTGCATGGCTTCGATTTTGCCAGGCCATCCGCCTCGTTCACCAACAGCCTGGGCATGAAGTTCGTGGCTTTGCCGGGAACGAACACGCGGATGTGCGTGCATGAAACACGGCGCTCCGACTACTCCGCCTACGTGGCATCCAACCCTCAGGCCGACGCTTCATGGAAAGACAGCAGGCTCGACAGCCTCTCCGCAAAGGCGGGCGAGGAGCACCCGGTCGTGAACGTGAGCTGGGACGATGCCCAGGCCTTCTGCGCCTGGCTGAGCCGAAAGGAAGGCCGCAGGTATCGCCTGCCCACCGACCGTGAATGGAGCCTCGCCGTTGGCCTTGGCGACCTGGAAGCCGTCGGCACAACCCCGGAAAAGCGGAGCGGCAAAATCAAGGACCTCTATCCCTGGGGCCCCTCATGGCCGCCGGGAAAAGGAGCCGGCAACTACGCGGACGCCGACTGCGCCGCGCAGCTGCCCAACGAGAAGATCATCCATGGTTATTCCGACGGCCAAGCGATCACGTCGCCCGTGATGAGCTATCCGCCAAACTCGCTCGGCATTTACGACCTTGGCGGCAACGTCTGGGAATGGTGCGAGGACTTCTACAACGAATCCAACAAGGACCATGTCCTGCGCGGCGCCTCCTGGGGCAGCAGCGCGCCCGTGCCCCTGCTCTCCTCCTTCCGCGGCAACCAGCCCTCCACACGACGCTGGCGCTGCGACGGCTTTCGCTGCGTGGTGGATGACCTGACTCCCTGAGCCACCGCCCGCCCGCAGTGAAAAAAATGAGGCGCCCTCAACCAGTTGATCTAGCCCAACTCTGCCACAGCCCCTACAACCCCGGCGACATTCATTCGAGGATCGAACGCCACCGGCCGCCGGTGGCGGATGGGAAAGCGGAGTGATTTAAGCTTTGCTGCATTCAGCGTTGCGAATCAGAGAGTTTGGATTGCCCATCTAATACAACCTTGCTCTTCGGCGTTATCGATTCCCGGTTGAGACACTTATTTGTCTTGGCTCATCGAATCTCATGCAACGTCTCCTTCTCAATCTTACCCTATTTGGCAGCTCATTTTTATCAGGGCATGCTGCCACCTACCACGTCAGCACCACGGGCAGTGATGCCAATACGGGCACCTCTCCCTCATCTCCGTGGAAGACGCTGGCGAAGATCGCTTCCTACAGCACGAGTCCGGGCTTCCAGGCAGGCGACCAGATCCTTTTGAAGTCTGGGGAGACCTTTGAGAGCTTCGGCAGTGTGGTCTTTTCCGGCTCTGGGACTGCTGGCGTGCCCATCGTGTTTGATCGCTACGGCACAGGGGCCAAACCAGTCGTCATCACCGGGCAAAAAGCGCTGGCCGGATGGACGGCCACGAGCGGTGGCGTCTTCAAGTGGCAGTCACTCACCAGTGATGCCGCGCACTTGTGGGAGGATGGTATTTTCCAGCGCAAGGCATCCGACACCACATGCACGGACGGCGCGTGGTTTCACAACGCCACGACGCGTGAAGTTTTTTGGAAACCCTCGTCCGGCACACCCACGGCACATGTCGTGCGCACCACGCAGAATGGCGGCACCGGTTTTTCTTTTGTGGACCGCTCTCACATCACGGTGAGAAATCTCGCCTTTCATGCGGGCTCGACTCCTGTGAGCTTCCGCGCTGCGAGCGGCCCTGTGCGTGGCATCACCATCGAGGACTGCGATTTCGAATGGAACGTCACCTCCATCAATCTGCACTATCCTGACCAGCGGCTGGAGGAGGTGGTCTTGCGTGGCAACACCATCTCCAATGTGCTCTTTGCCACCAAGTTCTGGTGCGATGGCACGGCGGCGCTCTCCGGCCGCATGGTGAATGTGCTGGTGGAAAACAACACCATCCGTGATCTCGATGTGGACGGCCGCTTTGACCCTGCAGGCACACAGGACCACGAGGCCATCTACATCCAAAGTCCCATCGGGCTCGTCATTCGCGGTAATACCGTGGAAAACGTGCGCCCCGGCGTGAATGGCGGAAACGGCATTTCCATCTGGGTGCCCAGCCTTCAGGGCGGCTTTGACGACATCGTGGTGGAGGACAATTTCCTGAACAACACGGACACCGGCATCAGCGCCTTTGGCGGTTCCACTCCAGATCGTGTCACGAATGCCATCATTCGCCGCAACGTGGTGTGCAACAACCGCCGCGGTTACAATCTCAACACCCGCTGCACCAGTCCTGGTGCCCTGAAAGTGATGCACAATACCGCTCACAACTGCCTCACCGGCATCACGCTGGAGTATCAGAGCGGATGGGAGGTGCGGCACAACATCTTCAGCGACACCACCACACACATCGCCTTCAAAAGCGCGGTAACCAATGGCGGTCTCTTCCCCATCAACAACAACCTCTACCACGCCACCGGCAGCGATGTGTGGACCGCCACCGCGCCCGCCGCCACCTGGAACGCGACCACCTGGCGGACCCTGCACGATGTCTCCGGCGGTCTCATCGACAGCACCAGCCTGTTCATTGATCCCGAGTTCATCAACAGCAGCGGCCAGTTTGATCAACCGGCCGACTTTTCCCTGCCGCGCCGCTATCATCACTGGCTCATGCACCATGAGCTGCCCGCCAACGCCTCCACCACCGGAGCACCCGCATCCACTCCCGCGCAGGACAACGTGCCCAATCTCGTCAAATACGCCCTCGGGCTCTCACCGCATGAAGCCGGGCTGAAAGACCGTGTCACTCCTGCACTCAGCGCTCAGCCCGGTGGCAGCTATTTCACCTGCACCTACACCATGCCGGAGCCGGCCGCGCCAGACATCACGACAGCCATGGAGGCCAGCAGCGATTTGCTCGCCTGGAACTCCGCCGGCCTCACGACTATCAGCGATACCTCGGACGGCACTACCCGCAGCATCACCGTGCGCGACACCAGCCCCATCACGGGGCAAAGCCAGCGCTTCATGCGTCTCCGAGTCACCCAGCCATGATCACCACCCGCCGTCAGTTCCTCTGCACATCGGCTGGCGCAGGATGGTCTTCCATTTGCGGGGATCTGAGCGGCGGATGTCGGAGAGGTAGATCTCGTGGTGCTTGCCGCTGAGCTTGGACCGGGCCTCGATGAAGTCGTGGACGCGTTGGATGTTCGGCCCTTCCTCGGTGAAGGGGCCGACGTGGAGCAATTGAGCGCAGCGACCCTCGGCGAAGGCTTCGAAGCGCAGCTTGCTCAGCGCGGGCAGGTTCTTCTTTCGTGAAACGGCCTCAATGGCGGCCTGAATGACCTCCTGGGTCACGATGGGCGGTTGCATGATCATCATGGTCCAGCGCCACTGTGTGCGGTCTTCCCGGGTGAAGGCGGAAAGGTCATCAGCCCACCACAAGCCCTCCAGCGGCATCACCGCGTAATCAACGGAAGCGCTGGATTTCTTCAGCGCGAACTTCGCGTTGTAGGAGACGGAAAACAGCGCCTCCACGGCCTCAGCATAGGCAGGCGTCGTGTTGGGATCGCCAGCGCCGTCGATCATGAGGTAGTTCAGGCTCGGCACTCTCACCTCACGCACTTCCTTGGCGGAGGCTTTGTAGAGAAACGCGAGTTCCTTCTTGTGATCGATTTTGCTCATGGGGATGCTGCCTTACCTCACCTCCACCCCATTCTTCAACACCTCCATCTGCAGCTCGCGCCAGGCCTCCGTGCCGTGCCGGGCTTTCACGGGGTCGATGGCGAGGGTGTCGCCGGCTTCGAGGAGAAGGCGCTGCACTTTGACGGGATCAACGGCGCGCGGGGCGAGGTTTTCCTTGGCGGCGAGCGCGGCGACGGCGCCGACGGCCTGGCCGATGTTCAAGGTGTGCGGCTGCAGGCGGGTGGCGCCGTTGACCATGCGGCTCTGGCTGAAGTTCTTCTCGGCGGGCAGGAAGCCGTCGAGCGTTTCAGGAATGAGGCACTCAAACGGGATCGCGAAGGGCCCGATGCCGCGCTCGCCAAACTTGTGCGGAATGTCGCTCTCGAGATCGAGGTCGGTTTCCAGCCATTCCTTGCGCATGGAGCCGTGCAGGTCGATGGCGTAGTCGCCGAGCGCCACCGTGTGGCGGAACTGTACCGGCTTCGCCTTCACGCGCTCGATCTCCGACGGGCGCAGCGTGTGCAGGCCGACGATGCGGCGGCTTTCGCGTGTGTAGGGGATGATGGAGAAATGCACGAGCACCGGACGAAAAGGTGCAAGCTCCGGCTGCTTCTGGATCCAGGCATCGACCGCCGCGACGTGCGAAGGCGTGTCATAGCCCTCGTCATTCGCCACGGACCAGTCGGTCTTCCCGAGCACGTTCTGGATGTAGTAGAGCAGCTGCAGCGTCTTCAATTGCATGACGCGGTTCATGGCCTGCCGCGCAGCGGGATCCTCGATCTCGGCGATGGTGGAATGCACGTCGTTGTTGTAGTTCAGATGCGTGCGCGTGATGACGCTGTTGTCGGCCGGACGGGCGCTGTCCGGCATGCCGCGATAGCCGATGAAGGTGGCCCAGTTCCAGGGCTTGGCCTTCAGATCCACCTTCTCGCCCGCGACGAGCGATTTCGAAAACGCGGCCTGCACCTTGTCGGTGTAGCCGGGCGGCTTTTCGCGCAGGATCAGCTCCGCAGGCACGCCCTGCGGATACTGCTTCACCACGGCGGTCCAGGTGTTGGACTGCACATGATGCTTCGGGTCGATGGCATCATTGAGACAGTTGCCCACGCGATAACGTGCTCCCGTCAGCGGGATGACGTCGCCCCACTCCGTGGCATCGACGAGCACCTTGCTCGCGATGTGGCGCGTGCGGCCCGCGTGACTGACCTCCACGCCGGTGACAGTGCGGCCTTCCTTCGTCACTTTGGAAACGCGGGCCAGCAGGGCGAGATCGAGCACGCCGCGGCCCTTGGCATCGCCCAGCATCACATGCAGAAGACGCCTTCCCACGCGCGGCTCGACACCGACATGGCCGTGCCAGTAGGCGGTGAGGTGGTTCACGCCGAGCGGCCGGTAATGCGCGGCGATGAGGCCGCAGAGCTCGCGATACAGGCCGCGCTCGCGCACCAGCGTGCGGCCCTCGTCCATCGAGGTGACCGCCGCGGCCATCGCCTGGCCGCCAATCCACTCCGTCTCCTCCAGCAGCAGCACGCTGGCCCCGAGCCGGGCCGCCTGCACCGCCGCACCGACACCGCCCGTGCCCGCACCGGCGATGACGACATCATAACTGTCGCGTAGCTGATCAAAGCCGGTCGCCTCCAGCGGCGTGGCGTTGACCGACTTCGGCGGATCCACCGGCAGTTGTGCCGCGCCGCGGCTGAGCAGGATGGCCACGTTTTTGCCCGTGCACGCCGCACCGGGAACCGCCGTCTTCTTCCAGTAGTCCGGCGAGCCAAGCACCCGCTGTCTTGTGAGCACGTCCAGAGCCTCATCGAGCGTCTTCACCGGCATCGTGAGGCTGGCGATCTTGATCAGCAGCGACGCCACAAGCTCTCCATCGCACTTGCCATCCTCCGTGGCATTCGCCCGCCAGTAGTCCGGCGACTCGATCACACCCTTTTCCGTCAGGGCCGCGAGATCCTCCTCCGTAAACTGTGTACTGGCGGCAAGGACCTGAAAAAACGGGACAAGGACAAGAAGCAGGACGGGAAGAAAACGCATGTGAGAGGGATGGAGTCAGCCAGGAACGTCGCAGCCGCACGGACTTTGCCGGACAATCTGCGCGCTCATCGGCGTACCCTCCCGGTCGCCTCCTCATTTCCTCACATGAAGTCTTTCCTGATCCTGGCCTGCTCAACCCTCCTGTTCCTGGCCCCGCATTCCCTGCCGGGCGCCGCCGGGGAGCCGGAGCTACTCTGGCCCGAAGGTGCGCCGGCAGCCCTGGGCAAAGGCGAGCGTGACAGGCCGACGCTCACGCCTTACGCGCCGCTGACACCGAATGGCTGCGCCATGCTGCTGATCCCCGGCGGCAGCTACTCCGGCATCTATGAAGGGCAGGCCGAACCCTTCGCGCTCTGGCTGAACCAGCAGGGCCTCACCGTCTTTGTGCTGCGCTACCGGCTCGGAAGCACGGGCTACCGCTATCCGTCACAGCTACAGGACGCCGTGCGGGCGATGCAGCACATCCGCGGCCGGGCCGACCGCTGGAAGATCCGGCCGGACAAGGTCGGGGTGATGGGCTTCTCGGCGGGAGGCCATCTCGTCTCCACGCTGCTCAATCATCCCGAGGACGGCAACCTGGCCGGCGCGGAGGGCCTCAGGGCGGCGCGTCCCGACATCGCCATTCTTTGTTATCCCGTCATCAGCATGACCACCCGACCTCATGAAACCTCGCGCAAAAACCTCATCGGCGCGACGCCGTCGGAGGACCTGGTTCGTCACACCTCCAGCGAGCTGCAGGTGCGCCCCGGCCTGCCGCCCTGCTTTGTCTGGCACACCACCGAGGACAAAATGGTGCCCGTGGACCACAGCCTCCTGTTTGCCAGCGCGCTGCTCAGGCAGGGCGTGCCCTGCGAGCTGCATCTCTACCAGAAGGGCGACCACGGCACCGGCCTCATCGGCACGGTGCATCCCTGGTTCGACGACCTGGTGTTCTGGCTGAAGGCGCAGGGATTCTGCGAATGACCCGCCGTTTCAGGCGCGTAATCCAGGGCCTTCATGACCTTTCAAGCCGCCGCCCTTCTCGCTGCCACACTTCTGGTTCAGCCACTCCACGCTTCCGACTGGCCCGCCTGGCGCGGCCCGACCCGTGACGGCCATGCCGCTCCCGGCCAGAATCCGCCGGTGAAGTGGGGCGAGGGCTCCAACGTCCGCTGGAAGGCTGCGGTGCGCGGCCGCGGCCATGGTTCGCCCATCGTGGTTGGCGACCAGGTCCTGCTGGCCACGGCCGATGTCGAGACCGAGGAGCAGCTGGTGCTCAGCTTTGACCGCGAGACGGGCCGGGAGCGCTGGCAGACCGTCGTGCACCGGGGCAACCTGAACACCAAGGGCCACCGCGTGTCCTCGCAGGCCTCCTCCGACGTCGTCAGCGACGGCGAGCGCCTGTTCGTCAACTTCCTCAACAACGGCGCCATCTTCACCACCGCCCTCGACCTGAGTGGCAAGCAGCTCTGGCAGCGGCGTGTGTGCGACTTCCAGGTGCATCAGGGCTTTGGCTCCTCACCGGTCATCCATCAGAGCATCGTGCTCGTTTCGGCGGATCATCGCGGCGGTGGCAGGATGTCCGGCCTCGACAAGCTCACCGGCGAGATCGTCTGGCAGCAGGAACGCCCGCCGGTGGCCAACTACGCCACGCCCGCCGTCATCACCGCCGCAGGCAAAACTCAGGCCGTGCTGGCCGGCTGCAAGAAGGTGGAGAGCTTTGACCCGCTCACCGGCACCAGGCTCTGGAGCATCGACGGCAGCACCGAGGAGACAGTCGTCACCGCCGTGTCCGACGGCAGCCGCGTCTTCCTCGGCGGAGGTTATCCCAAGCGTCACACCATGGCCCTCGAGGCCGACGGCTCCGGCCGCATCGCCTGGGAGAACCCGACCCAGACCTACGTGCCGTCGATGATCGTCAAGGACGGGCACGTCTTCGCCGTCGGCGACGGCGGTCGCGCCGTGTGCTGGAACGCCGCCACGGGCGAGGAGCGCTGGTCGGAGAAGGTGGACCGCGAGTTCTTCGGCTCGCCCGTCATGGTGGGTTCGCGCATCTACATCACCAGCAAAGGCGGCGTCACCTCGGTGTTCGAGGCGACGCCGGAGAAGTTCACGCTGCTGGCGCAGAACCCGCTGGGCGATGAATGCTTCAGCTCCCCCGCGATCTGCGACGGCCGCATCTACCTGCGCGGAGCCAGCACCTCACCGGCCCGGCAGGAGCATCTCTGGTGCGTCGGCGAGTGATTCCGCCAACCAACTTTGCGACAAAGCCACCACCTTCAGCGCCGCAGGATCATCGCGGCCGCCCCGAGTCCCAGCAGCACGGTGACCGCCACGATCAGCAGCTTTTGCTCCCACAACAAAAGCAAAAGCTCCAGCAGATCGATGTCTTCGGTTTCGCTTGCCCGCGCCGAACTGTGGCCTTGAATCACGGTTTTCCCTTACTTCTAATCGAATTCTGACACCCGGATAGGTGTCACGCTGGGCGGCCAAGGAGGCAACAACCAGCATGCGTAGATTCAGTCGAGGCTGAGTGCAGGCTGATGAAAACAATGCGTCACGGGCGATATGCCCCGCCGCGACCAATCGCACTTTAAGCTGACTGCTTATTCAAACTGTGAATTGTGCCTTGCACTCATTCAAAGACAAGTCTTGACAGACCAATGACGCCAGTTAGCCATCATTATTTCTATTCAAATCGAAACACGATG
>CAZXPU010000167.1:0-9642 GCA_964642905.1 uncultured Prosthecobacter sp.
ATAGCCCAGCCCGCCGCCGCCGCCGTGCGGCGTGATGTCATCCCGGGAGTCCAGAATGCCCTGCACGGCCAGGATCGCCGCCGCGCTGATGACCATGAGAGCCACGCCCAGCCAGGACCTGCTGGTGACTTTGATGTTGGAAGCCAGCTTGCAGACGCCGAACCAGGTCATGCTGACTGGCAGAAGATAGATCGCCCAGCCGGCCAGCCAGAGACCCGCCCAGGCCAGGATGGCGCCCACCACGCCGATGAAATTTCGCGTCACCGTGTCCTCCTCCAGGGCAAGCGAACCCGGGATCCAGTTCGGCAGGTCACGGGGGTCGTACGAAATCAGCGCCAGCAGCAGCATCGCAGCCAGCACCAGGAGGCTGATCCCAATGGGATCATTCCATGCGCTGGCCTGCTTCTGATCACGAGCACGCGGAGGACGAGCAGCAGAGGCGGCCGGGGGCATGGTTCAGCAGGGGCAAAAGGTTCAAGAAACTATAATTGCTTAAATAAACCGAAATATCAGGCAAACTCAATCAGGAAGTCGTTCCACAGACCTGTCATTTTCTTCTCCGCTGCGCTTTGCCTGCTCCCGGCTGGAATGGGCGAATCTTTCAATCCTGAAGGCCTGAAATCTGACAGCGTTTCATCTCTGTTTTCCCTCCTTGCGAGGGGCGGCCGCCTTCTCTAGGCTCGCCGATCCCGTATGCCCAAACCTCTTCGCCTCCTCCTCTGGCTTGCCATCTCCGCGCTCGGCGCCGGTTCTGTCGCCTTCACGGCCTTCCACCAAGGTGAAACCATCAACGCCCTCTGGATCGTGGTGGCCGGCCTGTGCTCCTTTGCCGTGGCCTACCGGTTTTACAGCAAGTGGCTGATGACCAAGGTGCTGGTGCTGGACAAGCAGCGGGCCACCCCGGCGCACACGAAGCAGGACGGCAAGGATTTCGTCCCCACCAACCAATGGGTGGTCTTCGGCCATCACTTCGCCGCCATCGCCGGCCCCGGCCCCCTGGTCGGCCCCGTGCTCGCCTCGCAGTTCGGCTACCTGCCGGGAACCCTCTGGATCCTCATCGGCGCCACCCTCGGTGGCGGGGTGCATGATGCCATCGTCATGTTCGCCAGCATCCGACGCGGCGGCAAATCCGTCGGCCAGATGCTCAAGGAGGAGGTGAATTCCGTGGTCGGCTTCGTCGCCATGGTTTCGATCCTGGCCATCATGACCATCCTGCTCGCCGTCCTCGGCCTCGTGGTGGTCAAGGCGCTCGCCGAGAGCCCCTGGGGCCTGTTCACCATCGCCATGACCATCCCGCTGGCCTTCATCATGGGCTTCGGTCACACGATCCTGAAGCTCAGCGTACGGGACGTGACGATCTTCGGCATCGTCGGCCTGCTCGCCAGCGTCTGGGCCGGCAGCAAGCTGGAGGTCTGGGGTATCCAGCATTGGTTTGACTTCAGCGGAACCTCCCTGGCCTGGTCCATCATGATCTACGGCTTCGCGGCCTCCGTGCTGCCCGTCTGGATGCTCCTGGCGCCCCGCGACTACCTCAGCACCTTCATGAAAATCGGCACCGTGGCCGTGCTGGCCGTGGCGGTCATCTTTGTCGCCCCCGAGCTGCAGATGCCAAAGCTGACCAAGTTCATCGACGGCTCCGGCCTCGTCTTCGGCGGCAAGATCTTCCCCTTTGTCTTCATCACCATCGCCTGCGGCGCCATCTCCGGCTTCCACGCCCTGATCTCCAGCGGCACCACCCCGAAGATGCTCGACCGTGAGGACAGCATCCGCAGCGTCGCCTACGGCGCGATGGTCACCGAAATGCTGGTCGCCCTCATGGCCCTCGTCGCCGCCTGCGCCCTGGTCCCCGGCGAATATTTCGCCATCAACGCCGGCATCAACAAGACCATGCCGCCCGACCAGGTCGTCAAAGTCATCACCGAGGCCGGTTATCCCGTGACCGTGGAAGGCATGAACAAGCTCGCCGCTGACATCGGTGAAAAGACCATGTTCGGCCGCGCCGGCGGCGCCCCGACCTTCGCCGTGGGCATGGCCCAGATGTTCGCCCGCGCCTTTGGCGAAAGCTGGATGGCCTTCTGGTATCACTTCGCCATCATGTTCGAGGCGCTGTTCATCCTGACCACCATCGACGCCGGCACCCGCGTGGGCCGCTTCATCCTCCAGGACTTCATGGGCAACCTCTGGAAACCTCTCGGCAACACCCAGAGCCTGCCCTCCAACATCTTCGCCAGCGCCCTGCTCGTCTCCGGCTGGGGCTACTTCCTTTACCAGGGCGTTGTCGATCCCCTCGGCGGCATCAACACTCTCTGGCCCCTGTTCGGCATCGCCAACCAGCTGCTCGCCGTCATCGCCTTCTGCCTCGGCACCACCATCCTCATCAAGATGGGCAAGGCCCGCTACATGGCCGTCACCGTCGTCCCCCTGGTCTTCCTGATGAGCGCGACCTTCAGCGCCGGCTACATCAAGATCTTCGACGCCGATCCCAAGATGGGCTTCATCGCCGCCGCAAAATCCTTCGGCCAGAAACTGGCGGCCGGCGGCACGGACCAGCAGATGAAGGAATGGTCCGCCCAGCAGTTCAACTTCAACGTCGACACCTTCGTCACCGGCTTCTTCCTCGCCGCCGTGGCCATCATCTTCCTCGGCTGCCTGGCCGAATGGGTGAAGCTGCTGAAGGGCGCCAAGCAGCCGGTGCTGCACGAAGATCCCTACGTGACGCTGCCCGACGCGGCCTGATCGCACCTCCCCTGCTTTTTCTCATGCGCTGCCCGGCCTGCCGCCAGCCCGTCCGCGAGGGCGTCGAGTCCTGCGCAGGCTGCGAGTTGACCCTGGCCGCGCTCGATCCCCACCTTGGCCTGCCACCCCAGCTCACCGCGCCGGTGGCCGATCCCCAGGGGCTGCTCAGCTCGGGGCAAAAACGCGTCATGACCGACGCCGTGCGCAGCCTGGAGCAGGGCTTTCCCGACCTCCATGCGCTGGTCGTGGCGACCTCCGTTCCCGAGGGGCTGACGCCGGAACTTTACGCCTTCTGGCTCTTCAATCGCGGCGGCCTGTTCAGCCCCGTGGAAAAGGGCGGCGACAACCATGGCCTGCTCCTGCTTCTCGACGCCTCCTCCCATCGCGCCGTGGCCGTGCTGGGTTACGGACTCGAGCCCCTGTTTCCTGAAACCGCCGTGACGACCGCCCTGGAGCTCGCCACCGAAGCCCTCTCGCGACGCAGCCCGGCCGATGCCTGCCTGGACTTCTTCAACGAGATCCAGCAGCAGTTCCGTTTCGTCGCCGGTCAATGGCCGGCCCTGTTTGGCGAAGCCACAACGCTGCCCTGGTTCGAGTCCGCCACGGGAGCCCTGGAACGCCCCCAGTCTTCCCAGGCAGATGAGCTTTTTTAATCTCATGCGCCGCCGCCACCTCCTGCTTTCCCTGACGAGCCTGCTGACTCAGGCACGCGCCCAAGAATGCCTGCCACGCTCCCAAACCTTCCTCGGCGAAACACGCTTCCACGCGCTCTGCGCCCAGGCACGTGAGGGACGCTGGGACCGGCTGCCCATCGGCAAACGTGTCGCCGCCTTCGGCCAGGCCATGGTCGGCACTCCGTATGTCGGCTTCACGCTGGAGATCGACGACCATGTCGAATCCCCCTCGGTGAACTTCACCGGTCTCGACTGCTGGACCTTCTTCGAAACCGCCCTCGCCCTGGCCCGCATGTGCCGTCGCCCGGACTTCCAGGAGGATCCGGGCCTGCTGCTGCGCGAGATCGAAACCACCCGCTATCGCGGCGGACGCTGCACCGGCGGCTACCTTGAGCGCATTCATTACCTCGAAGAATGGTTCCGCGACAACCACGCACGCCGCAACATCCGCGACATCACCCGCGATCTGGCGCCCGTCGTGCCGCTGAAGGGACGCCGCATTGATGAGATGACCGTGCTCTGGAAAGGCTACCGCTACCTGCGCCACAACCCGTCACTGAGGACAGGCATGGCAGCCATCGAGCAGGAACTGCAGGGCCATCCCTTCCACTACATCCCCAAGGCCTCCGTCGCCGCCCTGGAGCCCGCGCTTCAAAACGGCGACATCATCGGCATCGTCACCCACAAGCCGCATGTCTATTGCAGCCATGTCGGGCTCATCGTCCGCACCCAGGACGGCGCCGCACGGCTGATGCACGCCTCCTCAACCCATCGACGTGTCATCATCGACCGTCCGCTTTCCGGCTACCTGGCGCAGTTCAAAAGCCACGCAGGAATCATCGTGGCACGCCCCGTGTAATTGTGTCAGACTCACCCCATGTTCACACCTCCGCTCGCTGAACTCGACCCCGTGCAGATCATCATCGTGGTGATCGCCATGATGGGCGGCTTCTTCCAATGGCTCTGGAACCTGATCCAGCAGAGCCGCAGCGACGCCGAGCGACGCCGTGCAGGCCCGCCCACGGACGAGGAAAACGCGTTGCGTGAAGAAGCCTGGAAACGCCAGACCCAGGGCGGCCCCACACCGCCGCGCCAGTCCCCTGCACGCCCCTCACCGACGGCCACGCCGCCTCCCATGAACGACCCGTTCAGCACGGTCCGTGAGCTGTTTGAACAGGTCAAACGCGAGGCCATGCAGGGCCAGAATCCGCCGCAACCCACCACCCCGTCGCCGATGAGGCAGCGCAAATCCGCCGCTGCCCCGCCCTATCAGTCCAGCACCAGACGCGGCAGCGTCCGCGCAGAAACCAGCTCAGCCACGACAGCTGCGGCAGCAGTCACGGCTCCCCAGGCCAGCCGGCCTGTCACACCAGAACCTTCGCCCGCTCCAACCGTTTCCCCAACCGCCCCCGCACCTGCCTGGGCAGCCCTGCTCAACTCTCCCGACGGCCTTAAGCAGGCCTTCGTCCTGCGTGAAATCTTAGGCCCGCCAAAAGCCTTGCAAACAGCCGCCGACTCGGCAGCTTGACGGTCCTTCCACGCAATGCCGGTGTGGTGAAATGGTAGACGCGCTAGACTCAAAATCTTGTGTCCGTGAGGACGTGTCGGTTCGAGTCCGACCACCGGTACCACCCCTCAAAACGAGGGGCATGAAGCCCGCTGTGGGTTCCAGCACTGCGAACCAAGTCCTGGATGACATGGACTGAGACAGTCTGCTGATTCAGCCCATGGGCTCAAAGCGATCCGTCACGGCCCCGAAAGTCGAAGATACCACCATGATATCCCTGCGAGGCATGTCCTGGCAGAGTTTAGCGGCAGATGAGCTTGCTTAGAATCCCGGCCATGACTTGTATAGACGACACGCATTTGCTGCGCCTGTCCCTTTTACACAGCCCATGGCCGTCAAAAAATCCGAACTCTACTCCTCCCTCTGGGCCTCCTGCGATGAACTGCGCGGCGGCATGGATGCCTCCCAATACAAGAACTACGTCCTCGTCCTGCTCTTCATCAAGTATGTGAGCGACAAGTATGCCGGGAAGGACTACGCGGCCATCACCGTGCCGCCGGGGGCCAGCTTTGCGGACCTGAAGGAGCTGAAGGGGAAAAAGGACATCGGCGACCTCATCAACAAGCAGATCATCGCCCCGCTGGAGCAGGCGAATGAGCTCTCCTTCGGCGGTATCGACTTCAACGACACCGCCCTGCTCGGCAGTGACAAGGAGATGGTCGAGAGGCTCACCAATCTCATCGCTATCTTTGAGAATCCGGCGCTCGATTTCTCCAAGAACCGCGCCGATGGCGATGACCTCCTTGGCGATGCCTACGAGTATCTCATGCGGCACTTCGCCACTGAGAGCGGGAAGAGCAAAGGCCAGTTCTACACTCCGGCGGAGGTCAGCCGCGTCATCGCCCGCATCCTCGGCATCCGCGAGGCGGAGACCACGAACGCCACCACCGTCTATGACCCCACCTGCGGCTCCGGCTCCCTGCTGCTGAAGGTGGGCGACGAGGCCGGGCATGGGAAAAACGTGCGTGTCACCCTGCACGGGCAGGAGAAGGACGTGGCCACCACCGTGCTGGCCCGCATGAACATGATCCTGCACGACTACGGCACCGCTGAGATCAAAGGGGACGGCCAGAGCACGCTCGCCCGGCCCTGGGTGGAAAACGGCGTGCTGAAGACCTTCGACTACGTCGTGGCGAATCCGCCCTTCAGTGACAAACGCTGGTCCACCGGCTTTGACCCTGCGGAGGACGAGTTCGGGCGCTTCGAGGGCTACGGCATCCCGCCCGCGAAGCAGGGCGACTTCGCCTACCTCATCCACATCCTGCGCAGCCTGAAGAGCACCGGCAAAGGCGCCTGCATCCTGCCGCATGGCGTGCTCTTCCGGGGGAATGCGGAGGCCGTCATCCGGCGCAGTCTCGTCCAGCGCGGTGTCATCAAGGGGATCATCGGCCTGCCGGCGAATCTCTTCTACGGCACCGGCATCCCCGCCTGCATCGTCGTGCTCGACAAAGAGGGCGCGGCACAGCGGAAGGCCATCTTCATGATGGATGCCAGCAAGGGCTTCAAAAAGGACGGCCCGAAGAACCGCCTCCGCGAGCAGGACCTTCATAAAATCGTCGATACCTTCCTCCGTCAGGACGAGAGCGATCCCCGCTACGCCCGCCTCGTCCCCGTCAGCGAGATCGCCGACCCGAAGAACGACTACAACCTCAACCTCCCCCGCTACATCGACAGCACCGAGCCGGAGGACCTCCAGGACATCGACGCCCACCTGCGCGGCGGCATCCCCGACCGCGACCTCGACGCCCTCGCCCCCTACTGGAAAGTCATGCCCGGCGTGCGCTCCGCCCTCTTCCAGCCACTCCGCCTCGGTTACTCGCAACTCTTAACTCCTAACTCGCAACTGAAGGAGACCATCTTCGCCCACCCAGAGTTCACCGCATTCACCACGCAGGCCCGGCAGCTCTTCACCCAGTGGCAGACGGCCACGGTGCCGCTTTTGAAGGCCTTCACGAAGAACGGCCTGCCGAAGCAGCTCATCGAAACCATCGCCGAGGACCTGCTGGCCACCTTCCGGCCCGCGCCGCTGCTGGATGCCTACGATGTCTATCAGCACCTCATGGATTACTGGGCGGAGACCTTGCAGGACGACTGCTACCTCATCGCCGCAGATGGCTGGGCGGCGCGGACCTACCGCCTCCTGGAGACCGACAAAAAGGGCCGCACCCGGGACAAAGGCTGGGCCTGTGACCTGCTGCCGAAGCGTTTCATCGTGGCCCGTTACTTTGCCCAAGAGCAGGCCGCCATAGAGACCCGGCAGGCCGAGCTGGAGGCCACCACCGCCGCCCTGGCGGAGCTGGAGGAGGAAAATAGCGGTGAAGATCAAGCATTTGCCGACAACGCCGACACGAGAGCAGACGCCTCCGAAGGAAAAGTGGGTAACATTGTCCTCTCGAAGGTGAATGCCCGGCTGAAGGAGATCAAAGGCGACAAAGAGGCCAAGGAAGAGGCCGCCGTGCTCCAGCAGTGGCTCAAGCTCAGCGCCGACGAGGCCGAGCAAAAGAAGGCCCTGCGCGAGGCGGAGGCCGCGCTCGACCTCCTGGCCTACGAGAAGTATCCGCAGCTCAGCGAGGCGGAGATCCAGACCCTCGTCGTGGATGACAAATGGCTGGCCACCCTCTCCGCCGCCGTGCAGGGGGAGCTGGACCGCGTCTCGCAAACCCTCACCAGCCGCATCCGCCAGCTCGCCGAACGCTACGCCACCCCGCTGCCGCAGCTCACGGATGAGGTGGCGGCCTTGGCGGCCAAAGTGGGCCAACACCTCCAAAAGATGGGAGCCGTATGGAAGTGAAACCCGGCTACAAACAGACCGAAGTGGGCATCATCCCGGAGGAGTGGGAGGTCATTTCCATTGGTGAAGTTGTCACAGACTTTCGCGGCGGTGCCCCGTTGAAGCCGAGTGACTTCACAAAAAGTGGGATCAAAGTTCTACCAAAAGGTGGTGTTGGCAGGAGCGGCTGGCTCAAAATTGACGACGCTGATCTCCAATATTGCTCATCGAGCTACGCAGCCTCTCATCGTAATAATCAAGTCGATGAAAGCTTCACCATTGCTGTGTTGCGTGACTTGGTTCCGAGCGGGCCAAGCATTGGACTTATCGTTCGAATCAAGGAGCCAGAAACGTTCGTGCTAGCTCAAGGAGTTTACGGTTTCAGAGTCAATCAGTCCGCTGATTCTCGTTATCTGGTTCAACTGTCCAATACTCGTTGGTATCGCCAGTTGATGAACTCCATCATGGTTGGCAGCACACAGGTGCATATCACCAATACGGCTTTCAAACTGGCAAAGATTCCGCTTCCCCCTCTCCCCGAACAACGGGCCATCGCGGAGGCGTTGAGCGATGTGGATGGGCTGCTGGGCGGGCTGGACCGGCTGATCGCCAAGAAGCGCGACCTCAAACAGGCCGCCATGCAGCAACTCCTCACCGGCCAAACCCGCCTCCCCGGCTTCCACGGCGAGTGGGAGGTGAAGACGCTCTTCGAGTTGGCTGCGCGCAAGAAAGAACTCTTCGATGACGGCGACTGGATTGAATCGGAGCACATCACCACGGAAGGCATTCGCTTGATTCAGACGGGAAACATCGGCGTCGGCAACTTCGTCGAGAAGGACGACAAGAAATACATCAACGAAGCGTCGTTCACGTCACTGCGATGCAAACAACTAAAACAAGGCGACCTTCTTGTCTGCCGTCTCGCTGATCCTGCTGGGAGGGCCTGTGTGCTCGGCGACATCGGTGAGGAACGAATTGTGACATCCGTTGATGTAACCATCTTTCGGCCACCATCCGAATTGGCCGACCGACATTTCCTTTCCCAAGTGTTCTCAACTACAGACTGGTTCAGAGCTGTGAGCGACCGAAGCGGTGGAACGACGCATAAACGCATATCGCGTGGCGCTCTCGGACGGCTTTCGATCACCCTTCCGCCTGTCCCCGAACAAAGCGCGATCGCCGGGGTGCTGAGTGAGATGGACGGGGAGCTGGCGAAGCTGGAGCAGCGGCGGGAGAAGACCCGCGCCCTGAAGCAGGCCCTGATGCAGGAACTCCTCACCGGGAGGACGCGGCTGGTATGAAGACTGTCCCCGAGCGTCCAACCGGCGATCTAGTCCAGACTTACCTGAACACGTGGCAGACCCTCACGAAATACGTGCAGCAAGAACAAGCACTGAATCTGCTGTTTCAAACGTTGTGCCCGAAGAATAACGACCCGGTCTCTGTGCTGCTCAAGGTCAGTGCGCTGAATGACTTCTACAGCACCAACATCTATGACACGCACACCGTCGCTGCCCACATCCTCCAATTGGATTGTGATGGCCGCATTCAAGCGGGCGATGTGTCTCTCGTGAACGAGATGGCGCGAGTGACGATCGGTGGCAAACCGCGGAACCTGGTCTCGTTCGCTTCTAAATACTGCAATCACCACCTGCAGGAGCCTTTTCCGATCTTTGATTCGTATGTGCAGAAGATGCTCTGGCATTTTCGCCGAGTGGATCGTTTTGCCAGATTCCAAAAGCCCGAGCTTCGGGATTATCCCCGGTTCGTTGAGTTGATCCGTTGCTTTCAAACACACTACAGCTTGGGGCAATTCAGTCTGCGCGAGATCGACATTTACCTCTGGCTTGCTGGCAAGGATGCCTTTGGCACAGTTCAACAGAGGAAAGGGAAAT
>CAZXPU010000168.1:0-9369 GCA_964642905.1 uncultured Prosthecobacter sp.
AGTCTGGCGCTCGGCCTGCACAATCCCAACCTGGTGCCTGAGGGCGCGGGCCGGGATTACAAGCCCTCGCGCTACCTCGCGGGCATCCAGGACATCCGTGAGGACTTCACGGTGGTCTCAGGCTCCTCGCATCCAGGCGTCACAGGCGGGCATACGGCGGAGGGCAGCATCTTTTCCGCCTGCCCGAACGCCCGCGGCTCCACGACCCGCAACACGATCTCGCTCGACCAACTGATGGCGAAGCACCTCGGCCACGAAACCCGGTTTCCGTCACTGGTCCTCAACACCAACTCCCAGTCGAGCCCGAGCTACACTGAAAACGGCTCGATGATCCCGGCGGAGAACAGCGCCATGCGGCTGTTCACCCGGCTCTTTGTCGACGACACGCCGGCCGAGCAGGAACGTCAGGCCGAGCTGATCCGCCAGGGGCGCAGTGTCATGGATGTGGTCGGCACGGAGGCGAAGGCCCTGCAGCGCGAGCTTGGCGCGGGCGACCGTGACAAGCTGGACGCCTGGTTCACCAGCGTGCGCGAGCTTGAACAGCGCCTGGCCGCGAACGAAGCCTGGACCCACCGCCCGAAGCCACGGGTGAAGATGTCCCCGCCGGCCCGCATCCCGAGGGACAACGAGGTTGCCGTCGAGCGCATCTTCCTCGACATCATCCACATGGCGCTGGCCACGGACAGCACTCGTTTCGTCACGCTGCATGTCACGGGCAACAACGTTCAGGGCATTGATGGCGTGGACGAAAGCTACCACAACCTCAGCCACCACGGCATGGATGAGGAAAAGCTCGCCCAGCTTGCCCTCGTCGAGGAGGGCATGGTTCGCGAATGGGGCGGCTTTGTTCGCAGGCTGAAGGCCGACAAGCTTCTGGACGAGACGATGGTGCTGCTCACGTCCAATCTCGGCAACGCCAGCAGCCACGACAACAAGAACATGCCCGTCCTGTTCGCCGGCGGCGGCTTCCGCCATGGAAAGCATCTGGCCTTCGACCAGAAGGACAACCATCCTCTGCCCAACCTTTATCTAAGCGCCCTGCACCGCCTGGGACTTCCGGATGAAGGCTTCGCCACCAGCAACGGGGAGATGGCCGGGCTCGAGGTGGCCTGAGCACACTCGCAGTCTCAAAGACCGAGTTCGATCTGCGCCACCGGGGCAAAGCTGCGGCGATGCTCCGGACAGGGCCCCAGGCGCTTGAGCGCCGCCTGATGCGCGGGCGTCGGATAGCCTTTGTGGATTTCAAAGCCATAGCCTGGATACCTGGCCGCCAGCTCCACCATCAAGCGGTCACGCCTGACCTTGGCGATGATGCTGGCCGCCGCGATGCTGTGACTGAGGCAGTCACCTTTGACCAGGGCCACCTGATGAATGGGGAAATCCCGCACGGGTTTGCCGTCGATCAAGGCGGCGTCCGGCCTTGGGTTCAGCGCCTGGGCGCAGCGGCGCATGCCCCGCCAGGTAGCCTGCAGGATGTTGACCTGGTCGATCTCCCCTACCCCCACCATCTCGGCATGCCAGCGGATGTCCTCGCGGGTGGTGATCTCTTCATAAAGACGTTCACGCTTCTTTTCCGTGAGCTGCTTGGAATCATTGAGCAGGTCATGCTCGAAGTCTGGCGGCAGGATCACGGCGGCCACGCTCACCGGTCCGGCCAGCGGCCCTCGCCCGGCTTCGTCAATGCCCACGACCAGCCGGTAACCGGCGGCACGCAGGGCGTTTTCATGATCAAGCGAGGGCATCGACGGCTTCTAGCCGCCGTCGATGCTGCCCGCAAGTCCAAGCCTTGAGAGGCATGGAAACGGAAGATCAGGACTTGCTGTCAGCCGCCACTTCCGACGGCTCTTTCGGAGGCGTTTCAGCGGCGAACTTCAGGCGCTTGTTCTCCTCGTCATAGCTCACCTTCACGGAGTCGCCTTCACGCACGTCGCCGCGCAGGAGGTGCTCGGAAAGCGGGTCCTCGATGTGTTTCTCCACGGCACGGCGCATCGGACGTGCGCCATACTGAGGATCGTAACCTTCCTTCATCAGGAATTCCGTGGCCGTGCTGTCGAGGGTGATGTGAATGTTCCGCTTCCTGAGGCGCGCAACCACCTTGCCAACCTCGAGGTCGACGATCTGGCTGAGCTGCTCCTTCTCCAGCATCTTGAAGACGATGAGATCGTCGAGGCGGTTCAGGAACTCAGGCTTGAAGAACTTTTTCGCCACCTCCTGGATCTTGCCCTTGATCGCATCATTGTCCGCATGGTTCTGCTGCATCGCGGCAAAGCCCAGGGTGGTCTGACGCTTGATCTGCTCGGCACCGACGTTTGAGGTGAGGATGACAATGGTGTTCCGAAAATCGATCTTGCGACCGAAATTGTCCGTCACCTGGCCCTCCTCAAGGATCTGCAGCAGGAGGTGCATGACATCCGGATGCGCCTTCTCAATCTCGTCAAAGAGCACCACGCTGTAGGGGCGGCGGCGAACGGCCTCCGAGAGCTGGCCGCCCTCCTCGTAACCAACATATCCAGGAGGCGCGCCGATGAGGCGTGAGGCCGTGTGCTTCTCCATGTACTCGGACATGTCGAGCTGGATCAGGGCCTCGGCGCTGCCAAACATGAATTCGGCGAGGTTCTTGGCGAGGAAGGTCTTGCCGACGCCGGTCGGTCCGAGGAAGAGGAAGCTGCCAATCGGGCGGCGAGGATCCTTGAGGTCGGCACGGCTGCGGCGCAGAGCCTTGGAGATGGCGATGACCGCCTCGTCCTGACCGATGACCTTGCCCTTGAGCTCGGACTCCATCTTGAGCAGCTTGGCGGCCTCGGCCTGCTCCATGCGCTGAAGAGGAACGCCCGTCCACTTGGAGACGACCGTCATGATGTCGTCCTCGGTCACCGTGACGATGTTCTCCTGGTTGTGCTGGCGCCAGTGGGCCAGCACGTCGTCGTAACGCTTCTTGGCATTCTTCTCACGGTCGCGAAGACGGGCGGCTTTTTCAAAGTCCTGGTCCTTGATCGAGCCCTCCTTCTCGACTCGGATCGCCTCGATTTCGGCGTCAATCTCCTTCAGTTCAGGAGGACGCATCATGGCGGCGATGCGGCAGCGGGAGCCGGCCTCGTCCATGATGTCGATGGCCTTGTCGGGCAGGAACCGGGCGGTGAGGTAACGGGCGCTGAGCTGCACGGCCTGGCGGATCGCCTCATCCGTGTAGCTGGCCTTGTGGTGCACCTCGTACTTGCCCTTCAGGCCCATGAGGATCTTGATGGCGTCCTCAACGGAGGGCTCCTCAATCTTCACCTGCTGGAAGCGGCGCTCCAGGGCGCTGTCCTTTTCAATGTACTTGCGGTACTCGTTGAGGGTCGTGGCGCCGATGACCTGCATCTCACCGCGGCTCAGGGCGGGCTTGATGATGTTGCTGGCGTCCATCGTGCCCTCGGCGGACCCGGCGCCCACCATGGTGTGCAGCTCGTCGATGAACAGGATGACGTTCTTGGTGCGCCGGATCTCGTCCATGACCGCCTTGATGCGCTCCTCAAACTGGCCGCGGTACTTTGTGCCGGCGACCATGAGGGCGAGATCGAGCGTGATAACACGTTTGTCGCGCAGGATTTCAGGCACGTTGCCGTTGATGATCTCCTGGGCCAGTCCTTCGACGATCGCGGTCTTGCCGACACCGGCCTCGCCAATAAGGACGGGGTTGTTCTTGGTGCGGCGGCAGAGGATCTGGATGACTCGGGCGATCTCCTCGGCTCGGCCGATGACAGGGTCCATCTCCCCCTTCTGGGCAAGCTCCGTGAGGTCGCGGCCAAAGGCCTTGAGCGCCGGGGTCTTCTCGTTCTTTTTCTTCTTCTTGGAATCCTCCTCGCCCTTGCCCTCGGGGGTGACCTGCTCGGACTCCTCCTCGGATTCGTCCTCGGGCTCCTCACCGGAATTGAAGTTGGGGTCCAGCTCCTTGAGAATCTCGTTGCGGGCCTTGTCGAGGTTCACGTCAAGGTCACGCAGCACCTGCGCGGCCACGCCCTCGCCTTCACGCAGCAGACCGAGCAGGATATGCTCGGTGCCGACATAGCTGTGGGTCAGGGCCTTGGCCTCCTTGCTCGCCAGGGCAAGCACTTTCTTCACGCGCGGCGTGTAGGGAATGTTGCCGACCATCTTGGTCTCGGGACCGGAGCCGACCTTCTGCTCGACATGCAGGCGGACGGTCTCAAGATCGAGGCCCATCTTGCCAAGCACGTTGACGGCGACGCCCTGCCCCAGCTTGATGAGGCCGAGCAGGATGTGCTCGGTGCCGACGTAATTGTGGTTAAACCGGTCCGCCTCCTTGCGGGCGAGGGCCAGGACCTGTTGTGCGCGGGGGGTGAAATTGTTCATGGGGATGAAGGCTCGCGGGCGGGCCGCGAAGGGGTTTGAATGATGAAAACCTAGAAGCTGTGCCGGAGTAATGCAACCTCACTCCTTGCCAAAAGGATTACGACTGTTGTTCGACCCAGATGCCTGGAACCGTGTTCAGCAAACCTCGGAAAGCGCCCGCTCGATCCGGCGCAAGGTGCTCTGCTGGCCAACCAAATGAGCGATCGTGCTGACCCCGGGCCCCCGGGACTGGCCGCTCAACGCGGCGCGCAGCAGCGGCATCAGGGCGCCCGGCTTGACGGATGCCTGCCTGGCAGACTCCTCGATGGCGGCATGAACCGTGGCTTCAGTCCATTCCTTAAGCTCGGCAAAGACGGCTGCCACGGCGCGCAGCAGGCCGGGGTTTTCGGGCTTGGACTTGAGCTTGTCGCTGACATCCGTCTCAAAAGGATAGTCCTCACGGAAAAAGTAGTGCACCCAGGCCGGGATCTCGGTGAGCAGGCTGACTTTTTCCTTCACGCTGAAGACAGCGGCGGCGGCCACGCTGTCATCCGTGATGGCAAGCCCCTGGGATTCCATGAAGGGGCGGGCGGCGGCCAGCAGGGCCTCGGGCGTCAAGGCACGTAAAAACTGGGCGTTGAACCACTGGCACTTGTGCAGGTCGAACCGGGCGTTGGCGCTGTGAATTTCCGTGGGATCAAAAAGCTGCACCAGTTCCTCACGCTTCAGCACCTCCTTGTCGGCCCTGGGCGTCCAGCCCAGCATGGCCAGATAGTTGAAGACGGCGTCGGGAAGGAAGCCTTCATTGATGTAGCTGTGCTCAATCGCGCTGCCCGCATCGCGCTTGCTCATCTTGGAGCCGTCCGGATTCAGGATCAACGGGATGTGCGCGTAGGTCGGCGGCGTGGCGCCAAAGGCGTTGAAGAGATCGATGTGCTTCCAGGTGTTGGAGAGGTGGTCCTCGCCGCGAAAGACATGAGTCATCTTCATCTCGATGTCGTCGACGACATTGACGAAATGAAAGATGTAGCTGCCGTCCGGGCGGCGGATGGTCATGTCAGGCTCCTCAGTCGGCGCAAAGGTGACGTCGCCGCAGACCAGGTCATGAACGGTGATGGCCGTGCGGCTGAACTTGAAGCGAACCGCCCCGTTCTCCTCAGTGTAGACGCGTCCGTCAGTCTCAAGCTTAGCGAGGTAGGCATCGTAGATGGCCTTGCGCTGGCTCTGAAAATATGGGCCGTGCGGGCCTCCGACCTCCGGACCTTCATCCCAGTCCAGGCCCAGCCAGCGCAAGCCTTTGACGATGCCGCGCTGGGCTTCCTCGGTGTTTCTGGCGCCATCGGTGTCCTCAATCCGGAGGATGAAAGTGCCGCCGTTTTTGCGGGCAAAGAGCCAGTTGAAAAGCGCCGTGCGGCCGCCACCAACATGGAGGTCACCCGTGGGAGAGGGAGCGAATCGAACTCGGATCATGAAAAGGAAATGGAGGGGTAAAGAAGGTCGGATGAACAATCCAGGCTGATCAGTTCAGGCAGCCCGGGAGGCGGAGATTAGTGGGTGTTTCCAGAAATGCCAGCGGGCAGTCGGGACTTGGATTGGAAAACAGCCTTGGGACATGGCGCGCTTTGTGCCTTGAACAATGCCACCTTCCTTCAGCGTATGATCCGCCTCTTCATGAAACTTCCCCGACTGCTCCTTCCCGCCCTGGCCCTGCTTGCCTCCACCTCCGCCTTTGCCGCCCCGGCAGAGCATGTGATCCTGGTCAGCATCGACGGCTGGGCGCATCATTATTTTGATGATCCGCGCTGCCACATGCCCACGCTCAAGAAGCTGGCCGCCGAAGGCGTGCGGGCGAAGAAGATGCAGTGCAGCTTTCCGACAGTCACCTGGACCAACCACACCACTCTGGTGACCGGGGTGAGCCCGGGGAAGCATGGCGTGCTTTCCAACGACTACTGGAGCCGCAGTGAGTGGAAGAAAATCCCGCTGATTCCGGACCCGATCTTCAACAAGGAGGAGATTGTGAAGTCGCCCACCATTTATGACGTGGTGAAGCAGGCGGGCATGACCACCGCAGGCGTTATCTGGCCTGCCTCACGGGGCGCGAAAACCCTCGACTGGACGGTGCCGGACGTGTTTGAGCAGGAGCTGTTTGAAAAATACGGCACGCCACAGCTAATCGCCGAGGCCAGGGCCCTGGGCATCCCGGTCGAAAAGCAGATGGAATGGTGCAAGCTGGGCAACCCCGGCAAGGCGCAGCGCGATTACATGTACTCGCAGCTCGCCCAGCACATCATCCGCACCAAAAAGCCAAACTTCCTGGCCCTGCACCTGGTCAGCCTCGACAGCTTTGAACACGCCCACGGCCGGCAGGTGCCGGAAGCCTACTGGGCCGCGAATGATTCCGACAACCGCGTCGCCGACCTCATCCGCGCGACGGAGGAGGCGGGCATCCGTGACAAGACCGCGTTTGTGATCACCACCGACCACGGCTTCATCACCTTTGACAAGATGATCAACCCCAACGTGCTCCTGAAACAGGAAGGCCTGACCAAGGCGGTTCTGGGGAAGTCTCTGGACAAGTCTTCCAAAGTGTTCGCCATGTCCGAGGGCGGCGCCTGCTTCGTCTATGTTTTTGACCAGGCCAACCGAGACAGCATCCTGGCGCAGGTCACTCCGAAACTGGCGGCTATCGAGGGTGTGGAGAGCGTCATCGAACGCAAGGATTTCGCCCGCGTGGTCGGTCATCTGCTTTCGGAGCAGGACGAACGCGAGCCTGATCTTTTCCTTTCCGCCAAGGACGGCTACACCTTCACTGATTCCCTGGCCGACACCCAGGTGATCAACAAATCGGAAACACCCAAGGGAGCTCACGGTTATCTGCAGACCCACCCCGACATGCATGGCTGCTTTGTCATCAGCGGAGCTGGTGTGAAGAAGGGCGGCGTGATCGAGAAAATCGACAACCGTGACGTTGCCCCGACCATGGCTGAGCTTCTGGGCGTGACCATTCCAGGGGTCGAAGGCCGTGTACTGGAAGAGGCGCTCAAATGAGCGCCTCCCGCAGATTCAGCTGAATTTGCCGAAGCGAAATGGATCAACGGTCAAAGAAGCTTTCCTCGTCACGGTCGGCCACCTTCAGGTAGCGGTAGTACACCTCAAGCATTAGGGTGCAGAGCGTCTGACGATACACGGGGTCGGGCGTGTCCCCGCCCGGCCAGTTGGCGCGCCCTTTCTTGAAGCTGCCGTCCGGCTGCTGGGCAGACAAGATCTGCGGCAGGAACTGCTGGTTGTAGAACTTCCATTCCTCACCACCGGCCTGGAAGAAGGTCTGGGTGTAGTAATACCAGCAGTAGGGGTTGCAGTTCTTGTTCCAGTCGAGCGGCTCCGCCTCCAGGAAGCGATGAAGGAAATCGATCGCCTTCTTGGTGGCGGCCGACTTGCCCTTGGCGGCCGTCTGCAGGGCGAGTGAACCCGCGCCGGTGAGGCTCCACTGATTGTAGTGCTGGTCGCGATTGGAATTGCCGAAGCCGCCGTCCTTGGTCTGCTTGGTGAGCACATACTCGACCATCTTGTCGAGCGCGCTGTGCAGTCCTTCGATCTTCAGGCTGCTGTTCTTCGCGGCTTTCAGGGCCTGGAACTGCCAACCGGCCACGGAGAGGTCCTCGCCGTTGCTGTCCTTGTTGTAAGCGTAGGGCTTGCCCACCTCCACACCGCCATAGGTCCAGGAACCGCGCTTGTTCTGATTTTCAATGATCAGCTTCACCCCTTTGACAAAGGCATCCTTCATGCCCGGCAGTTCCTTGCTGCCCAGTCGTGCCAGCGTGTACATCTCACCCAGCGCATAAGTCGCGATGCCATGCGCATAGGTGGAGCCGCCGCTCTTGATTTCTTCACCGATGTAGCCGTACTCGTTCTTCTTGGAGAGTTCGATCAGGTACATGATGCCCTTCATCACGGTGTCGCCATAGAACGGCGAGTCCGGCGTCTCACAGCGACCGAGGTAGCAAAGAAGGGCAAGTCCGGTCATCGCAGCCTTGTTAGGGCCGGGCCAGGAACCATCCGGGTTCTGCTTGGTCTTCAGCCACTCCAGAGAGTTCGACACCGCACGTTCGCACTCTGGTGAACCACCGGTGTCCGCAAGCTTTTTCAAACGCTCCTGAGGCGAGCAGCGGCTGCGCATGGAGGGAGGCAGGCTGACAAAGCCCTGCATGGCTCCCATGCCCATCCCCGATCCAAAACCACCCCCGGCTCCCGCCTTGCCAAATCCTCCACTGCCCATCGAGCCACCACCGATCATCGAACTCACGTCCGGCACGTCCAGCAGATCCGGAGGCGCGTCCGGAAGCGAGATCGCCGAGTTGCTGCTCGTACTCACGATCTTCTTCATCGGCATCGTCTTGTTCAGCGACTTGCGCTTGTTCTGATTCACCTTGTGCTTCATCTCGGCGCTGGCCTGCGCCCCCTGCTGCGTCCCGCCACCGGGCAGGAAGTCCACCTGCTTCTGGATCAGCTGCGAGCTCACCACGATGGCGCCGCCCACGATCAGGATCCCGGCATGAATCGCCAGGCTCAGGGTCAGCGAACCGCCGCCCACCTTGCGCCACATCCGCACCAGAGGATTCACCGGCTTGGACTCAAAGTGATGAACCGCAGGCGGGTGGTAAACGTGACCTTCTTCAAGAACTTCCTCCGCCACGGCCACCGCCGCCGCCTCATCGCTGTCCGCAGGCGCTGCGGCCACGACCGGAGCGGCCGGAGCGACGGCAGGTGCAGGAATGGCCGCCACGACTGGTGCAGGAGCGGGAGCCGGAACGGCTGCCGGTGCGGCAGCAGGAGCCTCCATGGGCACTCCTGGAGCGGGCACCCCGGCGGGGGGCATAGGCATCGGATAACCCGGCGGATAGCCCATCGGCTGCGGATAGCCTGGGGGAACCATGCCTGGCTGCATCGGATAGCCTGGAGGATAGCCCATCGGCTGCGGGTAGCCCTGGGGATAGCCCGGTGGCATCATGCCCGGCTGCATCGGATACCCTGGAGGAT
>CAZXPU010000169.1:0-9322 GCA_964642905.1 uncultured Prosthecobacter sp.
CGCGAAGGTGGACAACAGCGTGCCCATCGACTTCTCGCAGAACTACTTCTACCAGTCGCTGGCGGTGCCCCTGCGCGGCTTCTACTACAATGCACGCAACGGCAACTCCTTCGCCGTGCTGAACTCCGAGCTGCGCGTGCCCATCTTCCGCTACCTGCTGAACCGGCCCATCCGCAGCGACTTCTTCCAGAACTTCCAGGTGGTGGCCTTCGGCGACATGGGCACCGCCTGGACGGGCAACGACCCCTATGCGGAGGACAACTTCTTCAACCGCCAGGTGATCAGCAGGAACCCGCTCACCATCACCATCAAGAACCAGCGCGAGCCGATCATCGGCGGCTACGGCTTCGGCCTGCGCACGCGCCTGCTCGGCTACTTCGTCCGCGGCGACTGGGCCTGGGGGGTGGACGACGGGGTGATCCAGAAGGGTGTGTTCCACTTCTCGCTCAGCCTTGATATCTGACCGCATGGCCATGTCGCTCACCACGCTGCTCCTGCTCGTGCTGATCGGCCTGTGCGCCGGGATGCTCAGCGGCTTCGTGGGCGTGGGGGGCGGCATCATCATCGTGCCGGCGCTGATGTGGCTGCTGGGCTTCACCCAGCACCAGGCCACGGGCACCAGCCTGGTCTACCGCTGGCGCAAGGATGGCGAGGAGATTTCCGGCCAGACTGGCGCAGGGTCCGCCACCTACACCCTTCCCTCCGTGCTGGCCACTCACGAGGGCCTTTATGATGTCATCGTCTCCAATGACGCCGAAGCCATTCTGAGCAACCGCGTCAGGCTGGATGTCGTCAAACCCCCGGTCATTGGCGATCCCCTCCCCCACAAACTGGTGGAAGCCGGCTCTGAATTGAAGCTGGAGGTCGATCTCGACGCAGGATCCCCAAGTCCGTCCTTCACCTGGAAACGCGGCATTTCCACGGTCAAAAACCAGACCGGCAAGACCCTGCTCATCAATGCGGCCACACTGGCGGATGCAGGCATCTATCAGGCGTTTGCCCGCAACTCCGCCGGCACGGACTCGAGCACCCAGGCCAGCGTGGTCGTCATCCAGAAGTTCAACGTGCTGCAGGTCGAAAAACCCGGCTCCACGGTGCGCATCAACGCTCCAGCAGCCGGCCCTGACCTCCTGTATCAATGGTTCAAGGACGGCGACAAGATCAACGCCGGCACCGCCCGCTACAGCGGCACCCAGGACGCCGTGCTGACCATTGAGTCCGCCGACCAAACCCAGGATGTCGGCGTTTACACCTGCGAGATCCAGGCCCCCGAAGGACTGGGCACGCATATGACGGGCGAGGTCCAGCTGGCCCTGTCCAACAAACCGATCCTGAACGCCCTGACCGGCGTTTATGCACTGCGTGACGGCATCGTCGGCAACGGCTATCAATTTTACCTTCCCTACGATCGCACCGCCAACAACAACGCCAGCAGCCACACGATCAACGGCCTGCCACCTGGCCTGACCTATGACAAGGTCACCGGCCTCATCTACGGCCGCCCGACCAAGGCCGGCAGCTTCACCATCCGCGCCACGGCGACCAACAAGTCAGGCACCAGCGATCCGGTCACGGGAGTCCTGCGCATCTATCCGCTGGGGGCCGGCCTCTGCGGCACCTTTGCAGCCAATGTGGCCCCGTCTGCCACCCTGAATGGCAACAAGGGCGGGCGCATCCAGGTCACCGTGACTGACAATGGCTCGTTCAGCGGCAGCCTGCAGATGGGGAAGGATTCGTACAACCTCAAGGGCACCCTGGTGATTTTTGACACGGTCACAGATTCCAGCGGCAACTCTCTCATTGCCTATGCAGGTCTGCTCCAGCTTCCTCGCAAAGGACAACCCAGCCTCAACCTGATCGTCCAGATCATCGAAGGCACCAACAGCTTCAGTGGCAGCGTTTATGACAGCTCTGACACGGCTGCCTACAGCGGCCACCGCCTGATCTGGGACCGCACACGGCGCCCCCTGAGCGGCATTGGACAGCTCTTCAACATCACTCTGGAGCCGGAGGCTTCGCGCGTGGGACAGCAGGACACTCCACAGGGCGCCGGCTATGCCAGCCTGACTTTGCAGGGTTCGGGCACCACCCTGCTGACAGGCAAGCTTGCAGACGGCACGACCCTCACCTCCAGCTCCTTTGCCAGCCAGACCCTGGCCGCCGACAACGAAGCCAAGACCGTCACACGCCTGGAGCTTCAGACCGACTTCTTCCTGAGGCTGAACAAGGACACCGCCTCCTTGATGCCAGCCTTCAAGCTGGTCCTGAACAGCACGAGCCGACAAAACCTGACTGGACAGTCCTTCAACCGGGTTGAAGGCCAGGCCCGCTGGATCAAGGCTCTCCAACCCGCCTCGGAACGTGCCTACCAGCCCGGCTTCGCCGCCACAACCCTCGCCGCCACGGGCGCCTTGTACGTCCCCCCTGGCACCAACCGCATTGTCATGGGCCTGCCCAATGTGGCTGGCAATGCCATCCTCGATTTCAGTGAAGGAGGGCTTGCCTCCGCCACCCCAAACCCTGACGTCCCCGCCTTCCGCATCACCTCCTCCCATGTGGGCAGCATCGCGGACCCCAATCCCGCCGATGTCAGCTTCAGTGTCACTCCATCCACGGGGGTGTTCCGAGGCTCCTTCAAGCTTTCAGACTCCCGCAAAGTGAGCTTCGAAGGCCTCTGCATCAACGACAGCATTTCTGATCCGGAGTATGGCAGCCCCTACCGAGCCCCGTCTGGAGCAGGCTTTTTCCTGCTTCCCGGCACCACGCCTTCCGTTTCGAAATCCGCCATTCTTTCCGGCCGGGCATCCTTGAAAGCCCCCACGATCACCTTCACCACGCAGCCGGTTTCCAAGGATGTCGACGAATCCACCATCACTCAGAGCGTCACGGTCAGCTTCACCGCGACGGCAACAGGCCTTCCCGGCATTGTTTATCAGTGGTACCGCAACGGCGAACCGATCACGGCGGCCACGAGCCAGACCTACACGATCGAAGGCGTCGGCGCTGCCCATGTCGGATCCTACGTCTGTGTCGCCAGCTCCGGCGTGCTCCAGACGGCAAGCAACACGGCAACCCTGAGACTGAGGACTCCCGTGACCTCGGTGACCATCGCCCGCAACCCCTCCGAGCCAGGAGTTCCAGAAGGAGCGTCCGTCACCTACACCGCCACGGCAACAGGCTCCGAAGACATCTTCTACCAGTGGTACCTTGGAAGCAATCCTATCGAAGGCGCCACCAGCAAGACCTACACCTTTGTGGCCCAGACCTCCAGAGCGGGAGCCTACAAGGTCAAGGCATGGAATTCCAAGAACATCAGCTCGCCGGTCGAAAGCACGACCAACACCCTCAGCATCATTGAACCGGTGACCACCGTGACGGCCGACCGTTCTCCGTCCAACACCGCGCTTCGGCCCGAGGCCAGCGTCACCTTCCAGGCGACTGCCGACGGCACAGGCGACAAGGAGTACCAATGGTACAAAGGAACGGAAGCCATCTCGGGAGCGACCGCAAGCTCCTACAACATCGCCAGCCTGTCCTTCTCAGACACCGGAACCTACCACTGCGAGGTCCGCAATCAGGCCAACGGCGCGCCGGTCTCCAGCAACAATGTGAACCTTGAAGTACGTGACTTGATCTACAACGTGCTGGCCACCAAAGATCCTGTGGATGAGTACGTTCCCGTGGGAACAGAAACCGTCAACTTCTCCGTTGAAGCTTCAGGCGGAGGCGTTCGCTACTACTCCTGGAGCAAGGACGGACAGCCAATCACCGGAGGCGACTCCCCCACCCTCACTCTCAGCAACCTCACGCTTGCTGATTCCGGCTCCTACGTCTGCCATGTCTACGGTGACCTGGATGCAGACGGCCTGGACAGCAACCCTTTGCAGCTGCGTGTGATCGAGCCTGTCACAACAGCATCCCTGACCCTTCAGACACCTGCATCCACCACCGTCGTCCCCAACACGAACCTTACCTTCTCCGTGGATTCGGATGGCGGGGCGCCGAAGACCTACCTCCTCAGACGCGACAATGTGGAAATCAACTCCGGGTCGGCGAGCACCGTGACAACCAATGTCGGCGATGTTCCAGGCACCTATGTTTACAAAGTCCAGGTCATCAATCCCATCACGCCAAGCGGGGTGAACACCAACACCATCACCATCACCGTTCAAGCCCCCGAATGACCCATGCCAGGTCGCTCACAGGATCCTGAACCAAAAGCCGATCTCTCCGCATCAGGGCAGTCTAAGAATGCCCGCGCCCACCTGGCTGGCTGGAGCCCCGGTCCGATAAGCGTTCTGCGTCAGCACCTGCGGCACCCGGGCCGCCTGATAGTGGCGGCTCAGCAGTGCCGAAACCGCACCGCTCGTCAAAGCGGCCGCCTGCGAGGTACCGCTGCCGATCACGGTCTTGCCCTCGCTGTACGCTGAAACTATGCCCACGCCGGGCGCCGCGATGAACAGGCCTTCGCCCGAATTGGAAAAATAAGCCTGCCTTCCCTGCGCATCCACGGCGGCCACGCTGATCACACCGGCATAACCCGCTGGATAGGCGAGCTGCGCCAGCTGCTCATTGCCCGCAGCCGCCACCACGATCACCCCGCGAGATTTCGCGTATTCAACCGCGCTCCGCAGCAAGGACGTGTCCGTCGGGGTGCCCAGACTGATGTTGATCACACGCGCCCCGGCATCAACCGCCTGCAGGATTCCCTGGGCGACGAATCCCACGTTTCCCAGGCCCTCCGCGTCAGCCACCCGGATGTCCAGGATTTCGCTGGCCGGCGCCACTCCGCCCTCCTGGCCGTTTTGTCCGGCGATCAACGAGGCCATGGCCGTCCCATGCCCGTTGTAAGGCTGGCCGTCCTTCACCAGATCGACGTGGGTCACCTTGACGTTCTGCAGCGACGGATGATCCGTCACCCCGGTGTCCAGCACCGCCACCTTGACCCCCTGCCCCCACCTCGCCCTGTCCACGACACCAACCCCAAGCATCTCAAGCCCGCTGCTTTCAAAGGCAGCCAGGCCACCCGCGTTCGTCGTGTCCTTGGGCGGTGGCTCCGGGGTGCCAGGCACCCAGATCAAGGCGTTGGGGCCAATGTTTTTATAGTCCGCCCCATGCTTGACCAGCTCATCCGCCAGGCGCGCGGCATCCTGATACCGGACCCGGGCCGCATTCAGACGGGAGTCGCTGTAAAGAACCTGAAGGCCCGCCTCCCTGGCCCGCAGACGAAAGGCAGCCAACGCCTCGGGAGAGCGAAAGGTCAGCAACAGTTCGCCGGGAACAACGGCCTTGGAGGCATTCAAAGCCGCCAGCTTCGCCATCAGGTCTTCATGACCTGCCTGAACCTCCGGACCTTCCACAAGGGCGTCGGCCTCTTTGCCGCGCGTGTTGGAAGACTCGTTCGGCGGCGAAACCGGTGAAGAATCCAAAAATTCGGAAACACCCGCCTCTGGCCCGGCTTCGGTGGTCACAAAGGCCAGCCATCCAAGCGTCCCCAGGGACAGGAGACAAAGGACGATGCAGAGGGTGATGACACACCGGAGCCAGGAATTCATGATTCGGGGAGTTTTAAGACCATCGGACCAGCATCGTGGTTCATCTTCATCCGACAAGGCGGCATTTTGTGCCTTGTCGGCATGGTTTGTTCTTTTTAGCCTGCCCTCATGTCGAGAACACAAGAAGCCTGGGGATCACGTCTTGGAGTCATCATGGCCGTGGCAGGCAGCGCTGTCGGCCTGGGAAACTTTTTGCGATTTCCAGGGCTTGCCGCCCAGTATGGCGGCGGGGCCTTCATGCTGGCCTATGCCATCAGCTTTCTGATCATCGGCCTGCCCATCGGCTGGGCGGAATGGGCCATGGGCAGGCATGCAGGCAGCCTTGGCTACAACTCCGCGCCAGGGGCCTTCGCCGTCATCGTGCGCAGCCGCTGGGCGAAGTTCGCGGGCATCATCGGCGTCATCGTGCCCGTGGTGATCTACATGTACTATGTGGTCATTGAGTCCTGGTGCATCGGTTATGCCTTCAACTTCTGGAGCGGCAGGCTAAACCTCCAGGACTCCGGACAAGCCGTGGGCTACTTTGCCTCCTTTGTCGGCGCCGGGGCCGATGCCTCCGCCCTGGAGTTCAGCCGGCACAAGGCGCTGCCCTGGCTGCTCGGGGTCTTTGTCTTCAACTTCTACCTCATCTATCGGGGGCTGTCGGCAGGGATCGAAAAGATGTGCAACATCGGCATGCCGCTGCTCATCGTCCTCGCCCTGGTCATTCTCGTCCGGGTGATGACCCTGGGCGCCCCGGACCCGTCCCGCCCGCATGACCATGTCTTCAACGGCCTCGGTTACATGTGGAATCCGGGCAAGGTCCAGGTGGTCAAAGCCTCGCCGCTTCCTGGAGACTCCCCCAGGGAGGTGGTTGGGGCGAAGGCGGTCGCCGAGGCTGAACAGGAGGTGGCTGCCAGCTCCGGGGGCCTGAAGCTGGTCCGGCTCTCGCCCTGGTCGCAGCTCCGCAACCCCAGCCTCTGGCTCGCCGCCGCCGGCCAGATCTTCTTCAGCCTCTCCGTCGGCTTCGGGGTGATCATCGTCTATGCCAGCTACATGAAGCCGAAGGATGATGTGGTCCTGAGCGGCCTGACCGCCAGCAGCGCAAACGAATTTTGCGAAGTGGCGCTCGGCGGCCTGATCACCGTGCCGGCCGCAGTCGCCTTCCTTGGCGTCGCGGGCATTGCCGGACAAGCCGGCGTGGGACTGGGCTTCAAGGTGCTGCCCCTCGTTTTCTCCAAGATGCCCGCAGGTGCTTTCTTTGGCGGCGCTTTCTTTTTCATGCTCTTCCTGGCGGCAGTGACCAGCTCCATCTCGATGCTTCAGCCTGGCATCGCCTTCCTGGAAGAATCCCTCAACGTCGGCAGAAAGGCCTCCGTGGCCATCCTCGGCCTGCTCACCACCTTGGGCACCGGCTTCGTCGTGTATTTCACCTCGGACCTGAAAGCTCTCGACACGCTCGACTTCTGGGTGGGCACCTTTCTCATCTTCCTGCTGGCAACCTTCCAGGTCATCGTCTTTGGATGGGTCTGGGGCATTGACCGTGGTTTCAGGGAGATGAACCATGGTGCGGCTTTTCCGGTCCCGCCCATCTTCAGACCTGTCATCCGCTGGCTTTGTCCGGGATTCCTGCTGGGCATCTTCGCCCTCTGGATCCTGAAGGAAATCCTGGGCTACGACCTGTCCTCGGGCAGCGCAGGTTCCGTGTCCAGCTACGTCATCGACCTCCTCGGTGACAAACCCAATCTTGCCGCCCGGCTCAGCATCGGTCTGGTGGCGGCGTTCATGATTTTTTTCGGACTGATCACCGCCCGCAGCAGGGCCTTCCGGCGCGCCGAACAAGGTCTGCCGAAACACGATTGATTTTCCCGACCAACCCGCCCCCCTCCCATGACCCTCTCCGGCCTGCTTGTCATGCTCCTCTCCGTCGGCACCGTCTGTGTCCTCTTTGCCTGGTGCGTCTTCAAAGTGCTGACCACTCCCCAGGAAACGGAAAAAGTTCACGCCGTGGAACTGCACACGCCCGACATGAACGAGCCGGACTGAGCGATTTTTCCCCGCCTAGAGGCATTCTCCCTGAGCTTCATAAGAGTGAACAAAATGCTTGCGAACAGGTTTCCAGCATCTACCATCGCGGCCCGTTTCAAAACGGGACAGATGTTCCTGAGTAGCTCAGCGGTAGAGCGGGTGGCTGTTAACCACTAGGTCGTAGGTTCGAACCCTACCTCAGGAGCCAATCAGTCAAGTCGGCAGAGTAGCTCAGGGGTAGAGCAGAGGACTCATAAGCCTTTGGTCGGGAGTTCAAATCTCCCCTCTGCCACCACTGGTGGCCCCACCCAAACCCCTGTTCCGCTCATTTGCTGGCCTTGTATAACGAGGCGATGCCAAACGAAAGCCTGTAGGAGGTGACACTGCTGAAACCGCAGGAAAGCATCAGCGCCTCCATCTCCCTGCCCGAAGGAAATTTTTCAATCGAGCTGCACAGATACTCATACGCAGCCCTCTCTCCCGTGATCCAGCCAGCCACCCTTGGCATCACATGCTTTAAATAAAACAGGTAGGCCTGCCTGATGACGGGCAGCTTTGGCAGGGAAAAATCCAGCACAAACAAGGAACCACCCGGCCTCAGCACACGGTGCATCTCCTTCAATCCTCCAGGCCAGGAGGCCATGTTGCGCAGACCGAAAGCGACCGTCACCACATCAAACCCTGCTTCACGAAAGGGCAGTTTCATCCCATCCGCCGCCACCAGCTTGTGCAGGCGACGACGTTGCGCCTCGCGCATCATCGGCACGGAAAAATCCGCTCCCACCACCCAGCCCTGCGGACACGCCACCTGAATTGTCTCCGCGAGATCTCCACTGCCCGTGGCAAGGTCCAGGATCCGGGCGGGTTCAAGCTCCGCGACGAGGCCGGCCGTCTTGCGCCGCCAGAGCACGTCAATTCCAAGGCTCAGCACATGATTGGCCAGCACATATCTCCGCGCGATGCCTGCAAAGGCTTGTTTGACAAATCCTGCGTCCTGCATGGGCAAAAACATCCCCGTGTCAGGGATGGTGCGCTTGAGAGGACTCGAACCTCCACGATGTTACTCACTAGAACCTGAATCTAGCGCGTCTACCAATTCCGCCACAAGCGCAGGGATTTGAACGGGCCGTGATATTTGACCAGAGTGCCGACTTCTCAACCAAAAAAATCAAATACTTCGAAACTTGTGCCGCAATCGATTCCAACCCGGTTCGAATACATTCCTCCCGCCCCCTGTCTGAAGGAGGTTGGCGGGAAGAAATGACTTGAACCGCAGCAAAAGTTAAGAACTCTTAAACATATGAACAGCATTTCCACCCCATGCCGTGTGGCCTTGATGCTTGGCATCGCAGCCATTGCCCCCCACGGTCATGGGCAGCCTTATGGCTATCCGCAGCAGGCTCCGGCACCTCAGCCCTATGCACAACCTGCTCCCAGCTACCCGCAGTATCCACAAGGCTACGGCCAGCCGCAAGGAGGCTACTACGCAACGCCACCTCAGCAGCAGTCGCAGTATGTCAGCCCGTTGAAGTTTTTGCCCACCTTCGGAAAAAAGTTCGGCGACATGTTTCGCCGTGTTTTTTATGGCGACGCCCCGACGGCGCAGCCCTACTACCCGCCTCAGGGCAGGCTTGATCAGCCGCCTCAGGGATACTCAGGCCAGCCGCGCTACCAGCAGACGCCTCAATATCAGCAGACGCCTCAATATCAGCAGACGCCTCAATATCAGCAGGCTCCCCAATATCAGCAGATGCCGCAGT
>CAZXPU010000170.1:0-9181 GCA_964642905.1 uncultured Prosthecobacter sp.
CCAAAGCATGGGCGACAGCCAGCGAGGTGAGCGTCGTTCAGGCCGCAGGGCCCAGCGCAGGTCTTGCTCGAGTTCGCGGTTCACGCGCTGCTCCAGGGCGGCGCTGGGGCGTGCGGGAGCCAGGGAGGAAAGCAGGTTTTCGAGGTCGTGGTCGTTCATGGCAGGGCCTGGGGGGCGGGTTCGAAGTTCAGCAGGTTGGCGGGCGGCGCGGGGTCGCCAAGGAGATCGTCCTTGAGAGGGGCCAGGTGTTTCTGAAGGTTGTTCAAGGCGTAGCGGTAGCGTCCGGCGATGGTGTTGATCGAAATGCCGAGGGCGGTGGCGATCTCCTGAAAGGTCAGTCCGCCCCAGAGCCTGAGGGTCACCACCTCACGCTGCTCTTCCGGGAGCTTGGAAAGCGCCTCCGTGACGATGGCGGCGGTCTCTTTTTTCTCAGGGGACACGTCAAAAACCGGGGCGTCCTCACCCGGCAGGGCGATTTCGCTGGCGGCCTCACGCCGGGCACGACGGGTGTCGCTGCGGCGCAGGTCCAGGGCGATGGTGCGGACGGCGGCGTAAAGCAGGGGGATGTGGTCCTTGTCCCCGTCCGGAAAACGCCGCCACCAACGCACAAAGGCCATCTGCACCACATCCTCCGCGTCCGCCGGGCTGGGGGTGAGCTGGCGTGCATACAGGACCAGGTTGGGGGCGACCTGGTCGAAGCATTGCTTCCAGTCGAATTCAGCGGCGGCCATGACGGGGTGGAGGAATGAGCAGACACCAGCATAACGGCAGGTGACCAAACTTTTGTGTGCCCTGGCCGGGAATTCTCTGCTTGATTGTCAGGCATCCTCCTCCGCCATGAATCATCCCCTGTCCTTTCGCTTCAAGCTGCTCGCCTTCTCGCCCCAGATCTACGTGACCGACGCCGACGGTCATGAGGTGCTTTATGTGAAGCAGAAGCTCTTCCGGCTGCGGGAGAAGGTGGAGGTCCATACGAACAGCTCACGCCAGCAGCTGCTCTGCACCATCGAGGCCGACCGCATCATCGACTGGAGCGCCCGCTACACCTTCCGGGATCCGTCCGGCCGCGAGCTCGGCGCCGTCGGACGCCGCGGCATGCGATCGCTCTGGAGCGCGCATTACGACGTGTTCGCCCCGGGCTCCCGCGAACCGCTTTTTTCCATCCGTGAGGAGAATCCGCTGGCCAAGCTGTTCGACGGCTTCCTGGGCGAGCTGCCCATCGTCGGCCTGCTGACCTCCTTCCTTTTTCATCCCAAGTATCTCACCCTGCGCACCGATGGCACGCCGGTGATGCGCCTAACCAAAAAACCCGCCATTTTCGAAGGCCGCTTCCAGCTCGACAAGATTGGCGAGGTCAGCGAGGGCGAGGAGCTGGCGGTCATTCTTTCCTACCTGATGATGAACCTGCTGGAGCGGCGGCGCGGCTGACCCAGCCCCTCAGCTTCATCGCCGAGGCCGCCTCGTAGTCCGCCTGCGCCCGGAAGTACTCCGCCCTGGCGTCCACCTCCAGCAGCCGTGCCTCAAACGTGGCCTGCTCACGGATCTGCAGGGCCAGCAGGTCGGTGGCGCCCTGGTCGAAGCGCTTGCGTTCAGCCTCCTCCAGCTGAACCGCAAGACCGACGTTCCGGCTCGTCATGCCAATCTGCTCATGGGCCGCACGGATGGCGCTCCAGGCGTCGCGCACCTCGGCCACGATGCGTTCACGCGCGAAACGTGCGTCGGCGTCCAGCCGCTGCAGCTCGGCCTCGATCACCTCCAGCCGGCCCTTGGCCTCGTTCCTTTGCAGCGGCACCCGCAGCTCGATGCCAATCGCGCTCTCCGTGCGTTCACGATCCTTGTAAGGCCCCTCGCCCAGGTTTTCAGCCACGGTTGCCGTCAGGTCCAGGTTGGGCAGCAGGTTGTTTTTCGCCAGGCGCTGGTCGATGCCGAACTTCGCGGCGACCAGGCGGATGCGGCGCAGCTCCGGCCGCAGCACGAAGGCGTCCTGGAGGTCCGGCCCAACCTTCTTTTCGTCCGGCGTCAACGGGCGCGGAAAGGCCTGCGGCAGATGATGCCGGGCGATCACCACCGGCTCGTCCTTTTCATCCCGGTAAAAAAGCGAAAGCTCGATGCTTGCCGCCTCGAAGCGCCTGCGGGCCTGAACCACGGCCAGGCTGCGGCTGACCACCAGACGCTCGTTGTCCACCTCGACAATCGGCGCGAGCTGGCCCTTTTTGACCAGTTCGGCAATCGCATCGTCACGATCCTCGGCAAGCCTTTCCAGCTGCTCGGTGACGCCCAGGCGCAGGCCCATGGCAACCCAGTTGAAGTAGGAGCGCGAGGCCGCGCGGACGATGTCGAGGTGCTGGCGCTGGATGAACGGATCGGCCGCCTCCTGGTCAAGCCGCGCCTTCCAGAGGGTGGCTCGGCGCGAGTCGATGACGCTGTCACGCAGCAGGTTCAGCCGGATGCCGGCGCGCATCTCACCGTCGAGCTGCGTGCGGTTCTTGTCATAATCCGCCAGGCTGCCCGAGCTGATGCGATAGCCCGCGAAGACGTTGCCGCCCCAGAACGTCAGCGGCTGGTCAAACGTGAAGTCGCCGACGCTGTTGTCATAATAGCCGTTAGGCTGGAAGCTGCCCGAGGCCCTGAAGCCGAGGTCGAAGGCCCCCTGCGCCTGACGCAGCCTTCCGGCGGCGATGTCACGCTCGATCAGGGCGATGAGGTAGGGCGGATACTTCGAGGTGACGGATTCGAGCACCTTGTCGAGATTGAGCGCCTCGGCACGGGCCGCGGTGAGGGCGGTGAAGCCGCAGAGGCAGAGAAGAAAAAGCCTTTTCATGCTCACTTCCTAGCCTCCGGTTCCTTTTCCGAGACCACGGGCGGGAAGCCGTTGATCTGGCGCCAGATCTCCTTCCAGAGCGGCACCACGCCGAGCAGGATCCAGCCGTTGGCCCTGACGCCCTGACGAAGGTAGCGGTTGCTCGGCCAGTCCTCGCGCCGCTCCTCGCCGTCACGCATGATCACATCGGGCTTGGGCGCCACCACGACCCGGAAGCGCCCCTTGCCGTCATCGGCCGGGTCGATGAAGACCACCTCGCCTCCAAACGTGCCGACGGCGACGCTTGGCCACCCAACAAACTGGATGGCGGGCCAGCCTTCAAACTGCAGCCTGACCTCGGAGCCGGGCACCACGCGTCCGTCCGGGGCGGCCTGACGGGGCGTGATCAGCGGCATGTCATTGCCGTCGAGCCACATCTCCACAAAGCGGCTTTCGGTTTCCGGAATGATCACGCAGATCGGTGAGCCGGGCCTGAGAAAGGTTCCGTCCGTGGCCTGGACGCTGAGCACGATGCCGTCACGTGGTGACTCGACGACCTGGCGCTGGTTCTGGCTGATCTGAATCTCCAGCGTCTTGATGTCGCGCTCCGCCGTGGCGACCTCGGCCTGGGCGGTGCCTTTCTGTGCGCGGATGCCGGCGATGGTGGCACCAAAGTCGTTTTCAGTGCGCTTCAGGTTCGCATCGGCGGCCTTCAGGTTGGCGTCGGAGCTTTCCTGGAGTTGGCGTGCGACCTCGAAGTCACGCTCCGAGACCAGGCCTGACTTTCTCAGCTCGCTGACGCGGTTGAAGTTCAGCTGCGCGGTCTCCGCCGTGATTTTTTCGGCGGAGACACGCTGCTGCGCGGCGTCGAGCGCCTGTCCCTTGGCCTGCTCCTGCTGGCGGATCTGGAGTTCCAGGTCGTCCACACGCTGCGCGGCGGCGGCGTGGCGGACAATCAGCGAATCATGCTGGCTGCGCAGGTTGGCGAGCAGGTTGGGGTCGTTGTCCTGGATCTCGACGATGATCTCCCCCTTCTTCACGCGCTGGCCTTCGACGACGTGCAGCTTGCGGACATTGCCGGAGACGGGCGCCTCGACATTGATCCGGCGTTCGAGGGGGTCGAAGGCGATGACCTTGCCGGTGCCGCTGACGAACTGCTGCCAGGGCAGGAACCAGATGGCGAGCACGAAGCCAACAAAAAGCACGGCAAGAAACCGCGCCATCAGCCTCGGCAGGCGCGAGGAGCCCGCCCGGGTGATGGCCGGGAGATGGCCGAGAAGTTCGAAGGTTGAGGAACGAGTCTGGCTCATGGCTCAATGGAAGGCGGGGTCGTCGAGGTCGATCTGCTGGCCGCATCTGGCGGCGACGAGGGGATCGCGGGTGGCGATGATGACCGTCCAGGGCAGCGCCGGATCCAGGATCACCGCCGTGAGCTCGTTCATGCTGTCGCGGTCCATGCCGTCGAAGACATCGTCGAGAAGCAGCAGGCGGGGCTTCAGCACCAGCGCCCTGGCGAGCAGGAGCCGCGTGCGCTGGCGTGAGGAGAGGGGCAGCCCTCCGGTGACAAGCGGCGTATGCATGCCCAGCGGCTGGGCCATCACATCCTCGAGAAGACCCACGGCCTGCAAGGCCCGCTGCACATCATCCAGGCCGATGCCCGGACGGCCGAGCCGGATGTTTTCCGCAATCGTGCCGTTCACAATGTCCTGGCTGCGGACGAGCATCACGCTGCCGCGCAGCTCCTCCAGGTACCAGGATCGCAGGTCAAAACCGGCGATGCTGACATGACCGCGGGTGGGATAGCGCAGGCCGAGCAGAAGATCGAGCAGGGTCGAGCAGCCGCTGCCCTGGGAGCCGGTCAGCGCGGCACGCCCGCCGGCGGGAATGTCAAAGCCCACACGGCTGAAGACCTCGCGGCCATCCGGGTAGGCGTAGGCCACGTCACGCACGGTCAAGGCGGCCCCGCCACCCTCCAGACGGGGGATGTCGCCGTCCTCGTTTTCAATTTCCAGATCGATCAGATGGCCGATCTTGTCCACGGCGGCGAGGGCGTCATACCAGGCCTCAAACTTCTTCGCGAGCTTCGACAACGAGGCGACGATGGCGCTGACGATGAGTTCGGCGGCGACGAGCTGTCCGAGGGTCAGCTGCATGTTCAGCACCAGCCAGCCACCGACCACGAGAAGGGCCGAGCTTGCGAGCACCTCCAGAAAAAGCAGGCCGCAGATCTGCCGCAGCAGCACCCGGAAATGGGCTCCGCGGGCGGTGAGAAAACCGCGCGTCAGCTGGTCGGCGCGCTGCATCGCCAGGGCATAGCCGCCCGGCCCCTTGAACAGCCGCGGATAACGGGCCAGCTCCTCCAGCCAGTTCACCACATCGTATTTGCAGATGCTTTCCTGAATGCTCGTGCGCACCGCACCGCGCCCGAGCCCGAAGACGATGAAGGCGATCAGCAGCAGGAGCAGCAGCGAGAAGGCCAGCAGCGAAGGATGATAAAAGCCCAGCACCACCAGGCCAATGAAGCCGCCCAGGATCAGATTGATGCCGTCCAGCAGCAGCAGAGCCGTGCTTTTCTGCACCGTCACCACGTCCAGGAAACGGTTCACCATCTCCGGAGCATGAACGCCGTCGAGCGAGTCGGCCTTCACGCGAGGCAGGCGATACGCCATGTCGGCGGCCACCCTCACGAAGATGCGGCGCTGGATCACCTCGGCGATGTAATACTGCAGACCGCGCATCACCGAGGACAGCAGAAGGAAGGCGAACAAGGCGACGGCGATGACCAGCAGAGCCTGCTGGAAGGGGCCGCTCTGGCTTCCAAAGGCCAGGTTGGAGACGAGTGAGTTCACCGCCAGCGGCAGCGCCAGGTAGAGAACCCCGGTGATGATGCTGAAGATGATGATCGTGCCGATGTCCTTCATCTCGGGCCGCATCAGCCCGATGAGGCGGCGCAGGGGCGGCATGTGATCCTGATGCCCATGCGCATGGGACTCCGCCTTCACGTGATAGGCGGGCAGAAGCTCCGCATCCTCCGCCTGCTCACAGCCTCGCAACCCCTCGGCGGGACGCTCAGGAGTCACCACGCCAAGATCGACGATTTCGGAGAGATGCGTCAGCCCCAGGCGGTGCATCAGGGCCTGCCTGGAGATGGTTTCGGATTCAAGCGGCGTCTCCGGACATGAAATGCGCACCCGGAAGAAGCTGTGCCTGCGCAGGACGATCCAGCGACCGGGATCCGGCTGCCAGATCACCATCGGCTGATCCTCAGGCACCCGCCAGACCGCGTCGGCGAGCGGCATGCGCAGCGGTTGGATGCGCATGCCGATGACTTCCGAGGCCCGGATGAGAGCCTCCAGGGGCTCGAGCCCGGCTTTTCGGGCCAGCTCAACGGCGTGCTTCACCCTGCCTGGATCCGATGGCAGATTCAGCACCTGCGCCAAAAAGCAGAGGGTCTCCGCATCATGGGCGGAGGGGTCATTCAAAGGTCTCGTAGGCTCTGGACGGGAGTCTGCGGTGGCAGGCATTGGCCTAATCATACGCCCTGGATCATTTCCGGATGCCATAAATTTCCATGTTATCCGCCATGAACCCAGGCATGCCCTGCCACAAAGAAGCGCTGGCAGACTGCAATCTTCTGTCGCATCGGGACGTACTTTTCTCACCCCCCATGTCCCATCATCCCCTCAATCTCGAACATCACTTCCTCACACGTCGCCAGATGCTCAGCCGCCTCGGCATGGGCATGGGCGCCATGGCCCTGGGCGATCTGATGGGCCCGGGCGCGGCCCAGGCCGCGGGAGTGGACGGGACCAACCCCTTTGGCGTGCGCCGGCCGCACCACGAGCCGAAGGCCAAGCGGGTGATCCACTTCTTCATGAACGGCGGCCCCTCGCAGGTGGACACCTTCGATCCCAAGCCGGAGCTGACCAAGTATGACGGCAAACCGCTGCCCAGCCTGCTGAAGACCGAGCGACCGACCGGCGCGGGGCTGAAGTCTCCCTTCGCCTTCAAGAAGTACGGCCAGTGCGGCCTGGAGGTGAGCGACCTCTTTGCCAAGACCGCGGCCTTTGCCGACGACCTCTGCGTCATCCGATCCATGTACGCCGACGTGCCCAACCATGAGCCCTCGCTCGGCCTCATGAACTGCGGCGACGGCCGCCTGCATCGTCCGAGCATGGGCTCCTGGATCACCTACGGCCTGGGTTCTGAAAACGAGAACCTGCCCGGCTACATCTCCATGTGCCCCAAGGGCATGCCGACACGCCGCACAAAGAACTGGCAGTCCGCCTTCCTTCCCAGCATCTACCAGGGCACCTACATCAACACCGAGGACACCGAGGTGGACAAGCTGGTCGAGTTCATCAAGAACGGTTCGCTCGATCTCAAGCAGCAGCGCCGCCAGCTCGACCTGCTCCACGCGCTGAACGAAAACCATCTCAAGCAGCGGCAGAACGACCAGCAGCTCGACGCCCGCATCCAGAGCTTTGAGCTGGCCTACCGCATGCAGATGGAGGCCACCGACGCCTTCGACATCAGCCGGGAGCCGGAGGTGGTGCGCAAGGCCTACGGAGAAAACGACTTCGGCCGTCAGACGCTCATCGCCCGCCGCCTCCTGGAGCGTGGCGTGCGCTTCATCCAGCTCTGGACCGGCGCCGGACAGCCCTGGGACAGCCACGATGAGATCCTCGACCACGCACGTCTGGCCAAGGATGTCGACCAGGCCATCGCCGCCTTCATGGGTGACATGAAGCAGCGCGGCCTCTTTGACGACACCCTCATGATCTGGGGCGGTGAATTCGGCCGCACACCGGCGGTCGAACTGCCGACGCCCGGCGCCAACGCCGGCAAGCAGCGCGGACGTGACCACAACCACTACGGCTTCACCTACTGGCTTGCAGGCGGCGGCTCCAAGGGCGGCCACACGCACGGCGCCACCGATGAGTTCGGCTTTGCCGCCATCGAGGACAAGGTCCATGTGCATGACCTGCACGCCACGCTGCTGCACCTGCTCGGCTTCGATCACGAACGCTTCACCTACCGCTATGCCGGGCTCGACTTCCGCCTGACCGGCGTCAACGAGTGCGGCGTGGTGAAGGAACTCGTGGCCTGACCTGGCGGATCAAATCCTGCCGTCCCATCGCGCTCCCCTTGCCTGCGCGCCGTCCCGCCGCATAGTCGGCGTTCCACTCCGCGCCCCATGCCTGACACCGCCACGCTTCTCATCCACTGCCCGGACCGTCCGGGACTCGTCCACGATGTGACCGGGTTCATCTTCTCGCACCAGGGCAACATCATCGACCTGCAGCAGCACATTGACCCGGATGCGGACGCCTTTTTCATGCGCCTGGAATGGAGCCTGGAAAACTTCACGCTGGAGAAGTCCGAGATCTTTGACCGGCTGCAGCCGCTGGCACGCCGGCATGAGATGCAGATGCGGCTGCACTTCGCCAGCCAGCGCAAGCGCATCGCCCTCTTCGTCACCAAGGAAAACCACTGCCTCTACGACCTGCTCGCCCGTCATGAGGCCGGCGACCTGCCGGTGGACATCCCGTTGATCGTCGCAAACCACGAGACCCTGCGCCCGGCGGCGGAGCGCTTCGGCATCCCCTTCCACCACTACCCGATCACCAAGGACAACAAGCTGGAGCAGGAGGCCGCCCAGATTGAACTGCTGAAAAAGGAGCGCATCGACACCGTCGTGCTCGCCCGCTACATGCAGATCATCAGCCCGGCGATGATCGCCGCCTTCCCGAACCAGATCCTCAACATTCATCACAGCTTCCTGCCCGCCTTTGTCGGCGCCAAGCCCTACCATCAGGCCCATGCCCGGGGCGTGAAGATCATCGGCGCCACCAGCCACTATGTCACCGCCGACCTGGATGAAGGCCCGATCATTCACCAGGATGTCATGCGCGTGAGCCACGAGGACAGCGTGCAGGACCTGGTCCGCCTCGGGCGTGACCTGGAAAAAACCGTGCTGGCCAAGGCCCTCTGGTGGCATGCCCGCGACCAGGTGCTGGTTTACCGGAACAAGACCGTGGTCTTTGACTGAGACGCAACTCACGCTTCCTCTGTCAATCCACTCGCACTCAGGCGGGTTTGATGGCATGAATGCCCGCGATGACCCATACCGGTGTTCTCAGTCTGCGTTGTCCCGCCTGCGGACGGTTGTTCCTTTCGCTGCCCCAGCAGCCGGGAGCCCTGATGACATGCCCGCACTGCGCCCACAGCGTGGTCATTGAAGCCTTTCAGGACGGCCTCTCCACAACGCCAGGCCTGACTTCGATGACGGTGAAACGACGCTCGCCGCGCCCGCCGGCCCCCATCACCGCCCCGATGGCCGCCCCGATGGCCGCGCCTCCGCTTCACGCGACGTTCCCC
>CAZXPU010000171.1:0-8924 GCA_964642905.1 uncultured Prosthecobacter sp.
AGGCTGGCAAGGGTCTGGAGGTCGAGGGGCTTCATCGGCGCGGTGGCGGACGGCGTCCATCCGAGGGGCGACCGGGACCTGGACGATCCGGACGGTCTTGAAAACGAGGGCGGCCGGGGGGTGGTGCGGACATGCCTCCTTCGCGGGCCTGGCGTTCGGCTTCACGCAGGGCCTCGCGCTCCTTGCGTTCGATGTCGCGGTCGCTGACGATCTTGTTCAGCAGCTGCCGCACGACGCGGCGATCCTCAAAGGAGTGCTTCACGCCGTTGACTTCCTGATAATCCTCATGGCCCTTGCCCGCGATGACCACGATGTCGCCCTCGCGAGCGTTTTCGAGCGCCGCTCGGATGGCTTCACGACGGTCCACGATGGCGGCATGATTTTTCGGGCGGGCGAATCCCTTCACCGCGTCGGCGATGATGGATTCGGGCTTCTCACTGCGCGGATTGTCGCTGGTGACGATGCAGATGTCGCTGCCCGCCTCGGCGGCCTGGGCCATCTTGGGACGTTTGGCACGGTCGCGGTCGCCGCCGCAGCCAAAGACCGTGATGATGCGACGCGGCTTGAGCGCCCTGGCCGCCTTGAGCACGTTGCTGATGGCGTCCGGCGTGTGGGCATAGTCGACGAAAACCTGGAAACGGCTGTTGTCGCCGGTGACCCTTTCAAGGCGGCCCGGAACCTGGGGAGCGGACTTGAGGCTGTTGATGGTTTCACGCAGGTTAAGGCCGGCTGAATGCGCCGCCGCGATGGCACCGAGGGCGTTGTAGATGTTGAAGTCCCCGATGAGCGGCAGGCGGACGAGGAAGGAGCGGCCCTTCACCTCCAGCTCAAAGGTCGAGCCGGTCATGTCATAGCGCGGATTGACCGCACGGTAGTCAGCACCGACGCCGAAGCCGAACTTCAGGACGCGGCCGGTGGCCTCATAACGCTGGATGAGCTTGCGGCCCCAGGCGTCGTCAAGATTGACCACGATGCCGCCCTTGGGCTGGGAGGCGATCATTTCAAACAGGCGCACCTTGGCCACGAAGTACTCCTCCATGGTATGATGATAATCGAGGTGATCCTGCGTCAGGTTCGTGAAGACCCCGGCGGTGAAGGTCAGGCCGAAGACGCGGTCCTGGTCCAGGGCATGGGAGCTGACCTCCAGCGCGCAGGCCTTGCAGCCGTTGTCACGCATCTGGGCCAGGAGGTCCTGGATCTCCAGGGATTCCGGAGTCGTGTGCGTGGCCGGAACCTCCTTGCCGCCGACGTCATAGACGACCGTGCCAAGAAGGCCGCAGCGCTTCTGGCCGGCGTTCATGAGGTGATGAAGCAGGAAGGCCGTGGTGGTCTTGCCGTTGGTGCCGGTGACGCCAAGCAGGGCGAGCTTCCTCGCCGGAAATTCATGAAGCGCCGCAGCCGCCTGGGCGAGCGCGATGCGTGAATGCTTCACATGCACCCAGGGCACCGGGCAGTCGTCAGGAGGAGCCTGTTCGGCGATGACGGCCGAGGCTCCGGCGGCGACCGCCTTGCCGATGTAGTCGTGACCGTCCGATGTCGTGCCGCGCAGGGCGACGAAGGCGGTTCCCGGAGCAACCTTGCGGGAGTCGTAGGTGAGCGCGTTGATCCTTGTGTCCAGGCTTCCGCTGGTCACGGGCTTTTCAAGATGGGCGATGAGTTCGCGTAGTGTCATTAAGGTGGTGTTATTCCTGATCGCCTCCTTCGAGGGCGAGCGGACGGCTGGGGCGAACGGAAAGCTGCTTGAGGACCTCTGAGGCGATCTCCCCGAAGATTGGAGCCGCCACTTTTCCGCCGCCAATGGCGGTCTTGTCCTCGCATTTGGGATAATCAAGCACAACCACGCAGACGATCTTCGGATCCTTCGCGGGCGCGAAGCCGGCGAAGGAGGTGATCCACTGCCCTTCTGGGTAGCCGCCCTTCCTGAGCAGCTTGCCCTTCTTGTCATAAATCGGGTTGTGTTCAGGGTCGTAACGGCGGGTGGTGCCGGTCTTTCCGGCAGCCTCGAGACCTTCAAACCTGGCGCGGCTGCCGGTGCCCTCCTCGACGACCAGCTGAAGCAGCTCACGCATGGTCTGCGCGGTCTGTCCCTTGCAGACATGACCGGCCACCTGCGGGGGCATGACCTCCACCTTGCGCCCGGCGTCGCTGACGACACGGTCGATCAGCCGGGGCTTCATCAGAATGCCGCCGTTGGCGATCGCGCCATAGGCCATGGCCATCTGGATGGGCGTGCAGTTGACCTCATAACCGATGGGGAAGCGGGAGTAGGTGGCGTTGGACCAGGTCTTCTGGTTGTCATTCACATAGCCGCGGCTTTCGCCGTTGAGCTCGATGCCGGTGGGGCGGCCGAAGCCGAAGGCCTTCACATACTCGATGAACTTCTCCTGGCCGAGCTTCTTGAAAACCTTGAAGGTTCCGATGTTGCTCGAGTGCTTGAAAATGTCCGTCACGGGCACCACGCCCTGCCGCTTGAGGTCGTGCAGCGGCACGCGGAAGACAGGGTCGGTGTAGTCACCCAGCTCGCAGTCAAACGTGGAGCGGGGGGTGATGCGGCCCGTGTCGAGGGCGCCGGTGAAGGCCACGACCTTGAAGGTGGAGCCCGGCTCGTAGGGCTCGTAGATGGCGAGGTTCTTCCAGTTGGTGGAAGCGGGGGCCTCGCGGTCATGATCCGGCCGGAAGCTCATGGCCAGGATGGAGCCGTCCCTGACGTCGGTGACGACGGCCATGATTTTGTTAGGCCGCCACTGAAGGCTGGCCTGTTCGACGATGTGATCCACGGCGTCCTGGACGGCCATGTCGATGGTCAGGTGGATGTCCCGGCCGTGCACCGGGTTCTTGATCTCGCCCCGATAAAGGGGCAGCTCGCGGCCGGACTTGTCATGCTCGACCTCGACACTGCCGGGCATGCCCCGCAGCACCTGCTCCTGGGTTTTTTCAACGCCACGCACCCCGCCCTTGCCGTCCTCAACGCCGCCGACGATCAACGCCAGACGGTTCTCCGTCGGATAATGGCGGCGTATGGTGGAGTTGACGTAGACGCCGCGGATGTGATGCGCGGCAAGCAGCGCCTTCCATTCCTTGGCCTGGTCCTCCGTCATTTTTTCAGCCAGCACCTCGATCTGCTCCTTCGAACGGATCCTGGCCAGCGCCTGATCCCTGCCGAGGCCGAGCTTCGGGGCGATCTTGTCCGCGATGTGCTCCTGGTAGGTGGCGACGATCTGATCCTTGGTCAGGCCGACGGTTGAGGGGAACGAATACTTCGCCTCCCGCATGTCGGCGATGGCGAGGCGTGCGGTGAGCAGCTCGTGCAGATGCACCCGGTTCGTGCTGAGGTCGAAGATCTCCTCATCATAGGCCAGGTAGCGGCCGCTATGATCCTTGATGGAGCCGCGCTGGGCGGGCAGGGGGCGGGTCTCGCGGAACTTCCTGGAGGCCTCCTCGGCGAGGGCGGGGCCGCGCTTCAGATGCAGGTCGTAAAGCCGCCAGCAGACGGCCGAGAAGCCGAGCGTGAGCGCGCAGGTCGCCACGGCCATGCGGCTGACGAGGGGGCGGTCAAGGCGGATCTGGCGATGATTGGGAGGCGGAGGCATCATGGCGTGCTGGACTGGGCCTGGGCGACGGTTTTGGCGGCGGGGACGGGCTTCAGGCGGATGATCGACCGGGTCTGCGGATTGATCTTCTGCAGCCAGGTTCCCTTGGCTTGAAGCAGCGGCTGCACCCGGGCGCCGTCGAGCATCTGGTCGATCTTGCGCTCGAGGCTGGTGATCTCGATGTCGAGCAGCCTCGTCTCCTGCTCCACCTGGCGCTGCTGCTCGGCGAGGGCGGCGATGCGGTTCTTGTTCACCACCACGCTCAGGGCCGCCAGCAGCACGGCGACGCAGATGACCAGGACTGCGGCGAGAACCGGCAGACCGATCTTGTTGCGATATTGGTTACGCTTCATGCCGGCAGGCGCTCGGCGGCGCGCAGACGTGCGCTTCGGGCGCGGGGGTTGAGCTGAAGCTCCGCCTCCGAAGCCTCCATGGGCTTCTTCGTGATCAGCTTCAGGCAGTGACTGGGATTCGGTTTTGGAGCGGGCCATTCGGGGCGGTCAATGAAGGGGGCTGCGTAGTTCTGGAAGGCATGCTTGACGATGCGGTCCTCGATGCTGTGGAAGGTGATGACCACGAGCCGCGCCCCAGGCTTGAGCCACTTCGGCGCCTGGGCGAGAAATTCGCGCAGGGCGGGCAGCTCGGCGTTCACCTCGCAGCGGAGCGCCTGGAAGGTCTGCGTGGCGGGGTGCTTCTTGCCATGCTTCGGGCAGACGCGGGCGATCATTTCAGCAAGCTGGAGCGTGTGCGTGAAGGGCTTCCTGAGGCGGTCCTGACAGATCGCCCGGGCAATCCGCCGGGCGTTCTGCTCCTCGGCGTTTTCTCGCAGGATGCGCTCAATGTCCTCCTGCGCCCAGGTGTTCACGATGTCCGCGGCGGTCAGCGGCGATCCCATGTCCATGCGCATGTCCAGGGGGCCGTCCTTGGCGAAGGAAAAGCCACGTTCGGCGGCGTCAAGATGACGACTGCTGACACCGATGTCGATGAGCATGCCGTCGAGCCCTCCCACGCCCGCCTCGGAGAGCACGGAGGCAAAGTTGCGGAAGTTGCCTTTCAGCGCGCAAAACCGGCTTCCGTAGGAGGCCAGGCGTGCACGCGCATAGGAAAGAGCTTCATCATCCTGGTCCATGGCCACGATGTCCGCTCCGCGCTGGAGCAGCGCCTCGGTATGGCCGCCGCCTCCCAGAGTGCCGTCAAAAATAAGCTTCCCGGGAGCGGGTTGCAGGGCCTCAAGCACCTCCTGCATCAGCACCGGCAGGTGGTAAAACGGCAGGTCTCGGGAATGGGATGAAGATTCTTCAGGCATGTCGGGCTTCTTTCCTCCTCCCTGGGGTTGCTGTCTCTGCGCCAGGGACCCCCGCCCCCAGGGCATGAGATCATCCATGGCATCAGTCGCATCAAACCAGGGCCAGGTACCGACCTGGAAAATCTCACACAACCGCACCCAGGCCTGCTTCATGCCCATGGACATCCCGGGCGGCAACGCGAGAGGCGTGGCGAACGGAGCGCAGGCGGGAGACATGGCTTGAGGTTGGGAGGTTGATGCAATTATTGATTTTACAGCATTTATTTTTCCAAAACCTAAACATTTCGGAGAGCTTAATTACATAACCAGCGCCATTGCATCAATCATAGATTTCAGTCACCCATGGATTTTTGATAACAAGGAAGCGCCAACGGTCACCTAAAACTGTTCTTTTGAACCCTGTTATTACTGATAATCTGAAACAGAATGGCGAAAGCCCGTCTCCCATCTTGCCAAAACAGGATCACTGCCCTCTCATGGCCATTCACTTTTTATCACACTCATGGGCGCTCAATGGAAACAAAAATGGCGGGAACTGGCCGCTGATCAGAAAGGCAAGATTGTCGGCAAGCTGACACGGGAAATTCAGGTGGCCGCCCGGCTAGGTGGGGCTGACCCGGACCTGAACGCCCGGCTTTACGCCGCCATCACCGCCGCCAGGAAACAGAGCGTCACCCGCGACTCCATCGAGCGAGCCATCGCCAAGGGCAGCGGTGTCGGCGGCGAGCCCGTGAACTATCAGACGGTCATTTTTGAAGGTTTTGCACCGCACCGTGTGCCGGTGATGGTGGAGTGCCTGACGGACAACAACAACCGCACCTCCTCCGAGATCAAGGTCCTGTTCAAGGCCGGCAGCATGGGAACACCGGGCTCCGTGGCCTGGATGTTCGAACACTGCGGGCTGATCGAGGCCCAGCACAGCGACAAGTCTCTCGACATCGAAGTCGCCGCGCTGGAGGCCGAGGCGGACAATGTGGAGCCCCTGGAACTGGATGAAGAGGAGGCGGCCGGGCACATCGGCGCACGCTTTTTCTGCGCCACCACCAGCCTGGACGCCGTCACCAAGGCGCTGAAGGCGGCGGGATGGACGGTCACGACCTCCGAACTGCACTATCACCCCAAGGACTGCCCGGAGCTGACCGAGGCCCAGCGCGAGGAGGTGACCGCCTTTTTGCAGAGCCTCGACGGCCATGCCGACGTGCACCGGGTTTACGCGGCGATGAAGTAGGACGGGCTGCGCTCAGGCCAGCATCTTGGGAACCAGCTCGCCATGAACATTGGTTAGGCGCATGTCGAGGCCCTGGAAGCGCACCGCAAGCCTGGTGTGCTCAAAGCCGAGCAGATGCAGCAGCGTGGCGTGCAGGTCATGCACGTGCACCGCATCCTGGGTGACGTTGAAGCCGAACTCGTCGCTTTGACCGAGCGTGATGCCGGGTTTCATGCCACCGCCGGCAAACCACATGGTGAAGGCGTTGGGGTGATGATCGCGCCCGTCGCTGCCCCCCTGCACCATGGGCGTGCGGCCAAATTCGCCGCCCCAGATGACCAGCGTGTCCTCCAAAAGGCCGCGCTGCTTCAGGTCACGCACCAGGGCGGCGCAGGGCTGGTCGGTCAGGCCGCACTGCTGCTTCAAACCGTTGACGAGACCGCCGTGATGATCCCAGGCCTCGTGAAACAGCTGCACAAAACGCACTCCGCGCTCCACCAGGCGGCGGGCGAGCAGGCAGTTGTTGGCAAAGGACGACTCGCCAGGCCTGGCGCCATACATGTCCAGGATGTGCTTCGGTTCCTGGGAGATGTCCATGACCTCCGGCGCCGTTTGCTGCATCCGGTAGGCCAGCTCGAAGCTGTTGATCCGCGCCGCGATCTCCGGGTCGCCGACGGTGCCGAGGCGCTCCTCATTGAGCTGCTTCAGCGCATCCAGGGTCTGCCGTTGCGTCCTGTCGGTGACCCCCTTCGGGTTGCTTAGATAAAGCACAGGCTCGCCGCTGCTGCGAAAGGGCACGCCCTGGTAGACCGTCGGCAGGAAGCCGCAGCCGAAGTTCGACAGGCCGCCGCTCGGCCCCTTCTGGCCGCTCTGCATGACGACATAGCCGGGAAGATCCTGGTTCTCCGTGCCCAGGCCGTAGAGTGTCCAGGCGCCAAAGCTCGGCCGGCCGAAGATCTGGGAACCGGTGCTCATCAGGATCTGCGCCGGCGCATGGTTGAAGGCGTCCGTCTTCATCGAGCGCACGAGGGTGAGGTCGTCCGCGATCTTCGAAAGGTGCGGCAGCAGTTCGCTGATCTCGGCACCGCTGCGACCATGGCGGGCGAATTTGAACTTGGGGCCCAGCAGGCGGCTGTTCGGATTGATGAAGGCGGCGCGGTAGCCTTTCAGCAGGTCCGCCGGAGGCAGCTTGCCGTCCCACTTGGCCAGTTCTGGCTTGTTGTCGAACAGCTCCAGATGGCTGGGGGCGCCGCCCATGAAAAGGTAGATCACCCTCTTGGCCCTGGCCGGGTAGTGCGGCCGTTTGTCAGCTAGCGGACCGGCGGCGGCCGGAGCGGCGAACCCCTGGGAGCGCATGAGATCCATCGCGGCCAGCGAGGCCATACCGACGCCGCATTCCTGAAAAAACCAGCGACGGGTGAGGTGGCGGGCGTGTTCGGACCGGATTTCGGAGGAAAGGTTCATGGCTCTCGGAAAAAGTATCGCAAAGGCATTCGCACGACTCCAGCGCCGTCTTTCCAACCGAGTGCACAAGCCATGCCGGAGGGTGGAATGCTTCATGAGCAGCCTGCCAGCCCTGCTCAATCAGGCAGGATCACCACGTCCGACGGCTCGGCCGACACGCAGACCCGCTCGGAGGAGGGCTGGCGAAGCCGGCGTGGATTCGTCTCACAGATGATCAAGCGCTGCCCGCCTTCCATCTCCAGCGCATACTGCACCGTCGACCCCAGGTAGGTCATGTCCACGACATGGCCGGGGAACAGGTTCAATGAGCCGGGCGCGGCGTCCAGGCCGCAGGCCTCCGGCCTAACAGAAAGCATGACACCGGCACCCGCCCCGGGAGTCCAGTCCAGCGCGGATGACCGGGCGTGAAGGCGTCCGAAGGCCGTCTTCACGACGAAGAGGCCTCCGTCGGCGGCAGGCCCGTCCACGGTGCCGGGAATCAGGTTGGTCTCGCCGATGAACCCGGCCACCATCTTGTTCGCCGGATTCCTGTAAACCTGCTCGGGCGTTCCCGTCTGGACCAGCCTGCCCGAATCCATGACCGCCAGCCGGTCGGCCATGCTCAGGGCCTCGTCACGATCATGGGTGACATAGACCGCCGTGAGGCCGAACTCCTTGCAGATGCGCCGGATCTCGGAGCGCATCTCCTGGCGCAGCTTCGCGTCCAGGTTGGAAAGCGGTTCATCCAGCAGGAGGCAGCGCGGCCTGACGACCAGCGCCCGGGCCAGGGCGACCCGCTGCTGCTGGCCGCCGGAAAGCTGCGAGATGCGGCGGCCGCCCAGCCCGCCCAGATGCACAAGCTCCAGGACCTCGGCCGCACGGCGCTCAATGTCCGTTCTCGGCCTGCCCTGCTCCTCAAGACCGAAGGCGATGTTCTGGGTCACGGTCAGATGGGGCCAGAGGGCGTAGCTTTGAAACATCATGCCGGTGCCACGCCTGTGGGCGGGCAGGCGCGTGACGTCGTCGTCGCCAAAATGGATGGTTCCCGCGTCCGGCTGGTGAAAGCCCGCGAGGTGTCGCAGCAGCGTGGTCTTGCCGCAGCCGCTCGGTCCGAGCAGGAAGAACAGCTCGCCCCTGGCGATGTCGAGACTCACGTCCCGGAGCACCGGCAGCGAACCAAATCTTTTGCAAAGGCCTTGGATGGAGATGGGGACCATGGTCTTGCTTCAGCGCCGGGACCTCTTCTTTCCCCCGCCCTTCCGAGGCGGAACGGCATCATGCGCGCACTGGAGTTCGGTGACGATGCCCTCCAGCACAGCCAGGGCGAAGCTGATCTTTTTGAAGAACGAAGCGTTGTGCGGAACCAGGATGAAGCGCG
>CAZXPU010000172.1:0-8864 GCA_964642905.1 uncultured Prosthecobacter sp.
ATGCCACGGTCATGACGATGCGAAGATCGGCTACCATTACCACGCCTCGAACAAGTATCCGTATGTCTTCGCCGCGTTTCATGGCGAGGTCGTCGAGGCCGAGGGCCAGGTGGACCCGCAGCCGCGCGCCCAGGGCGTTCGTGAGGCCTTGCAGGCCCTGCGCGGAGCGCGGATCACCGCTTTTGAAAACACGGACCGGGACAGCTACAAGCTCAGCTACGAGGTGAATGGCGACAAACGCAGCGTCAGCTACTCGATCAAGTCCGACGGCACCTACCCCTTCCACTTTGACAACGGCCGCGAGGGGTCGGTGGATGAAGTCTACACCGAACGTCGGCAGGGAGGCGGCGGGCGCCCCCCCGGCGGCGGACCCGAGGGCATGAAGGGCAAGGGAAAAGGCAGGGGCAAGGGTGGACGCGCAGAGGCACCCGGGGCATCCCAGCCCCGCGAGAAGGGCACTGAGGGGCCTGGAATGGCCCCATTACAGGGCGTCCTGGATGTGAACGGTGACGGCGTGGTCACCGCGCAGGAGTTTGCTGAAAACGCCAGGGGCAATGCAGCGAAGCAAGGTCGCACGCTTGCCGAGGCGATGCAGCAGGCCCGAACCACCTTTGCCGAACTGGACAGGAACCGCAGCGGCCAGCTCGAAGCCTCCGAGTGGCAGGCCGCCCCCTCGGCGCCGATGCAGACGGATCGCCCGCAGGAACGCCCGACGAACGAACGCGATGACGCGAAAGGCAGGCCTGGAGGCAAGGGCCCTTCAGGAGGAGGCCGGAGGGCTGAAGCCTTTGTGGAACGCCCTGATCAGCCGCGCAGCAGCGACGGCAGCTTCCTGCTCACCAGCCCGGTCGTCGAGGACCTGAAGGAGATGCCGGTCGAATACACGGGGGATGGCGAGGCCGCAACGCTGCCGCTCGACTGGAAAGGCGCACCCGCAGGCACCCAGGGCTACGCGTTGATCATGGACCACGCCACGCCGGACGGTGAGATGAAGTGGTACTGGACGCTCTACGACATCCCCGCAGGAACCACCAGCCTGCCTAAAAATGCGACCAGCATCGGCAGGCTTGGAACAGGTTTCAAAGGCCGGACCGGCTACGAACCTCCAATGTCCAAGGGGCCGGGCGCCAAGACCTATGTCATCAACCTCTATGCGCTCTCCGGCCCGTTGAAGATCGAGGGCACCCCCGGTCGCGAGGAACTGCTCACCGCCATGAAGGGCAAGGTGCTTGCCTCCTCCTCGCTGCGTGTCGTTCACGTCAGCGGCGGCCAAGCAGCCGGGGCATTCCCACCCCGTGAAAACAATGACGGGCCAGGAATGGCCCGGATACCCGCACCGCCACCACCTGCCGCCGCAGAGCCCCCAAAAAGCGGCGGTAAAGGAAAAGGCAAAGGCGGCCCTCCCGGCCTCGTCAAACCGAGCATCGCCGACACGATGAAGCTCAACGTTTACGCCGACAACTGGTTCATGCTGTATGTGAACGGCCGCCTCGTCGCCGTGGACAGCATTCAGTTCACGCCACACAACGTCGTCAGTGTCGACTTCCTGCCCGAGTATCCCATGATCATCGCCGTGCTTGCCAAGGACAACGCCGACCCCAAAACCGGCATGGAATACGGCGCCAGCATCGGCGACGCCGGCTTCTGCCTTAAATTCGCGGACGGCACGGTCACCAACGCAAGCTGGAAGGCCCGAAGCTTCTTTCACGGCCCGGTCAATGGCGACACCCTGAACCCTCAAGTCAGACATGAGCCGCTGCCCGCCAGCTGGTGGGCTGTCGACTTCGATGATCACGCCTGGAAAAACGCCCGGGAATACAGCGTGGAGGAGGTCGACCCCAAGCAGCCCTGGTTCGACAACGACTTTGAAGGCGCCAGGTTCATCTGGACCGACGACCTCGCCCTCGACAACACCGTGATCTTTCGCACGAAGGTGGAGAAGCCGGGCTGGACGCCCCGCTGGAACACCCGGCCCGACCTGGATGTGACCGGCGCACCGCTGGAGTGAATCCAGGAACCACGTTTCTCCGGCAAACGCAAGGCGGCATGGCAGTAGCCAGCCGCCCGATGAAGCCAGGCCGTTGATTCCCCCTCCCGATTGCCCCCTTCTCGTTGTCGCTGCATCTGCCGTGATCCAGCAGTGCTTTCAGCCAAGGGTGATCGAAGCCCGGCAATGAGAATGAGAAAGTTGTGAAGTGACTGTGATTGAGGACTCAGAACTCATCCAATACTTTTTGGAGGCCGCCCCCATCATCTTCCCAAAGGCAGCGGGCGAGCTCGAGTTTTTCACTTTTGCTGTTAACATTTCGCTTCCTCGTGCGGCATACGGATGTGAACCATGATCATGAAACAAGGGCGCGCGAGCGGCTGACCCGGCTTTGGCTTGAGGCAGAGCCCTCGGTGCAGGCGTTTGTTTTCGCGGCGGTGAACGATCCGCATGATGCGGAGGATGTGGTGCAGCAGGTGGCGCTCACCGTGGCTCGGCGCCTGGACGAGTATGACGGCGCACGGCCTTTCGTGGCGTGGGCGCTGTGGCTCGCGAAGTCTCGGATCGCAGATCATTTCCGGAGGCAAGGCCGTGAGCGCCTGGTGTTTTCCGACACTCTCATGGATCAGCTCGCGGAGGTGCTCGTGCAGCGTCAACCAAGCCGCACAGCACGCCAGGAGGCGCTGGAGCGGTGCCTTGAAAAGCTGCCGGAAAAGTCACGGCACCTGCTGGCGCTGCGCTATGAGGAAGACGCGCCGATGGAGCGCCTGGCAGAGTCCATCGAGTCGTCTGCCGGGGCCGTGCGCGTGATGCTGTTCCGTGTGCGCAACCTTCTCTCCGACTGCATCCACCACGAACTCACGAGGACCACCCCATGACTGATTCTGAACACCAACTTGTGGACCTCTACCTGGACGGCGCCTTGCCGGAGTCCGAACAAGCGCTTCTGCTTCAACGACTGGCAACCGACCCGGAGGCGATGACTTATCTGGCCGGGCGGAGCGAGCTGCATGCGGATTTGCGACGCGCCTTCAAACGCCGCAATCTCCAGCAGCTGGCGGTCGCCTCCGCAGTGACGAGTGCTCTCCTCGACGCATGTAAGCGAACCCCTGCATCCTGGTTGTCCTGGCGTCCGCTCACGGCGGCGGCAGCAGGTCTCGTCATCGGCCTTTTCAGTGCTTCGATGGTCTTTGGCTTGGCGGTTCAGCACGGACTTGGAAGAAAGATTCCTCTGCCTGTTCTAGAGCCCAGTTTCGAGGATGCTCAGATGCCTTTGGCAAAGGGTTTTCCTCCGGGGCCGTCACTATGGACCGGTGATATGGCGAAGGTGGTGCAGGCGGAGAAAGGCGTGACGCCCAAAGACGGTCATCACATGCTGAGGCTGGAGACCACCGCCCATGGAGCGCCGGTTCTGTTTCCGCGTCTGTATCAGATCATCGCCCTTCCGGCCTCAGGTGCCGGACTGCGTGAAATCGAAGTCAGCGCTTCCTTCACCAGCGCCGATCCTGACAGCTCGCCTCACTACACGGTCCGGGCTTATGCCGTCAACGAGGCACCCGAGCGGCTGGGGCCGGATTGGTTTGCCCGGCATTGGTTTGTTGAAAGAGACGAGGCCATCGCGTCAGCCGCGACAAGCTTCGAGAACCCGCCCGGCAACGCCGACTGGCAATCCATCGGCTTGCGCATGCAGGTTCCCAGCAAGGCCCGCTGTCTGGTCGTGTTCTTTGGCGTCAAAAACCTGCCTAAATCGCAGGCAAAACAGCCCCATTACCTGGACGCGGTGAAGGTGTCCTTGGTCGAGCCGTCCCCCCATCCCTGATCTGATCCCATGCATTCACTCATTCGCACCATCCTGTTGATTGCCGCCTTGCATCCGCTGCAGGCGGCAGATCCGCTGCTCGTCGAAAATGGCAGCGCTCACGCCGAAATCATCATCGCCGAAAAACCGGCGCGAATGACCCGGCTCGCGGCCAAGGAACTGCAAAGAACGCTTTTGAAAATGACGGGCGCAACGCTGCCCATCGCGAGCGAACGAACGGAAGGCAAAACCGCGATCTTTGTCGGCATGAGCCGCTTCACCGATCAGCTGGGGCTTTCGACAAAGGAACTGAAGCATGGAGCGTTTCGCCTGGCCTCGGGAGACGACTGGCTGGCGCTGCTGGGAGCTGACAAGGACTTTGCACCTGTCGAGCCCTGGGGTCGAAAACGTGACCAGAACGAGGCGGCGCGGGTGAATGCGGCATGGGACAAGATCACCGGCGACACGTTCTGGAACACGGCGAGCGAGCTTTATCAGCTTTACCATGCCGACCTCGATGTTTGGGAGCAGGATGACGCAGGCACCTTCAATGCGGTGAACGAGTTCCTGCGCGGCCTCGGCTGCCGCTGGTTCGCGCCGGGCGAGATCGGCGAGGTGGTGCCGAAGCTGGCGACGATCGCGCTGCCAAAGGTGGATCGCACGGTGGTGCCGGACTTTGGCCTGCGGCGCTTCGTCTATTATACCCAGCACACAGGCATCGGAGACCGTGCGCTGTGGAATCTTCGGCTCGGTTTGAACTATGGCGCGGAGATCGCAGGCTTTCCGCAGCTCTGCCACGGCATGAAGTTCGTCATCAAGCGCAAGGAGATGCAGCAGGCGCACCCGGAGATGTATCTCAAGATCAACGGCAGGCATGACACCACCCACAAGGAGGACGGCGTGCCCGATCTGCTCTCGCCACTGCTGTTTGAGAAGCAGGTGAAGCATGTCCGCGCCATGTTTGATCACTTCCACGAGCCCATGCACAACATTGACCTCGTGGACGGCTACAGCGGCCTTGTCGGCGATGATCCGGCGTGGAAGGCCCAGCTCACGCCGGACCGTGGATGGAGCGGTGAAATGTCGGATCATGTGTTCGGCTACCTGAACCGAGTGGCGCTGGAGGTGAATCGCAGCCATCCGGACCGGCTCGTCAGCGCCCTGGCCTACGGCGCCTACACACAGCCGCCGCTGAAGATCGACCGACTGAGCCCCAATCTCGCGCTCATCGACGTGCGGCACCGGCAGGAGTTTTGGGAGGAGTCGAAATGGAACGAGCGCAGGCAATGGCGCGCCGACTGGCTCAAAAAGCTGTCCTCCGGCAAATACATCACCTGGGACTTCAGCACGAACGCACGACCGGAGCAGGCCGGACGACCGGTTTATTACACACAGCAGATCAGCCGCGACCTGCGCGAACTGAAGGGCGTAAGCCTGGGGGAGCAGGTGGAGATCTACGCGCATCCGGCGGGCAAGGAGTCGTCTTTTGGCTACCACGACCTCGCCATCGAGCACTTCAATCTCTACCTCACAGCACGACTCTACTGGGATGCCAACCAGGACGTGAACGCGATGCTAGCCGATTACTGCACCCGTTACTTCGGTCCCGCGGCGGAGGCCATGCGGGCCTTCATCATCCACGCCGAGGCGAACTGGATGCACATGAACACGGACGCGGCCAAGATCGGCGAGTCGTTTGATCTGCTCGCCAAGGCCAGTGCCGCCGTCGAGCCCGCCAGCCTGCCCGGTCGTCGCATCCAGCAGATCGCGGACACCATGAAGCCGCTGGAAGCCATGCGCATGCTGCTCAGCCGCAAGCATGACACCGACCTCGACTATCGTGTGCTCGAAACCGTGAACACCGGCGCCAAACCGCTCGGCAGCAAGCCGCTCGATGGCAACGTGGACAAGGCCTGGTGGGGTGACGTGCGACGGGCCGTGCTCGTCAAACTGCGCCCTGAGGACCCGCAGCCCAAGGCCGGAACCAGCTTTCAGATCCAACGCGACGGCAGCACGCTGCATGTCGGCATCGTCTGCCTCGAGCCGGACATGAAGGGTCTGCAAAGCACCACCACGCAGAACGACGATCCTAAACTGCTCGAAGGCGATCACGTCACGCTGCTCATCGAGACACCCTCGCGCAGCCACTACGAGATTTCCATCAATCCCGCCGGAGCCGTCTATGATCTCGACCACGGCACCGGCGGTCGCGGCCTCGCCTGGAGCAGCGGCGCCAAGGTGGCCGTGCATCGCGCCGCGGACCGCTGGAGCATCGAGATGCGCCTCCCTATCGTCGGTGCCGAGGCCTTCACGCTCGATCCTACCAAAGGCATCGACGGCGAACGCCCCAAGGAACTCTTCCCCTGGCACTTCAACCTCGGCCGCAGCCGCGTCCGCAATGCCCAGACCGAACGCACCGCCTTCTCACCCACCGGCAAGGCGGACTTCCACGTCCCCGAGAAGTTCGCGAAACTGTGGGGACGGTGACTTGGAAACATTCAAAGTCTGCTATATCAGACGTTGTTTGACTTTTTGTCGGTTTTATCTGACACTAAATCACGATGTCAAAATCGCATTCTTTGCCGCTCCCCGCCACCCAAGCCCTCCGCAAGTTGGGCCGCGAACTCGCGCTGGCGCGTCGGAAGCGAGGCATTTCCACCACGGAGATGGCGGAGCGACTGTTCGTAAGCCGTGACACGCTTTGGCGCATGGAGCGCGGAGATCCCACCGTGGCTCTAGGCACGCTTGCAACCGCTGCGTTTGTGCTTCAGCTGCATGATCGCCTCGCCAATCTCGCCGCCCCCGCCACTGACACCCTCGCGCTCAGCCTGGATGAAAACCGCCTGCCCAAGCGCATCCGTCGCCCACGCTTATGAGCCTCGAAGTTCACATCGACTGGGAAGGTGAGACGCACGCCATCGGACGTCTTCACACGGCGGATCGCAGCGCCACGGTGTCGTTTGAATACACAACCGACTGGCTGCGGCGGCCTGGAGCCTTTGCCATCGACCCCACCTCACTCCCCCTGCGAGCTGGAGTCCAACACAGCGCCACGCTCTTTGGCGCGATGCAGGATTGCGGCCCGGATCGCTGGGGCCGTTTGTTGATCGAGCGCGCCGTGCGCAAACAAGTGCTCGAGCGCAAACCCTATCAAGACCTCGACTATGTACTGGCGCTCGATGACGCCTCCCGCATTGGCGCGCTGCGCTTTCGCACAAATGCCGACGGGCCGTTCCTTGCTTGCGGGAACGGAAAGATTCCACCTCTCGTTCAACTCTCCGCCCTCTTGAACTCAGCCAATGCCGTCCACGGCGAGACCGAGTCAGCGCAGGATCTTCGCTTTCTGCTGGGCCAGGGTTCGCCGCTCGGTGGTGCACGCCCCAAGTCCGCAGTGGCCCTGTCGAACGGTCAGCTCGCCATCGCCAAGTTTCCCAAGCCTGACGACGTGCGCGACATCGCTGCGGGTGAAATCCTCGCCCTCACACTGGCGAGGAAGGCGGGCATTCAGGTGGCCGAGCACCAGCTGGTGAATGTGAAAGGCCACAGTGTTTCCGTCATCACTCGATTTGATCGTCTCGGCAATCGACGCATCCCCTTCATCTCCGCTCACAGCCTCCTTGGTCTCGCACCAGGACAGTCCGGCGCCTACACCCTGCTTGCCGACGGCATACGCCAGCTGGGTGACAACACCATAGGCGATCTGCGGGAGTTGTGGCGTCGGCTCATCTTCTCACTCCTCGCCAGCAACTACGACGACCACCTTCGCAATCACGGCTTCCTCATGCTTCGATCAGGACGCTGGTCCCTCTCGCCCGCCTACGACCTCAATCCCGTGCCCGAGATTGACCGCACTCAAACACCCAAAACGCCGATCACCGAGGACGATCCTGAACCGAGCATCGACACCGCCCTGGTAGCAGCTTCACGATTCGGCCTCAAAGCCCCCGCAGCCAAAACTATCCTGCGCGAAGTCCTCGCCTCCGTCATCGGCTGGCGCAAAACCTGCCGCCAACTCCGCATCAAAGCCTCGGCCCTCGACGCCTACGCCTCCGCCTTCGATCATCCGTTGATGGACGAGGCGAGAAGGCTTGCGAAGTGAAGATCTGCAATGACCGAAGCCGACCATTTGAAGGCATGATTGAATGATGCAGCCAAATGACTCCCTTAAACAACCATCGCAGCACTTCATGGATTGCCCTGCTTGCAGCGATCGCCATCACTTGGCTACCGGTTGGGAAATGGAGCAGATGAAACTCCACGCTACAGCGGCACCTTGGTGATCAATCCCTCCGGACGGATGCTCGAATGGGGCAAGCAGAGCGACTGACACATGCCCCCCGAGTTTTGGCCGCATGGCCTGAAACTGCTGTAGTGACGACATCTCCGTTCCGTGAGCAGCGCTGCGGCACTGAGTTTCGGTGAGAGTGTGGCGGACTCATCAGAGCAGTCCAGGGGACTGCACCCCATTCTGAGCCCTCCGGCCTCACCCTCACTTTTTCCGGCAAACTTTGTCCGTTTCCGCAGTTCTCATGCACATCTTCATGCGTCTCCTCATCCTTCTCTCCGTCCTCTGCCCCCTGCTCTGCGCCTGGTCGGCACAGCCTCTCAACGTGCTTTTCATCGCCGTCGATGACCTGCGGCCGGACATTGGCTGCTATGGCGTCAAGCATGCCAAGACGCCGAACATCGACCGACTCGCGGCTCGCGGCCTTGTTTTTGACAAAGCCTACTGCGCCCAGGCGGTGTGCAGCCCCTCGCGTACGGCGATCCTCACCGGCCTACGGCCGGACACGACGAAGGTGTGGGACCTCGAGACGCACTTCCGCGACGCCCAGCCGAACTGCGTGACCCTGCCGCAGCATTTTCGTCAAAATGGCTATCACACCTCCGCGCTCGGCAAGATCGAGCACCACGGTTTTGAGGACGGCCCGTCATGGACGGAGCCGCGCTGGTTCCCGAGCGGCGAGATGGTCAAGGTGGACGAGCAGGACTGGACGAAGCACACCGTGACGAAGTTTGAAGGCGTGCCGAGCGAGTTCGCCAAGCCGATGGAAGGTGGCGAAAAGCGCAAGGGAGGCA
>CAZXPU010000173.1:0-8779 GCA_964642905.1 uncultured Prosthecobacter sp.
CCGACGGGGTCCCGTCATGCAGCCCAGGAGTGGACGCGCAGCGGCCTCTCCTGGGAAAAGGTGCACGTAGGCGGATTCTGATGGCGGACCCCACCGAGGTCCCGTCACAGGCGTGGTGAAGACGACGTGCGGCCACAGGATTGACCGCCTGGACGGAACCCCGACGGAGTTCGTGATCGAACGGGGATCGGGGGTGATGCGGTTCCCAGGAGAGCGCTCGCTGTCGCTCGGCACTCCTGGGCTGCATGACACAAGCCCCTTGGACTTGAACGTTCGCAAAGAAACCTGCGGATAGGTTCATCAGCGTCGAGCAAGCGAAGCAAAGTAGATCTTGCTCCGCAAGATGAGCGGGCAGTCCGGCAGACTCAACCGTTCCCGAAATCCGAAAGCCCTTCCTTGTGGCGCAAGCCACTTGCTCATGCCGACGCAGCAACAGCCGATAAGTGGTCACAGGGCCCATCGTTCTCACCACCCATGAAACTTTTCGCCCTGCTCACTTTCGCTTCGATCACCAGCCTCGCCTTTGCGCAACAACCTGACGCAGGCAAAGCGGTGAAGAAGGGCAAGGTCTCGGGGGCGCAGCGCGTGCAAACGCCTGTTGAGCCGCCCGCCACGCTGAAGGCCGAGTTCGACCTCGTCTATGGCAAGACGCCCGAGCAGGAGCTCAAGCTCGACGTTTACCGCCCGAAGAGCGACGCCGTCCTGCCCGCCTGCGTGCTTGTGCATGGCGGCGGCTGGATCGGGGGTGACAAGGAACGTTTCCGGGCGCTCGGCTTCGCCCTGGCGGAGAAGGGCTACGTCGTCGCGAACGTCGAGTATCGTCTCGCCGGCGTGGCGAAGTATCCGGCCGCCGTTCAGGATTGCAGCCTCGCCGTGCGCTGGGTGCGGGCGAACGCGAAACGCTTTGCTCTCGATCCACAACGCATCGGCGCCTGGGGTGGCAGCGCAGGCGGGCATCTCGTCGGCTTGCTCGCCGCTGCGCCGGAATCTTTTCTCACCCCTGAGCTCAAGGAGGTGTCCGCCGCCGTGCAGGCCACCTGCATCATGGCCGGTCCCACCGACCTTACGAATGCCACCTTCGTCGAGTCACTGCGCCGCGCGAAAGAGAAGAGCAACAGCTACATTTGGTTCGGCAAACTCTACGACGACGCGCCCGAGCTTTACCGTGACGCCTCGCCAATCACCCACTTCTCCAAGACCACCGGGCCCGTCCTCTTCCTGACCGGCGACCTCGACAACCCCGAGCGTGACAAGGCTGGCCTCGCAAAGCTCCAGTCCCTCGGCGTGCCCACCCAACAAACGATCCTCAAGGATGCCAAGCACGGCTGCTGGATGCAGAAGCCCTGGTCGGAGTTGTGCGTGGCGGCGGTGGATGCCTGGTTCAAAGAGCATCTGAAGTGAGGTTGAATCTTCGAGTCTGTGTCGGTCGATGTTTGTCGGCTGAAGAAAACCAGGCTGACATTGGGACGACTTCATGAAGCAAGTCGTCGCCGACGTGCGTTTGTGACGGCATGGTTGGATTGAAAACATTTTCGGCGGCGGTCTTCGCCCTGCTTGGGTTCTGTGGAGCGGCCTTTTGTGCCCAGGGCGCGGAGAAGGCGGTGTTCCCGGGCTTCTGGAAAACGACCCCGGAAGCCATCGAGCAGGCGCACACCCTGCTTTGGAGCCAGCGGGTGGATCGTCATGGGGTGATTCTAGATCATGTGGCCGAGCTGCCGACGCCGGAGGATTGCAGGCTCGGACGACCGAATGCCATCGGCTGGTGGAGCCCCATCGAGGACGGACCCATGTTCACGGGGCTGTATTTGCCTGCGGCCTGCGAGCGGGCGCGCCGCAGCGGTGATGAGGCTGACAAGGACCATGCGCGCCGCCTGGCCCAAGGCCTGCTGAAGTGCGCCTCCGTCTCGGACGTGCCGGGCATGATCGTGCGCGGCATGGGCAGCGATGGCCGGTGCCACTATCCGCTCGGCTCGGACGACCAGACGCATCCGTGGTTCTACGGTTTGCATGCCTATGTCACGAGCGGTCTGGCGAGCGAGGCGGAGCGTGACCAGATCGTGACGAAGATGAAGGAGGTGGCCGAGGTGCTCCAGAGCACCGGCTGGCGCTGCCCCTGTGACGGTGATTTCAAAGGGCAGTTCCGCGGCGGCTTTCAAGGGCACTTGTTCCGGGACGCGGTGCGCTATCTTTTCCTGCTGCGCGCGATGCACGATGTGACGCAGGACCGCGTCTGGCTGGAGCGTTACCAGAAAGCCGCCGCCGAGCGTCCCCATGGCAGCGACCATACACGCGTCGAGATTTGCGCCGCCGGCTACCTTCTGGACCGCGAGGCGATCCAGGGCATCGATGAATACCAGTTCTGGATCTACGTCGGCTCGCAAGGTTCGCTGGTGAAGCTCATCGCGATGGAGGGCGATGAGCGTCTTCGCCAGAACTATCGCGCCGGTCTCGCCGTCAATGCCCGAGGTGCACGCGCCGCCCTCGCCACGCATCGGGAGTTCGACAACAACGACACCCAGCTCTACGGCGATGCGCGCTGGCGCGAAGCTTTTGTGCCCTGGAAGCCCCAGAAGACGCAGGCGGAGGCTGAGCAGCAGTCCAAGGTCGTGGACAAGGCGAAGCGCGGCACCCGCAAACACTACGAGGCCCGCTACATGCGCAATCCGCTGGCCGCCGCCGCCATCGCCGCGATGACGGGCGATGGCGAAGGCCGCGACGCGATCGAGCAGACGATCCGTCACTACGACTACTCCAAGCTTTACCGTTCCGAGTTCTTCTTCGCTGAATGCGCCTATTACGCGCTGCCGTCGAAAGCCGAGAAGACCCGATGATGGGTTGGGTGAAGCTTTCGCATGAGCCGACGTGGATCCGCGGGCAGCCTGGCATCCAGCGAAGGCGGTCGGCTGCCAAAGTGGGATGAAGCAAGCTCGCTGACGCTCACCTCTCCTCCAGATTCGCCTTCGTCCCAGGCTCCCATTTCAGGCCCCAGTCGCGGATGGCGCGGAGAATGGGGCGCAGGGCGAGGCCTTTGTCGGTGAGCTGGTAGGCCAGGCGCCTGCCGCCGTCGGCGGCGGGGATCTGCCGGACGATGGCCCCGTCGAGCAGACGCTCCAGGCGGTCGCTGAGGATGTTTGTCGGGATGCCTTCGGGGGATTCGACGAAGTCCTTGAAGCGGCTGCGGCCGAGCAGAAGGTCGCGGATGATCAGCAGCGTCCATTTGTCACCAAACAAGTCCAGGCCGCAGGCCACGGGGCAGGGTGACCGGCGTGTGGAGGTCGCGGAGGCTTTGGCCGGTGATTTACGGGGCATGCCGAACTCTTCCACAAAGTCACTTGCATTTCAAAAGTCTTAATGCTTGCAAAATGCAAGTTATGAGAGAATGCCTTCCGCATGGAAGACTCAAAGCCACCCTCACTCGCGGCTCCTGGAGCCGGCTTGCCCTTGCCGGAGCTTTGGATGGCGAGAGCCATTTTCGCGATGAAGCGGCTCCTGAGCACTCGCGAGGCCATCACGGAGCGCTTTCAGCAGGAGAGCAGCGCCATCCGCTCCCTGCTCGCCCGCTGCGATCCGGCGCTGCGTGGCAAGCGGGTGCTGATTCCACGCCTGCGTGGTCTCGAGGACAGCAGCCGTTTTTGGTCGGTCTGGATGACCCTGGAGCACCTGCGCATCACGAATTCGGTCTTTGCCACGCTCATCACCTCGCTTGCCCATGGCAGGGTTCCGTCAAAGCAGGCCAGCACTGCCGATGTGAAGCCTCGCAGCGATGTCACGGTGGAGGTCGAGGCGGCTTTTGAGGCCTCCTGCGAGGCTATGCTCAGCGCCGTTGCCGCCGTGCCGAACCTGAGGACCGCGGCCCGTTATGCGCATCCTTGGTTCGGCGCGCTCGACGCCGCCGGCTGGCATGCGCTCAGCGCCGCGCACCTGGGCATCCACCGCCAGCAGCTCGCCAAAATCATCGCCGCCCTGCCCGGCGCCTGATTCTTCGCTGAATCCGCTGTTACGACAGCCTGAGCCGGTACGTTAATCGATTCACACTCATCTCTCACCCGCCATGCCCGTCGCCAAAGCCTACGCCGTCGCCAGCGCCACCTCGCCGCTCGCCCTTTCCAGCATCCCGCGCCGTGAACCGACGGATCGTGATGTCGAGATCGACATCCTTTACTGCGGTGTCTGCCATTCCGACCTGCATCAGGCGCGCAATGAATGGAGCGCCGTTCCCACCACCTATCCCTGCGTGCCGGGGCATGAGATTGTCGGTCGTGTCACCAAGGTCGGCTCCGCAGTCACCAGGCATCGCGTCGGCGACCTCGAGGGCGTCGGCTGCCTCGTGGATTCGGATCAAAAATGCCCGAGCTGTGCCGCGAACCTCGAGCAGTTCTGCCCGCACGCCATTTTCACCTACAACTCGCCTGACAAACATGGCACTGCCCCCGTGACCTACGGCGGCTACTCCACCAGCATCGTCGTCGATGAGCACTTCACGCTGAAGGTGCCGACGAATTTAAACCTCGCCGGAGTCGCGCCGCTGCTCTGTGCAGGCATCACCACCTACTCGCCCATCCGCCGCTGGGGCGATGTGAAGGGCAAAAAAGTCGGCGTGGTCGGTCTCGGCGGCCTCGGGCACATGGGCGTGAAATTTGCACATGCCTTTGGCGCCCATACCGTCGTGCTCACCACGTCGGCCAGCAAAAAGGAGGATGCGCAGCGTCTCGGCGCCGACGAGGTCATCGTCACACGCGACGCGAACGAGATGCAAAAGCACGCCGGCAGTTTCGACTTCATCCTCGACACTGTCTCCGCCGATCACGACATCAACGCCTACCTGAACCTGCTCGTCACTGACGGAACGCTCACGCTGGTCGGCCTGCCGAGCCAGCCGCTCTCCGTCGCCGCCTTCGGCCTGCTGCTGGGCCGCAAACGCCTCGCCGGGTCGCTCATCGGCGGCATCGCCGAGACGCAGGAGATGCTCGATTTCTGCGGCGCGAACCAGATCGTCTCGGATGTGGAGGTCATCGGCATCCAGCAGGTCAATGAAGCCTATGAGCGCCTGCTGAAGTCCGATGTGAAGTATCGATTCACCATCGACATGGCGTCGCTGAAGTCGCACTGAACCGGTGTGATAACCTGGGGCGTGGCGAGGTTCCCGCCGGGTTTTTCACCACGAGAGCGGCGTGGTGTCCAGTTCCGTGACCGGCAGCGACTTCAAGATAGTGTGATGAATCCGCAAGCCATGCACATGCGCCCTTCGCAAACGAAAGGCGGAGGTGAGCGTATCTGGCTGCATGCCAGGCACAGCCTTGTCCATTGCAACCAGGACCCATGCCTGGTTCATTCTTGTCGGTAGAAATGCCGACATGATGGCAAGGCGCCACGGTACGTAAAAGACAGTCCACCTGAAACGGCATCCTGCCGCCCAGGATGGCATCCCTGCTTGCCTCATGAAAAACGTCATCATCCAAAGCTTTGTGTTCGCCATGGTCCCAGGCGTGATGAACGCCGCAGGCATCGACTTCGCGCGCGACATCAAGCCGATCTTCACAGAGCATTGCACCGCCTGTCATGGTGGCGTGAAGCATTCCGGCGGAGTTTCGCTGGTGTATCAAAGCAAGGTGCTGGAGCCTGCGAAATCCGGGGACATTCCCGTCGTGCCGGGCAACCTGGAGAAGTCCGCCCTCATCGCGCGGGTGAGCACGACCGATGCGGATGAGATCATGCCGCCGCCGAAGCATGGCAAGCCGCTGCCGGAAAAGGACGTCCAGCTTCTGCGCGAATGGATCCGCCAGGGGGCTCCCTGGGATCAGCATTGGGCGTTTGTGCCGCCCAAGGCAACGGCCCGGCCGGCCCTGAAGAATGAATCGTGGGTGAGGCAGCCCCTGGATGCCTGGGTCCTGGCCAGGCTGGAGCAGGAAGGCCTCAGGCCCGCGCCGGAAGCCGAGGGCCTGCCATGGCTGCGCCGTGTCTCCTTTGACCTCACCGGGCTGCCACCGAGCCTGGAAGATGTGGGGGCATTGCAAACGACATCGCCCGAGAAGGTCGTGGACCGCCTGCTGAAGTCACCGGCCTTTGGCGAACGCTGGGCCAGCGTCTGGCTCGACCTCGCACGCTATGCGGACTCGCAGGGGTACGAGGCCGACAAGCCGCGCATCATCTGGCCGTATCGCGACTGGCTCGTGCGTGCCTTCAACGCCGACATGCCCTACGATCAGTTCACCCTGCGGCAGCTGGCCGGCGACCTGCTTCCGCAGGCAACGCTCGACGATCGCATCGCCACCGCCTTCCATCGCAACACTCCGACCAACTCCGAGGGCGGCACCGATGACGAGGAGTTTCGCGTCGTCGCCGTCGTGGACCGGATTGCGACGACCTGGCGCACTTTTCAGGGAGTGACCTTCAACTGCGTCCAGTGCCACTCGCATCCTTACGACCCCATTGAACACAGGGAGTTTTACGATTTCATGGCCTTCTTCAACACGCAGAAGGACTGGGACCTGCCCGAGGACGAGCCCAAGCTGCGCGTGCCGTTGAAGCAGGCGGACTTCGCCAGGGCGCAGCAGATCGACGCGCGTCTGCTGGAACTGCGCAGCGACAAGGCCGAAGAGAGCCGGAAGCTCTCCATGGAGGCGGGCTGGAAACCGTTGGAGCCCAGTGGCGTGCAGTCCTCCGGGCAGACGAAGCTGGTGACGAAAAAGGCGGAGGACGGCGTCACGGATGTCGTCGCAGAGGGCACGGTCTCGCACTACTCGGTGTTCACGATTGATGCCCCGGTGCCCAAGGGCATGAAGAAGCTGACCGCGCTGAAGATGGATGCGCTGCCGATGGATCTTCTGAAGGCGCAAACGACCGCCGAGCTGGGTTTCGTGGTTTCGCTGCTGCGCGCCATCGTGGTGACGCCGGAGACGGAAAAGGCCGTCCTTGCCGCCACATCCGTGGAGCCGGAAAAAATCGTCGAGGCCGCGGTCAGCCAGGCCAAGGCCAAGAAGGCCGCTTCACCGCGTGAACCGGAGCGGGTGAAAAATCCGCCGGTGCAGCCGGGCGAGATCACTTTCACGCAGGCGCTTGGAGACGAGGCCGACCCGGTCTTTGACGCGCAGACGACGCTGAATGCCGACAAGGGCGGCTGGGGGGCGAATCCGCGCATGACGCATCCGCGGCGCCTGGTGCTCGTGCCCTCGCGTCCGGTGGACCTGCCGCCGGGTGCGAAGATCCGGATCGTGCTGCGGCATGATGAAGGCGGTTTTGGTTATGCACCGCTGGTGACCAACCGCAGCCGCTTTGCCGTCAGCGACAGCGATTCATGGACCCGTCATGTCACGGACAAGGCCTTTGCGGAACGCGAGCGGGAGCTGGCGAAGCTTGAAAAGGACCGCGCCGCCATGGCGAACGCGCTCATGCCCGTGCTGGTGGAGCAGGACGCAAGCCTGAGCCGTGACACGGCTGTTTTCACCCGTGGAAACTGGCTGAACAAGGGTGAGAAGGTCCGTCCTGGCATTCCGGCCGTGTTTGGCAGCCTGCCCAGGACCCAGGAGCCTGCACGCCTCAGCCTGGCCCGATGGATGGCTTCCGCCAGGAACCCGCTGACCTCCCGAGTGGCCGTGAACAGGGTTTGGGAGCAGCTGTTCGGAGTCGGCATTGTCGAGACGCTGGAGGACTTTGGCACCAGCGGCCAGCCACCGTCCAACCAGGCGCTGCTCGATCATCTCGCCGTGCGTTTTCAAACCGAGCTCGGCTGGAGCCTGAAGCGGCTGCTGCGCGAGCTCGTGCTCAGCGCCACCTATCGGCAGAGTGCGAAAACGACGCCGGAGCTGCAGCAGCGTGATCCGCGCAACCGGCTGCTGGCACGCGGTCCGCGCACCCGCCTCACCGCCGAGATGATGCGCGACAACGCCCTCGCCGTCTCCGGCCTGCTGTCGCCGAAGATGTTTGGGCCGCCGGTCATGCCCGTGCAGCCGGAGGGCATCTGGCGCGCCGCCCGCAGCGGGTTGAAATGGAAGAATGCCGAGGGCGAGGATGCGCACCGCCGCTCCCTCTACACCTACTGGCGCAGGTCCAGCCCCTACCCAAGCAGCCTGACCTTTGACGCCCCGGACCGGCTGCTCTGCAGCGCGCGCCGTTCCACCACCAACACACCGCTCCAGGCGTTGGTGACGCTGAACGACCCGGTCTTCATCGAGGCGGCCGTCGCACTCGCGAAGCGTGTCCAGGCAGCAGGCGATCCCTTGAAGCAGCTGGCGCTGGCCTTTGAACTCGCCACCGGCACCCGGCCTGGCGACGACGATCTGCGTGATCTCTCCGCCCTGCACGCCAGGGCCCTGGCCGAATACCGCCGCGATCCGAAGCTTGCCCAGCCGCTTGGGGGCAGCCCTGAGAAGGCCGCGCTGGCCGTCGCCGCCAACGCCATCCTCAACCTCGACCTCGTGCTCACCAAATGAACGCCCTTCATCATCTTCAGCTCGACACGCTTCAGCAGTTCACGCGCCGGCACTTTCTGCAAAAGTGCGGCCTCGGTCTCGGCGGCGCCTGGCTGGCGCAGCAGGGGCTGGCCGCGTCCCGCGATCCCGCCCGCCCGAACGCCGCCCAGACGCCTGGCCTGCCCGCACGTGCGAAGCGGGTGATCTACATGCACATGAGCGGCGCGCCCAGCCAGCTTGAGCTCTTCGACTACAAGCCCGTGCTGCAGAAGCTCAACGGCAAGGACTGCCCGAAGGAGTTTCTCGAAGGCAAGCGTTTCGCCTTCATCCGCGGCACCCCGAAGCTGCTCGGCCCTTATTTCCCCTTTCAT
>CAZXPU010000174.1:0-8778 GCA_964642905.1 uncultured Prosthecobacter sp.
AGGGTGGGCAGAGCAAAAACGATGAACCCAACACAAGAGAACCCAAGTCAGGAGAGCGAACCGTGCGTGGTGCCGGCCATGCCGCGCAACGTCATCAACATCAATGAAGGAGTCATCCGCGAGCACCTCGACGAGGTGGTCACCCGGACGGTGGAGCAGACGCTCAATGCGCTGCTGGACAGGGCTTCCGTGCATCCTTGAAATCCAGGCCACCTTCAATCCAATAGCCCTTTCCAAGCGAGTCGTGAACAATCACATAGCTCCGGATGGCCCCGGATGATCATGATACAGAAAGGCGAATGGTGTCTGGCAAAGGCTGGCTAGCCCAAAAGCTGAAAGCAATCACAATGCTGGGAGGGCGGCATCTTCCCGCCACGCCAGACCCAGGCTAGCCATCAGCTTCGCCACCGTTCCCCGCACCTCAGGCTAGCTCTACAGGACCAGCTTGGCTGAAGCCCTTCTCAACGCCTCCGCCTCAGCCTCGGGCGATTGCTCAGGCTGGCCTTTGGGATAGCCTGCCTTGGCTCCTGGCTGGCCCAGGCCCAGCAGCCGGGCGATTTCTCGAAGGATGGCGAGGGGTGAATCCTTCTCAATAATCCGCACCGTGCGCTGGGCCTGCCCAGACTGGCTCGATTCCGTGACGGTCATGCGGCGGGTGTAAGGGTGTTTTTCATCCAGGGCCGAAAGGGGCGTTTCAAACATGGCGCGGAGGTGGCCCAGGATGTCAGCCAAAGTCATGGCGGCCTCCTGGCTGGGCTTGGCCCGGAGCTGTCCCAACCGCTCCTGAACCGCAGCATTTCTCAACAAACGCGCCCCGCTGGCCTCGGCCGAGTGTCCGGCCCGGCCGTAGGCGTCGGCATAGGCCGCCGCCGCCGTTTGGCCTGTGGCGTAGAGGCTGGCGAATCTCTCCTGGCGGGAATTGAGCATTACCCGGCAATTTATTGCCCAGGCCCGGCGAGGCAAGGCTTGGTCATTACTCCATTCGGCTCGTCCTAAAATGGGGGGGATGCCAGGAAAAGTGGCTGAAAAATGGCTGGGAGCGGTTTTTCTTTTCACATCAGGACACGCCATGCATTCTCATAAGACATTGACAATCACAAGAATACAAGGGAGCGCACCCGGCAGGGATCGAACCTGCGACCAGAGGATTAGAAATCCACTGCTCTATCCACTGAGCTACGGGTGCCTTTCGGGCAGCCCTGAGGCTCGTCGAAAATGGACGCGCTTCAAGATGCAAATTGCAGCTGCCGGGTTCTGCAATCAGGAACGTTGCTGACGGTTGGAACCTCAAGCCGCGTTGTCTCCTGGGAGGCTGACATGCAGCCATGACTGCACAGGCAGCAGATCCTAACTGGACAATTTGTCCAGTTCAGGCCATTTTGCCACATGCGAGTCATCAAGCCCGTCACGGTGCGTGGATGGATGCGGAAGCATCCAACCGCGAAGCCTGGGCTGGAGTGGTGGCTGGAAGCCATGCAGCACGGCACCTGGAGGAACCTGACGGAATTGCGAAGAACATTCCCGACCAGCGATCCGGTGAAGGTTGCCAGCGGCAGACGGGTCTTTGTCTTCAACATCTCCGGGAATTCCTTTCGGCTGATTGCCGCCCTCCATTTCAACACCGGCCTGGTCTATGCCCTGGCCTTCATGACGCACGCTGAATACTCCAAAAATCACTGGAAAACCACGCTATGAAAACCCGCACCGCTTCATCTGCCAGGAGCTTCAAGGCCCTGCCCGCCGACTATGGAGAGCTCTGCCGTTCCGTGTGGCTTCCTCGTCCCATTCGCGACAAGACGGACCATGCTGCGGCACTGGCTGCCATCCATCCGTTCTGGGGGCATGAGACGGCCATGAACCAGGATCAGTCCGACTGGTTTGAACTGGTGGCGGATCTCATCGCTGATTTTGAGGCGCGCACGGAAAAGAAGGCCAAGCCGCTGCCGCTCACCCAACGGCTCGCCGGCCTGCTGGAAGCACATGGCATGAAGGCGGCGGATCTTGGGCGGCTGCTGGAACTGGAACCCAGCATGGGCAGCAAGATCTTGCATGGCACACGGCAGCTCACAACGGCCCACATTCGCAAGCTGGCGCACCACTTCGCCATGCCTGTGGGCTATTTCCTGGATGCCTGAGCCTGCGGGTGAAAGCCACCGTGACGAGGGCGTCTTCCCGCATCCTGCAAAATCCGGTCAGGCGACCATGGAGCTGAGCTGAGCCTCCTGCACACGCGGCTGATAGCTGCAGGCGGGGTCCTGGGCGAAGGGGTCTCCAGTCATGCCGTAGGCGCGGGCGCGGGAGCCGCCGCAGACGCTACGGAACTCGCAGCGGCCGCACTTGCCGCCCAGGGCATCGTTGTCGCGCAGCGACACAAACAACGGGTGACGACGGTAGATCTGCGCCGGATGCTCATCGCGCACGTTGCCGCAGTCGAAGGGCAGGAAGCCGCTCGGGGAAACCACGCCGGTGTGCGAGATGAACATGACGCCACGGCCGTCCCGGATGCCCAGGGGCGAGCGCATGCCGGGCCGGGTTTTGCCCGCGGCTCCATGCTTCTGGATCAGCACGCGACGGAAGTGATGGCCCTCCGTGGTCTTGATCGCAAACGGCGCCTTGCCGACCAGCTCCGCCATGTCCTTGAACACATGTTCGATGTCCTCCGGATCCGGCAGATCCGCCGCTCCAGCGCGGCCGGTGGGCACCAGAAGGAAGACGCTCCACATGGCCGGCTTCAGCTCAAACATGAGCTGCTTGAAGGCCTCGTACTCATGCAGGTTGCCACGGGTCAGCGTGGTGTTGATCTGCACGCTCAGATCCGCGGCATGCGCCCGGTGCACGGCGGCAATCGTGCGGCTGAAGGTGCCGGTGACCCCGCGGAAGGCGTCGTGCGTCTCCTTCGTGGCGCCATCCAGGCTGAGCGAAATGCGCTCCACGCCCGCTGCCTTGATCGCGGCAAAGTCGCTGTTCATCAACAGGCCGGTGGCCGATGGGCTCAGGCCCACATGCAAACCGGCGGCGGTGGCTTCGCGCACCAGGTCCAGGCAGTCGCGACGCATCAGCGGATCCCCGCCGGTGAGGATGAGCATGGGCGGATTCAGCTCGGCCAGCTGCTGGATCAATCGGCTGGACTCCTCGCGGTTCAACTCGTCGGGATGACGCCTCGCCTGCGCCTCCGCGCGGCAGTGCCTGCAGGCCAGCGCACAGGCGCGCGTGATCTCCCAGAACACCAGGAAGGGCCGCTCATCGAAGCCCTCATACTTCATTGAACTGACCCGGGACCATTCAGGATTCATCAGCGGCGCATTCATGTCCTGGATACAACGGCTGCAGGAGGCCCGCACCCGGCCAAAGCATGGCAGAGGCTGCGCCGATCTTGCGTGCCCCTGCCCGGGCCGCTGAACACAAAAAGCATGGTCACCCGCATTTGGAAATGATAGAACCCGGGTCGCTGCGCCTGCCCTGGGACTGCGGTCACCACCCCACCACCCCCTTATGAAGGAGCTTTACACCAGCATGGATTCCAGCCGCATCGGCTTCTACAAGTCCGTGCTCGATGAAGCCGGCATCGTCTGCTTCATCCAGAACGAGATCGGCGCCCAGACGCTGAACGTGATCTCGCCCATCTTCCAGCCCACCCTGTGCATCGTCGATGACAGCCGCTACGAGGAGGCCCTCGAACTGCTGAAACCGCATCATTATCCCGAGGAGGCGGCCAGCTCAGACTGGACCTGCGCCAAGTGCGGCGAGGACAACCCCGCCGGCTTCGAAGTCTGCTGGAATTGCGGCGCGGAAATGACGCCGCAAACGCCTGGCTCCCAAGCATGATCAGGCGCTTCCTGGCAGTGGTTCAACCCGCTTGGAATCCCGCTTCATGACCCCACACCGGTTCAATCCGTTTCGTGGCTGATGTGGCTGCCCTCGCCAACGCCAGACGCCTCCCCTGCCCCGGTGCCTCACCCTTGGCCTCCGTTTTTTTCACGCTGGCACAAGGCTGCACGCCTCCGTCCCTGCGAGCCGGAGGCTCGAAAGACATTAGCCTGGAGTGAAACTCCAGGACCAGGTCCCCACACCCACGTTCCCTCTTCACCGCGTCCTGGAAGGACGCGAGAAGCCATCGCCAACCCTGTGCATCCGCCAGCCCAACCGCCCCCTTCTCGCGCCCTTCCAGGGCGCACCCGAGCACCCGAGATCCGACGATGGTTAGGCCACAGGGTCCGGTGGTTCTCGCTCGCCAAGCCTCGCTTCACCACCGGCTAACCTCCTCCGAACCTCCGGCTCGATCTTCCCAAGCCCCATGACCCCACACCGGTTCAATCCGTTCCGTGGATGAAGTGGGTGCCCTCGCCAACCCCAGACGCCTCCCCTGCCCCGATGACCTCACCCTTGGCCTCGGTTTTTTTCACGCTGGCACAAAGCTGCACGCCTCCGTCCCTGCGAGCCGGAGGCTCGAAAGACATTAGCCTGGAGTGAAACTCCAGGACCAGGTCCCCACACCCACGTTCCCTCTTCACCGCGTCCTGGAAGGACGCGAGAAGCCATCGCCAACCCTGTGCATCCGCCCTGCCCACCCGCCCGACTCATCTTGACCACGCGGGCAGGCGTCGCCATGAAGTGCGGTCATGTCCCCGTTCCGCCTCAACCCCGAACTCCACCCGCGCGGCGACCAGGCCCAGGCCATCGCCAAGCTGGTGAAGTCGCTCCGGGCGGGCAACCGGCATCAGACGCTGCTCGGCGTCACCGGCTCGGGCAAGACCTTCACCATGGCGAACGTCATCGCCGAAGTGGGAAGACCGGCGCTCATTTTCAGCCACAACAAAACCCTCGCCGCCCAGCTCTACTCGGAGTTCAAGAACTTCTTCCCCGACAACGCCGTCGAGTACTTCGTCAGCTACTTCGACTACTACCAGCCCGAGGCCTACATCCCGCGCACCGACACCTACATCGAGAAGGACTCAAACGTGAACGACGAGATCGAGCGCCTGCGCCTGTCCAGCATGGGCGCGCTGCTGACCCGCCCCGACGCGATCGTCGTCGCCTCCGTCTCCTGCATCTACGGCCTCGGCTCGCCCGAGGACTACGAGGGCATGATGGTGCCGCTGCATGTCGGAAAACAGATGACCCGCGAGGAGCTGCTCACCGCCCTGGTGAACATGCTCTACGAGCGCAACGACATCCAGCTCCGCCGCGGCGCCTTCCGCGCCCGGGGCGACGTCGTCGAGGTCGTGCCCGCCTACCTCGACAACGAGGCGATCCGCATCGAGTTCTTCGGCGACGAGATCGACCGCATCAGCGCGGTGGACGTGCTCACCGGCACGGTCACGCTGAAGATGCCCAGCTACACCCTCTTTCCTGCCAAACAGTTTGTGACGCCGGGCGACAAGATGAAGAAGGCCATCGTGGCCATCCGCGCGGAGCTTGAGGATCGTCTCGCCTGCTTCGAGAAGGACGGCCGCCTGCTTGAGGCCCAGCGCCTTCGCATGCGCACCGAGCACGACATCGAGATGATGCAGGAGATGGGCTTCTGCCAGGGCATCGAAAACTACAGCCGCCACCTCACCGGCCGCACCCCCGGCGCCACGCCGGGCACGCTGCTCGACTTCTTCCGCGAGCCGCCGCTGGTCTTCATCGACGAAAGCCACGCCACCATCCCGCAGATCGGCGGCATGTATGAGGGCGACAAGTCGCGCAAGACCGTGCTCGTCGAGCACGGCTTCCGCCTGCCCAGCGCGCTGGACAACCGCCCGCTCAAGTTTGACGAGTTCATGGGCAAGGTGGGCCAGCTCGTCTATGTCAGCGCCACGCCCGCGCGGTTTGAAATGGAGAACAGTGTCGTCGGCAACACGACCTACATTCCGCACCAGCGCGACCGCATCGGCCAGGAGGAGACCGTGCCCGCCGCCCTGCCCGGCCTGAGCGTGCGCACCAGCGGCAGCGCGCAGCCCGTGGAGAAGTTCGATGTCACCACGCGCGGCAGGCACCTGGTCGTCGAGCAGATCATTCGCCCCACCGGCCTGCTCGACCCGATCATCACCGTCAAGCCGCTCAAGGGCCAGATCGACGAGACCATCGAGCTCTGCCGCCAGCGCATCGAGCGCGGCGAGCGCGTGCTCGTCACCACCCTGACCAAGCGCACCGCCGAGGACCTCACCGACTACCTGCGCAACCTCGACATGAAGGTGCGCTACCTGCACAGCGACATCGACGCCATCGAGCGCGTCGAGATCCTGCGCAGCCTGCGCAAGGGCGACTGCGACGTGCTCGTCGGCATCAACCTGCTGCGCGAAGGGCTCGACCTGCCCGAGGTCAGCCTGGTGTGCATCCTGGACGCCGACAAGGAGGGCTTCCTGCGCAGCGAGACCTCGCTCATCCAGACGGCCGGCCGCGCCGCGCGTCATGTCGCCGGCGAGGTGGTGCTGTTTGCCGACATCGAGACGCAGAGCATCCGCGCGCTGCTCAGCATCAGCCGCCACCGCCGGCAGGTGCAGGAAGAGCATAACCAAAAGCATGGCATCACGCCGCAGACCGTGCGCCGCGCCGTGCAGGAGAGCCTGCAGGTGCTTGGCAAGGCGCGTGAGGTCGAGGAGGGCGTGCTGCGCGAAGGCGGGGCCGGGGACGTCGTGGTGACCGACGTCATCCGCGAGCTGGAAGGAGAAATGGCCGAGGCGGCGGCGAAGCTCGAGTTCGAAAGAGCCGCGTTGCTGCGCGACCAGATCCGCGAGCTGAAAAAGCAGGCGGGCCTCAACCCCGATGACGGCGGCACGCTGCCGAAGCCGAAGAAGGCCGCCTACGGCCGGCCCAAGCGCGGCGGCCGCAAAAGCTAGCCCCTTTTCGAAAACCACCCGCCTGCGCTCAAGCGAAGCATAGTCGCCATCTCGCTCCGTCGAGATGAGCTGGACGCCCCGCAAGCTCAACCGTTCACAATCACCAAGCCGTCTGCGCTCAAGCGAAGCATCGTAGCCATCTCGCTCCGTCGAGATGAGCTGCACGTCCCGCTAGCTCAACCGTTCACAATCACCAAGCCGCCTGCACTTCGGCGCAAGCCCTCCGCCGTTCATCCCACTGGATCACACCCTGCTCTGCGAACCTTCCCTTCCCTGCGCCTTTCAAACCGCCGCTTCAAACTCCGTCTGCCGGTCCGCAGACGAAAAGCAGATGACCATTTCCGCATCGGACTCCGGGAGCGCCCGGGCGTTGTGCCACTGACCGGCGGGAATGCAGATCGTGTCACCCGGGCCGAGCTGAAAATTCTGATCGCCCAGCGTGTGCTCCAGCCTGCCTGAAATCAGATGCAGGATTTCATCGCAGTTGGGATGCCGGTGCCGCGGGTTCATGGTTCCCGCCGGAATGATCACCCGGCCGAAGGTCATGTGCTCCGAATTGCCCAGCTCATGTGACACCAGCCAGGTGAGCCTGCCCCAGGGCTGGTCGAGTACAACACCTTGTTCGGCGGCAATGACGGGGGATCGGCTCATGATCCCTTCATCCTGACGGAGGCCTCGGGCGAAGCGAACCCTTTTTCAGCGCGACATTTCCCACGCTTCCGCTCGTATCCAAGACATGAACATCGCCGTCACCGGAGCCACAGGCATGATCGGCAGTGCGTTTGCCGCACTGGCCTCCGGCTCGGGGCATCAGGTCATCGGCTGTTCGCGCCGGCCTGCGCAGCCCGGCCCGGTTTTCTCACGCTGGCTGAGCTCCGACAGCCGTCATCCCGTGCCGGAAACCCGGCTCGACGCCATTGTTCACCTCGCCGGTGAATCCCTGCTCGGCCTCTGGACGAAAACCAAGCGCGAGCGCATCTGGAACAGCCGCGTGGAGCTGACGCAGCGTCTGGTGTCCGACCTGCGCCAATGGCAGCCAGCCCACCGGCCGCGTGTGCTTTTATGCGCCTCCGGCGTCGGCTTTTATGGCACTCGTGGCGACGAATCCCTGGATGAGACCCGCACACCGGGCGGCGGCTGGCTGGCCGGGTTGTGCCAGCAGTGGGAAGCGGCGGCGCGGGAGGCCGAAAAGCTGGGCGTGCGTGTCGTGCTGCTGCGCAGCGGCATGGTGCTCGGCAAGCAGGCCGGAGCCTTTCCCTTGATGCGACGAGCGTTTGCCTGCGGTGTCGGTGGACGTCTCGGGGGTGGCAGGCAGTGGCTGTCCTGGATTCATGAGCAGGATGAGGCCGGCCTGATCCTCTGGGCCCTGGAAAATGAAGCGGTGGCCGGCCCTGTGAACCTTTGCGCGCCGGATCCCGTGACCAACGCCGACTTCACCCGCAGGCTCGCCGCCCGGCTGCACCGCCCCGCCTTGCTGCACGCGCCGGCCTTCGCGCTGCGCCTGCTGCTGCGCGGCATGGCCGATGAAATGCTGCTCGCCAGCCAGCGAGCCTTTCCTCGCGTTGCCACGGATCTGGGCTATCGGTTCGCCTGCCCGACTCTTGACGATGCCCTGACGGCCTTGCTTTGAGCCGGGTTCTTCGACCCATCATGGCCGCCACGCAGACCACCATCGCCGTCATCTACGATTACGACCAGACGCTGAGCCCGACCTACATGCAGGACGAGACGCTCTTCCCGCACTTCGGCATCAACGCCACGCAGTTCTGGAAGAAGAGCCGCGAGCTGGTGGACCAGCAGGGCTACGATGGCGAGCTGGCCTATCTCAAGTGCATGCTCGACTACCTGGAGATGGACCGGCCCACCAACGAGGAGCTGGTCAGCCTCGGCGCCAGGCTGCGCTACTTCAAGGGAGTGCCCGAGGTGTTCGAGGAGCTGAACGCCACGCTCACCGGCC
>CAZXPU010000175.1:0-8700 GCA_964642905.1 uncultured Prosthecobacter sp.
TGAGATTGTACATGGCGCTGAGCGTGCCGCCACGGGTCATTGTCATGCTGACCGGCTCGACCGTGCTCGTGTAGGTGACACCGAGGGCCGGGTCAGCCAGCGTGCTGACCATTTCATTCAGGGGCTTGCGGCGGATCTCCTCGACAAAGGAACGCAGCCCGATGCGCAGCCGCTGCTCCTTGTTGAGGATGTTGGCCACCTCCATCGAGGCGTTCAGTGACTGGGCCAGGCCGAGCACGCCGATCGAAAAAATGGTGAGGGCGATGATCAGCTCGAAAAGGATGTAGGCCCGCTGCCTGCGGGGCGGGCTCATCCGATCATGAACTGGGAGGAGCGGCTTCATTTCAAGTCGATGACCTCCCGGGTGATGTCCGCCGTGAGCGCGTTGAACTCGACATCAAAGGCCGCGCCAGGCCTGTCCAGATGCAGCTGCAGCGGAATGCAGATGCCCGTGGGCTGAAACACCCACAGCTTCACCAGGTCACCACTCATCTCCACCGGCTGAAACTCGTTCCAAAACTTCAGGCTGTACTGCGTGTCGGCTGGCAGGTCGTAGCGCTCCGTCCAGTTGTCATCCAGCTTCGGCGCCGCCGGCGCCAGCGGCAGCTCGGTCCTGGGTTTTTCTCCCGCCCCGGCGTCCAGGTCGGAATCGTTGTCGTCAGCGTTCGGATTCAGCCGGAAGCTGCCGGACGCCGCCTGTTCCATCAGCTCGTTCAACTCCGCCATCTGCAGGTAGGGCGAGAAATAGCGCGAAGCCACGAAGCCCCCCTGGTAAAAGGCGACCTGGTAGGGACGCTTCTCGCGCATCGCCCGGAGACGGGCCTCCTTCGCCAGCCTAACCAGTTCGATGACCGGCCGGCGGGCGATCTGCTCATCCCGCCAGCCCTTGAACATCGGCATCGCTCCGGCCGCGATGACGATCAGGATCGTCAGGGCGATGACCACCTCGACGAGCGTGAAACCGCGCCCGGAATTTCGTCGAGCCAGGAAACGCGGAACGTCACCGGAGCCCTGTGAATCAGAGGCTCCGGACATCCGGTTCCAGGCTCCCACTTTCATCACTTCGCGGCCGTCTGAGGCCAGTTGCCGATGTCATCCTCGGTTCCATCCGCGCCATCCTTGCCGGCCGAATAGACATCGTAGGGTTTCTTGGATTTCTGGGCGGGGTAACGGTACTTGTACTCCTGGCCCCAGGGATCCTTCGGCACGGCCTCAAGAAGCTGGGTCCATTTTTCCGGCAGGGGCTCGGTGCTGGGTTTTTCCACCAGGGCCTTCAACCCCTGCTCCGTGGTCGGCGAACGCATGTTGCGGGCCTCATAGAGCTGGAGCTGGGTCATGATGTTCTGGATGTCGCTCTCCACGCGGGTTTCCTTGGCGACATCGACGTTGCCCTTGAGCATGTAGATGGAGCCGGCGGCCAGGATGGAGATGATGGTCAGCACGATGACGATTTCGATGAGGGTGAAACCGGCTCGGCGGAGGGTGCGGTGCGTGTGGGTGGTCATGGTTCGGGGGTTGGGTGGTTGGGGAGGGATTTTGACAGGCGCATCATGAAACGAAAGACAAAAGGGGCATTCGGAGCTCGGATGGCGGATTGCTAAACCCTGCCCCGGATGCCGTTCACGGAGGAGAACACGGCGGAGATGATCGAGTAGGCCACCACGCCGACGATGACCGCCATGAACAGGATGATGATGGGCGAGATCATGGCCGTCATGCGCTTGATGCGCTTGTCGAGCTCCTTGTCGTAGCGCACGGCGGCCTTTTCCAGGGACTTGCCGAGCGCGCCGGTCTGCTCACCCACGGCGATCATGTCCACCAGCATCAGCGGAAAGTGCCCGACCTTTTTAAGCGAGCCGGAAAGCGAACCGCCCTCGGCCACCAGGCCGGTGACCCGGGCAAGCAGGCCCTGGATGTAAACATTCGCCGAGATCTTCGACACCAGCCGGATGCTGTTCAGCAGCGGCACGCCGTGCCCGACCAGGCTGCCCATGCTGTGGGAAAACTGGGCGTAGAAACGGGTGGCCAGCACCGGCCCGAAAAGCGGCAGCTTCAGCTTGGTCTCATGCCACCAGAGCAGCCCGCCCGGCGTGGCGACATAGGCCTTGAAACTGAGCGCCACGATGATGATGACCGCCAGGATCGCCCACCACCAGGCCGCCAGGAAGCTGTTGAAGCTGATCAGCATCTGGGTGGGCAGCGGCAGCTGCTGGCCGTTCTTGTCGAGCAGGTCGGTGATCTGCGGCACCATGACCGTCATGAACACGATCATCAGAACCACGCAGGCGCCGATCAGGAAGGCCGGGTAGATCATCGCCTGCGTCACCTTCGACTGCAGCTCGGCGATGACCGTCAGGTTCTGCGCCAGGCGACGCAGGATGGGCGCCAGCGAACCGCTGACCTCGCCCGCGGCGACGAGGTTGCAATACAGTTCGTCAAAGCTGGGCGACGCCTTTTTCAGCGCCTTGGCCACCGTCGAACCCTCGCGAAGCTGATCGCGCAGGATGGTCGAAACCCTGCGCAGGGCCGGGTCCTCCTGGCGCTCCGTGATCACGCGCAGGGCCTGATCGATCTGCAGCCCGCCATCCAGCATGTCCGCCAGTTCCTCGGTGAACAAGATGACCTGCGAACGCTTCAGCTTGGCCGGCGTGTTGTCCTCCGCCTTGGCGGCGGCTCCGGACGCAGCCCTGGCCGCCTTCGTCTCCTCGTCCACCTTGACCGGCGTCAGCGACTGCGCCTCCAGCTTCCGAAACGCCTCGGCCCGCGAGGCCACCGCCAGGGTCCCGGAAACGGTCTGACCCGAGGCGTTGAGGGCGGTGTAGGCAAAGCTGGGCATGGGGGATGTCGGCGATCAGGTGCTGCGGCGGAGGTTGGCCATCGTGCTACTCGCTGGCGGCGGTCACCGTCATGACCTCCTCAAGCGTGGTGATGCCCTCGGCGGCCTTGCGGAAGCCGTACTGGCGCATGGGGATCATGCCGTCGGCCAGGGCCTGGGCCTTGAGCTCCATCACCGTGGCACGCAGGTTGATCTTCTCCTGAAGAGCCTCCGTCATCATGCAGATCTCCATGATGGCAAGACGCCCGCTGAAGCCGGTGCCGCGACAGGAACGGCAGCCGACGGGACGATACAGCCGGTGGTTCTGCTCCACCGGGAAGCCGATGGCCTTCAGGTAGCTTTCCTCGTGGTGCGAGGGCTCCTTGCAGTGCGGGCAGAGCGTGCGCACCAGTCGCTGGGCCTGGAAGGCGCGGACCGAGGAGGACACCATGAAGGGCTCGATGCCCATGTCGAGAAGGCGGGAGATGCCGCCAACGGCGTCGTTCGTATGCAGGGTGGAAAGCACCAGGTGCCCGGTGAGCGCGCCGCGAATGGCGATTTCCACCGTCTCCTGGTCGCGCATTTCCCCGACCATGATCACGTTGGGATCGCCACGCAGGATGGAACGCAGGCCGGTGGCGAAGGTCAGGTCGATCTCCGGTTTCACGGCGATCTGAATGATACCGTCGAGCTTGTTCTCCACCGGGTCCTCGATGGTCACGATGCGCCGCTCCTTGGTGTTCAGCTCCTTGAGCAGCGTGTAAAGCGTGGTGCTCTTGCCGGAGCCCGTGGGGCCGGTGATGAGGATGATGCCGTTGGGATAACCGATCAGCTTGCGGAACTTGGCCTCGGTGTCCGCATCCAGGCCGATGGCGGCCATGTCGAACTTTTTCCTCGTCAGCAGACGCAGGGCCACGGACTCGCCGTTGACGCTGGGGATCGTCGCCACACGGACGTCGATCGGCTCGCCGTCGAGCTCCAGGTTGATGCGTCCGTCCTGCGGCAGGCGGCGCTCGGCGATGTCCAGGTGCGCCATGATCTTCAGGCGGGAGACCAGGGAGTTTTGCAGCAGCCGCATGTTGGGCGGCACGGGCACCTCGATGAGCTTGCCGTCCACGCGGTAGCGGATGCGCAGGTCACGCTCCAGGGGTTCGACATGAATGTCCGTGGCGCGCTCCTTGAGGCCTTCACGGAAGATCTGGTTCACGAAGTTCATCACCGTGGCCTCCTCGTCGGCCTCGTCGAGCACGGTGGTCTCCTGCTTCATGTCATCGTCGTCCTGCTGGCCCTCCCGGCCCTCCAGCAGTTCCTCGAAGTTCTCGGCACCGACCCCATAGCCCTGGTGCAGAGCCTCCAGGATGCGGTGGCGGCTGGCGATCTTCCATTGCACCCGCCTGCGGAACTCCTGGCCGACGGCCTGCCTCGCGCCGAGGTCAAAGGGGTTGTAGGTCAGCAGCGTGGCCTCCTGGGCGCTGACATGCTCCGGATAAATGCGGTGCCGCAGGGCCAGCTTGGCCGGAAAACGATTGTGCAGCCCCTCCTGCGGCTCCGAATCCTCCCGGGCATAGGGCATTTTCAGAATGCCCGCCAGCTCCGCAAAAAAGGACTCCTCATCCACCAGGTTGGCGTCCAGCACGGCCTCGACCATGGGCTGACGCTTGTCGGAGGCGTCATCGAGCAGATGGCGGAGCTTCGACTGATCGCGGCAGCCGGCTTTTTGAGCCGCCGTTACTAGGGCGTCGGAGAGCGAAGGAAGGGACATGAGGGAGGGGCGGCCATACAACGCGTCAAGCCCGGCCAGGTTGCGGCAAAATCAGGTCAATTTTGCCCGACCCCAAAAACGCTGCGCAGCAGATAGACGTAACCGAGGAACAGCCCGAACAGCACCAGGCCGAGCAGCAGCAGGATGCCCCCGAAGGCCAGAAACAGGCGGAAGGTGCCGCGTCTGACGGCTTCCTGGTGGCCTGCCTGCCATTTTTGCAGCAGCCGCAGGTTCCTGACGTTGGATTTGAAAAAGGCGGAGACCACCGGGCCGGCCAGCGGCAGGTAGTCGAGCAGAGTGTTCAGCAGCATGTTGCCCCCCATCCGCAGCAGGACGGGCACGCTGACACCGGAGCGCACCGCCTCGGCAAGGATGATCAGCCCGCCCCCCGAGGCGATCGTGCTGCCCACCCCGGGGAAAAGCGACAGCAGAGGGTCCAGGCCGATTTTGAAGTCCGTGCCCGGGATCCGCAGCAGATTGTCCAGCCAACGCGCCAGAAACCGGGCCACCTCGGTCTCCCCCTGCCCCGCACCCTCCAACAAGGTCTCCCCCACCCCGGCGTTCCGCCGCCCAGGACGCTGGATCTCATCAATCTTGATCTCGTCAGGAAAGTCAGTCGGCATAAAGCTTCGAATCAGGCGACGGCGAGCGGGAGGCGCCAATGACACGACAGATGCCATCCGAGCCCTTGCCCGCATACGTTTTGTTCTTCTTCATTCTTCGGTGTTTCATGGTTATGGCGCATCATGAAAAAGCTGAGTGACTGGCTGCCAGCCATTCATGCCTTCAGACCAATAATAACTGTCTGCTGTAATAGATCCGGATGCCCACATGCTGCGCATCTGAGCAAGAACAAACGGACCTGACTTACGACCACCAGTGGAAATGAAGTAATGTCTATCTGCTGCGACTCTCGCTGCCGACGGCGCCAATCTCACGACAGGAGGCGCTGGTCGGTCGTCTGCGTTGGCGGGTGGAAGTGTGACGACAGGAACGCGAAAGGGCCTAGCAACACACCAAGCCAAGCCGGAAACCAAAAGCCCAATGAGTACCATGCCCACTAATCCGGCAAGAAAGCCATTCAACAAAGCCGACTCCATCGGCGTTCTGGCGTCTGACAACAATGCTCCAAGAAACTTAACCCCTGCGGAAGCTGCACAAGAAATGCCGAATGACTTCCAGTAGTGACCAATGCTACGTTCAGATGTGCCTCGACCGATCGCCCATGCCAATCGCCAGAGCCAAACGATAGAAACAAGGTTTACGATTCCGTAGAGCATTGGTGCGGAGTATTGAGGTTGGGCGAACGACCCGAGTCAGCCGATGGCGATCAAGATGAGTCGATGACACGACATATAGCCTTCGAGCCGTTGCCTGCATCCGTTTTTTCACCCTCTTGGAGTTGGGTCTGCATTTCAGGAATCAGTTAATGATGGCTCCTCAAATCTCGTCCATAGGACGCTCAGGAACGTCAGGAGGAGTTGTGGAAAACTCAATCGTAAAGCCTTCTCGATCAATCGTGAAAGTCACGGTCTCACCGTGTTCATTTAATCGATCCATATCCTTGCAGCCATAGTAGGCCGAACCTGTGAAGGCCACATCAATAGTTCCGGAAAGCTCGTCATCAAAAGAGATGCCCATTACAATCGGATCGTCGTTGTAGGTCTCGCGGTCGCCTATACAAAAGCCATCAAGTAAGCTGCCAACCTCGTCCTCACTAAGGCGCTCAAATATGAACTGAATGCGATTGTCGCGTTTTTTGGGGTCGCTGTCGGTCAGAGCCAGCAAGTCCTCCCCTGAAATCTCGACAGTTATAGTTTCGAGCATTGGATTTGGAGGGAAATTAAAACTGGAGCGTTTGCCACCGTTGGATGGAGCGTCTTGTTCGCCCCGTGTTGCCTCTATTAGATCCATTGATTCTCATAAATTGTCTGGCGAAGCACCCGGACTGCAAAGCGAGCCATTTCTTCAAGTTCATTAGCGACAAACTCCGGAGACTCCAACAGCGTTTCATCGGCCCAAGGCTCTTCGACATGCACCCAACGGTTGCGATACCTCCGCAATCTATGTAGATCCGCTCTCAGATCTTCAGCTATTGGGGCGTTGTCAATTAAAGCAAAGAGACGCTGTTGCTTCGTTTCGGAATATTCAGAGCGCAGGTATGTCTCGGCACCAGATACAGCGGTGAGAATGGTTCCAAGGTATGCGCCGCCGACGAAAGCAAGATCACATTGCCTCACGATCTCAGAACACCATTCAGAAAGAATCACGCCTCCCTTCAACAGCTCATCGTCGAGGGCGCTTATATACTCCCATGGGTCTTGTGCTTCAGTTTCCATAGGCGAACGTTCCGGATCAGGCGACGGCGAGCGCAAGACGTTGCTGACACGATAGATAGCCTTCAAACCGTTGCCTGCATCTGTTTTGTTCGTCTTGGTGGTTCGTGTCATTTGTTCATGCGCCGAAGGAAAGCATACGAATGAAGCTGTGGCAGTCCCAGTGTTTCCGGTCTGATACCTGTCCGTCTCCAAGCTCGATGACACGCAACACACCGTCACTGCGACGGGCTACATCCACGGAAAAGAATCGACTCGAAACTCTGCTGGCTGCCTCAGCGACGACCTGTGGCACCTCACCTGTGTCCGAGTGAGCCTGTCCCCGCCAAACAAAGTAGCGCCGCTCACTAGAAGTGTCGTAGCTCTCAAGGCGTCTGGCACACAGTCCTCCCTCAATCTGCCCACGATACTTCAACATCTTGGCGATGACATCTGGAATCGTCGAAAGGTCTCGAATCACAGAGCCAACATCTGTCGAAAGGGATTTCACGTAGTCCTTTAGGAAGCATCCGTCCCAACCGTGGGCTGCCAGTGCTACTGCAACATCGTCAGCCTCCGAAAAGGTCATCGTCTCAGCGGTGAACTGCGTCAAAAGTGGATACCAACGCGGCAAGTGATGGCAAAGCGTGTATGCGGCAACGTCCGTAACAGGGGTGCCGCCAGCAGCGACAATGGCCTCGACCAGCCGAGTGTATTCTGCGGGAGTCATCATCCAGCCTCGATACAAAACTGTCTCTCCGCCCTGAATCGCAGGCCGTGGCCGAAATGTCCCACCTTGGAAGTCCTCGAAGCTGAAAATGGAAACAGGCAGCCCTGCTGCCTGTGCCGCTGCAATTTCGTCTGCATAGACCTCATCGGCCGCCTTCGGGCTAAACGTGTCTGCTGGATAGATGAGCCTCACGGGTGATGCTGTTGGTTGGGCGAACAGGTGATTTATCGACAGAAGCGTTGTTTTGTCAGCAGCTTTATCTCCGACAGATTTGTTGCTTGATGACGGGTTTTAAAGCTCATGCCGTCGTTTTAGCGGCTCATTTGAGCATAAAGCAACAAAATTGCAGGTTCTTGCTCCAATGAGCGGGTCAAAAGCAGAATATTCCACCCATCCAACCCATCCTGGAACAGAGCCTCATCGGAGCACTCGGGAGGCAGAAGCCTTGACGGAGTGATTGACGAGAACCGAGCACCCTCAAGAGACACCGCAAATATTCAGACATCCACGGGCAGATAAAAAATTACGGCCTTTTTTCACGGCCCACGTCAATATTGGGGAAAATGGTCAAATGCCCGTCCGATATTGGAATATTGGGCGGCCACCTGTGGTGATACTCGATAGATCTGAACAACCCATGACTGAGATGCACTGATATATGCGGCAACTTATTGTCTGCTGACAATCGCACTTCAGCCAATAAGAACACATCGTCCAAATTTGCAAACTTGGGCAATTGCATGGAATCAAAACTGACATCAGCACCCGGAGACAAGGTCACCACTTCACCCTGACTTCCCTTCTTCCATCTTTGGATATAAGTCAGCATTCGCATCTGCTCATCCAGCACTTTTGCGTCCTCATCAGACAAGGACGCCTTGATTAATTTGATCAGTTGTCTATCAGTGTCGGATAGCGCCTTGCTTTTCCCATAATTCAACCTGTGCCAAATTGCTTTAATTAATTTCATTTGCAGAAGTCTCCTCAAGGATTGCAACTCGTTGAGGAAATGGGATCAGGGTGGAATGGCACTGAATTAAGCCCCATTTGGGACGAAAACCAGCATGGTTTCCGTGTG
>CAZXPU010000176.1:0-8661 GCA_964642905.1 uncultured Prosthecobacter sp.
AAACTCGGAAATGACCAGCGGCTTGTTGCCGGCGAGGATTTGCAGGCGGGCAAGGTAGGCCGCGAAATCCGCCCTCTTTTCGAGGAAAACATTGATGGCCAGGAAGTCGGCGTTGCGTGGGACGAGATATTCCGTGCTGGGATAGGTGGCGTAACTGAACAGCCGGTCAGGCGCCGCCGCCCTGCCGGTGTGGATCAGTTTCTCCAGAAACCTGCGGGTGCGTTCCGGGCCCATCCAGCGTGCGAGGTTTTTGTCAATTTCGTTGCCAACCAGAAAGGCTGCGACCGCCGGATGCCCGCCCAGTCGACAGGCGGCGTCCCTCACGGCCCGATGAGCCTGCCTGACCAGGCTGCGGTGGCAGAGGAAATCGACATGATCCGTCCAGGCGATGCCGACGATCAGCCTCAGGCCGGTGCGGACGGCCTCGGAGAGCAGGAAATCCGAGGGGGGATGGTAGATGCGGATCGTGTCAAAGCCCAGCGACCGGATATGATCGAAGTCAGCACTGAGCCGGGAATCCTCAGGGAAGGGTTCGTTGCGAGAATTGGGGCGGAAAGGTCCGTAACAGACGCCCCGGAAGCTGATTTTCCGGCCCTTCTGGCGAAAAAACTTGCCCTCGGCAGCCACGGGCGCCGCCGGGGGCGCTTCAGCAGGGGCGGAGGGCGGTCGGGGGCGCATGATCGGGAAGGCTTTCAGACATGCCGCAGTGGACGGGAACACGCAACTTTCAGAGCATGGGTTGATTTCTGTGACAGTCTCGCCAATCTCGCGGCCCTTCCCCATGATCGACTCCTTCAAGGTACTCAGCGGCAGCGCGCATCCCGAGCTGGCCAAACTTATCTGCCAGAACCTCGGCATCAACCTCTGCGCCGCGGAGCTGACGACCTTCCCGGACGGGGAAACCTTTGTTCAGATCAAGGAGAACATCCGCGGGCGTGACATCTTCATCGTCCAGCCGACCTGCCCTCCGACCAACCAAAACCTCATGGAGCTGCTGATCATGGTGGACGCCGTCCGCCGCGCCAGCGCCGCCCGCATTACCGCCGTGCTGCCGTTTTTTGGTTATGCCCGCCAGGATCGCAAGGATCGTCCTCGCGTGCCCATTACCGCGAAGCTGGTGGCCAACCTGCTGGTTGCCTCCGGTGTCAACCGCGTGCTGACCATGGATCTTCATGCCGGGCAGATTCAGGGCTTTTTCGACATTCCTGTGGACCATCTGTATGCCGGTCCGGTACTGATCAAGGCCATCAAGGAGCGCAACATCTCCGACCTGGTCGTGGTCTCGCCTGACGTCGGCGGCATCAAGATGACCCATGCCTATGCCAAGGCTCTCAAGGCTCCAATGGCGATCGTGGCCAAGAACCGGGTCAGTGCGGATGAAGTCGAGGCGCTCAACGTCATTGGAGACGTGGCGGGCAAAAACGTCCTGCTGGTGGATGACCTCACCGAGACCGCAGGCACCCTCACCGCCGCCTCCGAACTGCTCCGCAAGCACGGCGCCAAGAACATCTACGCCGGGGTTTCCCATGGTGTGCTGGGGGACAAAGGCCGAGCCCGCATCGCAAAATCGCCCATCATCGAGCTATTTGCCACGAATTCGGTTCCCCAGGCTCACGGAGACAAGGTCACCCCGCTGGACATCTCCGGGCTTTTGGCCCAGGCGATCCAGCGAATTCACAACGATGAGTCCGTGACCTCGCTCTTCGAGATTTGACCCCGCTGTTAACAACCCTTTGACATCCGGGGGGCGGCGTGTAGTCTCGCGCCCCTTTTCCCCCAATCTCAACTGTTCACCAGAACTCAAGCACCATGGCCAAGATCCTCGACCTCGTCGCCCAACCCCGCACTGTCTCCGGCACCGGTGCCGTCAAGCGCCTGCGCAACTCGGGCAGCACCCCAGCCGTCGTCTATGGCCGCAAGGTGGCTCCCCTGAACGTCCAGGTCGACACCAAGACCTTCACCAAAATTCTTCAGGGCAGCGCTTCTGACAACATTCTGGTCAGCCTGAAGCTGGAGAACGGCGAACAGCTGGCTCTCGTGCAGGAAGTTCAGCATGACCACCTCAAGGGCGGCGTCACCCATGTGGACTTCCACGCCATCGCCATGGATGAGGAAATCCACGCCGAAGTTCCTGTTGAAGTCGTGGGAGAGGCTCCCGGCCTGAAATTTGGCGGCCTGGTGGAAGCCATCCACCACACCCTTGAAGTTCGCTGCCTTCCCAAGGATCTTCCTGAGCACATCACCGTGGACGTTTCCAGCCTCGAGCTCGGCAAGTCCATTCACGTGGGTGAGATCACCTTCCCCGAAGGTGTCCGTCCCAAGCTTGCCGCTGATGTGGTGGTCGTCATGTGCGAAGAGCCCAAGGTTGAGGCTGAGCCTGAACCGTCCGCCGCCGCTGCTGCTGCTGCCAAGGCTGCTCCCGCCGCCAAGGCTGCCGCCGCGCCTGCCGCCAAGAAGTAATCCTCTTCAATCGTGCCGCCTGCGGTGTCTGCTGATGTCCCATCCAAGCCAGACCCGGGCGGCGTGATTCCGAAGCTGATCGTCGGCCTGGGCAACCCTGGAATCGAATATCGCGAAACACGCCATAACATCGGATTCATGGTCCTCGACGAACTCGCCCGCAGGCTCGGTGTTTCCTTCATTGAGGAGAAACGCTGGCATGGTCTGGTCGCCAAGTTGCCAGGCGGCTGGCTCTTGAAGCCCCAGACCTTCATGAATGACTCCGGACGCAGCGTCCGGCATGTCTCCCAGTTTTACAAGGTGCCCCCCGGCGAAATGCTTGCCGTCTACGATGATGTGGACCTGCCCCTTGGAAAGCTGCGCCTCAGACTCTCCGGCTCCGCCGGCGGACACAATGGCATGAAGTCCATGATCAGCAACCTTGGCACGGAGGACTTTCCTCGTTTGAAGCTGGGCATTGCCACCGACACAGGGCGGCCCGCAGGTGACCGTCTTGTCGGTCATGTGCTTGGCAAGTTCCGTGATGAGGAACGATCCACCCTCAACCTTGTCGTCCAGGCGGCCACCGATGCCATCATCAGCGCCTTGCAATCCGGCCTTGATGCTGCGATGAACCGATTCAACCGAACCACCCTCTCCGTTTAAAGCCCCCAACAACCGCACCTCAATGAAACGCAACTACGAAGCCCTGATCGTCCTCGACCTTAAAGGCAAGGAAGAAAACGTCGAAACCCTCGTCTCCAACATCGGCAAAGATTTTGAGAAGGCGGGCGCCAAGCTTGAGCAGATCGACCAGCTCGGCAAACGTGACTTTCCTTACAGCCCCCGCCACGTCACCAGCGGTTACTTCGTGAAGTACCACCTGAGTGCTGACAATGACGCCTTGAGCGCCGCTCGTGCGAAGCTGAAGCTCAACGACAGCGTCTACCAGCAGTACTATCAGCGCTCCTAATACCGGCATTTTTCCTGATCCAGGCCCCGGGGTGATTTTCATCCCGGGGCTTTTTTATGTCATCTACGGCGTGGTTTCTTCCTGAATGCCGGGCCGCCTGCGTTTCCGAAGCGCCAGCATGCCGAGGAGGGTCAGGGTGGCGGAGGTTGGCAGCACCAGCCAGCCTTGGGACAACCAGGACGAGACTGGGCGCGGCATGCTCAAAGGAGGAGAGGTGTCACCCCCGAGAAGAAACACGGACTTGATGTCCCCCTGGTCCGTCTGACGCCAGAGCAGCACATCATTGCGGTTTCCTTTGGCGACGCTGAAGGCGATTTCGGGGCTTTCAGGCCGCCATTGCCAGGAGGCGACAAGCATTCGATGTTCCTGGCCGTCCGGCGGAGGAATCAGCGAGGCGGGGATGGTGTCGTCCCAGTTTTCCAGCGATTCCAGCGTCAGGGGGGCGAGCTGGGTGAAAGGGGTGGCTTTGCCGTCGTGGATGACCAGGAGGGCGTTTCGCAGGGCCTCTTCGGCCGCTGCTTCATCGGGGACCAGGGGGTTGGAAAGACAATCGACCGCCAGCCTCAGGGAGATCATGCGGGCAGGGGTCTGAACATCCAGCCTGGCAACAATGAACTCCGAGCCATGGCCAGGGCTGTCGGACGGTAGAACCAGGATGCTGAGGCAGCAAAGCAGCAGGGGGAACATGGCTGTTCCCCCTGCGATGGATGACATTTTTATGGCTGGATGAAGATTCACTTTTTGTTCCACTTCAGCACTCGGCCCCACTGGTTCCATTCCGTTTCGAGAATGTTGCCGTCATTGTCGAAGCTGATGCCATGGGGGCTGGTGACGATGCCCTGCTGCCAGTCCTTCGGGGGGATGCCCGGGGTGTTGGTGGTGTTGGGATTGGTGCCGCACTCAGCAACCATCTTGCCCTCCTTGTTCCAGACGGAGACACGGCCGGCGATTTCAGCAATGCAGACGAGGTCGCCATGGAAGGAGGCAGAGGAGGGGTTGCGGAGGTCGGTGGCGATCACCCCGAGCAGGTTGCCGTCGAGGTCGGTGTGCAGGATGCGCTTGTTGCCGCGGTCGCAGCAGAAGACGCGGGCGGGTTCGAAGCGGCGGTCGATGAAGATCTTGTGGGTGTTGGCGAACTTGTAGGGTTCGTCGGGGCCTCCAAAGACCTTCTTGAACTGGCCTTCACGGCTGAAGACAAAGATGTGGCTGCGTCCGTAGCCGTCCACGACGTAGATGTCACCGTTCGGGGCGACGTCGCAGTTGGTGAGCTTCAGACCACCGCCGACGCTGACTCCCTTTTCCTTGGCAATGGTTTTTTCCGTGCCATCGGCCAGGGTGAGGACGATTTCCTTGGCGTTTTCGGACTTCTTCACGCCGGAGGCGATCCCTGCCATCCTGGCGCGACCTTTGGCGTCCTTTTCCCCGCTGGCTTTGGAAACGGTGACAAAGTCACGCTGGGCGGCCGGAAACGCGGAGGTTGGGATTTCCATGACGACCTCCCCGCTGAGTTTTGCCTTGATGACCCTGGCTTCCTTCAAAACGGCGCCAAAGATGTATTCGCCATCACCATCCTTGCGGATGACAAAACCGTGCAGGGAGTCAGGGAGGTTGAGCACTTTCTGGAACTGACCATCAGGCCCGTAGACCTGCATCCCGCCACCGTTCGGTTCCTGAATGCTGACGTAAACATTGCCTGCGGAGTCCACGGCGATTTCTCCATGTCCGTTGCCGATCGTCTCCTTGCCGGGTGGCGGCTTGATGAAATCGGGTGCCAGCACGTAGGCGGGTTCGGCCAGGGAATGTCCGGCAAGCATGAGGCCGGAGACGAGAAGGAGATGTTTGAGCTGCATGGGTGGGTGATTTCAAACGATGGCGCCATGCCGAGTCAATCACGCGGGCATGAGGAATCCTGACCCCAGATTGGCGTGATCGTGCTCAGGCAAGGAAAAAGGCGCGCCCCGATGCGGGGCGCGCCTTTGAAATGAAAGGGCTGTCAGGAAGTTCAGGCTTCGAGAAGCTTGGACTGCAGGCGGTCGACCATGCCGCGAAACTCGGCGGTTTCACTCATGCGCTGGCTGATGACCTTGCAGGCGTGGATCACGGTTCCATGGTCGCGTCCGCCAAACTCCTCGCCAATCTGAATCAGGGGCAGCTTGACCATGTGACGCGTGAGGTACATGGCGACCTGCCGGGCTTCCGCGATGTTTTTAGGACGGCGCGGCCCGGTGAGATCGCTGACACGGAGGTCGTATTCCGTGGCCACGGCCCTTTGAACGCGATCCACGGTGATGGACTTGGCCGGCTCCTCATCGATGACATCGTGAAGAAGCTGGGAGAGGGCGGTTTCACTGGCGATGCCGCCTTCGAGGGAGACGTGGGCGGCGACGCGCATCAGGGCGCCTTCGAGGCGGCGGATGTTGGTGCGGATGCGCTGGCCGATGAACTCCAGGATCCAGGGCTCCAGGGTGACGTTGAAATCGTGCATCTTGCGGCGCAGGATGGCGACACGGGTTTCAAAGTCCGGAATCTGGATCTGCGTGGTCAGGCCCCACTCAAAACGGGAGACCAGGCGGCTTTCCAGGTCCTTGATCTCACCGGGCGGCCGGTCGCTGGCCAGAACGATCTGCTTCTGGCTGTTGAAGAGCTCGTTGAAGGTGTGGAAGAACTCCTCCTGGGTGCTGTCCTTGCCGGCGAAAAACTGCACGTCGTCGATCAGCAGCACGTCCACTTTGCGGTATTTCTGGCGGAACTGGCTGAAGGTCTGCTTCTTGATGGCCTCCACGTATTCGTTGGTGAACTGTTCCGACGTCACGTAGCGGACGACGGCGCGTTTTTTCCGCATCAGAACCTCCTGCCCGATGGCCTGCATTAGATGGGTTTTGCCAAGGCCGGTGGGGCCGTGGAAGAACAGCGGGTTGTAAATCCGGCCCGGCTTTTCGGCGACAGCCTTGGCGACGGCGGCGGAGTAGCTGCAGTTGTTGCCGACGACGAAGCTGTCGAAGTTGAACTTGGCGTTCAGGCCGGCGTCGGCGAAGGAGCGGATGCTGAGGCTGTCGTCGCTGACATGAGGGCTGGCGCGCTCTTCCGGGGTGTTGCGGGTCAGCAGGGCGCGTGCGGCCTTCTTTTCGACGGAGGCATTTGCCGGCAGGGGGCGCAGCGGTTCGCTGGCGATTTCGTACACAATGGTGGCGGCGGCACCAAGGACTTCAGCCACGGCGTCCGCGAAGGTTCCGGAAAAGTTGCTTTCGATCCAGACCTGATGGATCGGATTCGGCACATGCACGACGACCCTCAGGTCATCGGTGATGCTGGCGGTGGTTCCGGAGAAGCAGCGGGTGTAATTATCACGCCCCAGCTTCCTTAAAAGGATGAAGCAGACCTGCTCCCATGGAGAGGGCAGAACAGCAAGGGACGGTGTCGAACTTTCGAGGGCGCTGGCTTCCGGAGTGGGTGAGGAATGAAAGTGTTCATGGGCGGTCTCCATAGTGCAGAGGTTGGTGCTGGGCTGCTCGGTTGGTGCGTTTCGGGAGGTGACAAATTCGGCGCTGAATCGGGAGAAGCAGCGCCGTGTCGTTTTTTAAAATTAACGGAGTTTGTTTATGGCGGAACCGACACGATTCAAAGCAAAACTTGCGGCTCTTTTAAAAGAGTTGGGAAACATGTTCGGTGTTCCACAAAGTTTTTAACCTTAGGACATGTGAAGCATTGCCAACAACTCTGTGCAGAGAGAGTGAAAGGCTTGTGAAAAGGCTGTGAAGAGCTGTGCGTAATGATGATTTGGCACGCTTTTTGAAAGCCCTGGCTGCGATCACCGCCGTGTGGGTGAAAGCGGATGACATTCACAGCCGACACACCGGAATCATCCGGGGGGCATCTTCGCCAAAATAGGCGATGTGACGTTCCTGGGCGCATGGCACACTTCCCGCGTCAATCTCCACACTCATGAGCACCAAGACCGACTCCTCGAAACCGCTGAGCAAGAATCCGCACCTGATCAAATGGGTGAACAAGATGGCCGCCCTTTGCAAGCCGGACCGCATCCACTGGGTGGATGGCTCCAAGTCGGAATACGACAGGCTCTGCGAGGAGATGGTTGCGGGCGGCACCTTTGTCCGTCTAAACCAGAAGCAGTGGCCCGGGTGCTTCTATGCGAAGTCGGACCCCAGCGACGTGGCCCGCGTGGAGGAGCGCACCTACATCTGCTCCTACTCGAAGGAGGGAGCCGGCCCGACCAACAACTGGGTGGACCCGTTTGAGATGAAGAAGAAGCTGCGCGGTCTGTTCAACGGCTGCATGAGGGGGCGCACGATGTACGTGCTGCCCTACAGCATGGGGCCTCTCGACTCGCCCATCTCGCAGATCGGCGTGCAGCTCACGGACTCGCCGTATGTGGTCGTCAGCATGCGCATCATGGCCCGCATCGGCAAAAAAGTCTTCCAGATCATCGATCAGGGCAAGAAGAGGGTCGTGCCCTGCATGCACACCGTGGGCGCTCCGCTCAAGAAAGGGCAGAAGGACGTGCCCTGGCCCTGCAACAAGGAGAAGTACATCGTGCACTTTCCTGAATCCCGGGAAATCTGGAGCTATGGCTCCGGCTACGGTGGCAACGCGCTGCTCGGCAAGAAGTGCTTCGCCCTGCGCATTGCCTCCGCCATGGCCCGCGACGAGGGCTGGCTGGCCGAGCACATGCTGATCCTCGGCGTTGAGAATCCGAAGGGGCAGAAGACCTACGTCGCCGCCGCCTTCCCAAGCGCCTGTGGCAAGACCAACTTCGCCATGCTCATTCCGCCGAAGCATTTTGCGGACAAGGGCTGGAAGGTCTGGACGGTCGGGGATGACATCGCCTGGCTGAAGCCTGGTCCCGACGGCAGGCTCTATGCCATCAACCCGGAAGCCGGGTTCTTTGGCGTCGCCCCTGGCACCAGTGAGAAGACCAACCCCAACGCCATGGCCTCGCTGAGAAGGAACACCATCTTCACAAATGTCGCCCTGACTCCGGACGGCGGTGTCTGGTGGGAAGGCATGACGGACACACCGCCTGAAAAGCTGACGGACTGGCAGGGCAACCAGTGGACCCCTGAAATCGCCAGGGAGAAAGGCGTCAAGGCCGCCCACCCGAACTCCCGTTTTACGGCACCCGCCTCGCAGTGCCCGACCATCGACCCGGACTGGGAGAAGCCGGAGGGGGTGCCCATCGCCGCCATCATCTTCGGCGGTCGTCGTGCCACGACGATGCCGCTCATCTTCCA
>CAZXPU010000177.1:0-8600 GCA_964642905.1 uncultured Prosthecobacter sp.
TACTGCACGGCCGCCACGGTGCCGACCACCGCCGTCGTGCTTTCAAACTCCGCCACGCTCAGCCCCCCGCTGAACGTGACCGCCGTGTAGCGCGCCGCCAGACCTCCCGACGTCGCCTGCGCGACGGCCACCCGCCTCGCCCTGTCGTCGTAGGTGTAGCTGAACTTCTTTGCGCCCGTCAAATTCACCCCAATGAGCTTGTCCCAGGCGTTCCACTGGTAGAGTGTCATGTAGCTGTCGGACCCGCCGATTCTTTTGTCCCTGGACGTGCGGTTGCCGTTGCTGTCGTAGCCATAAGTGGTGGTCTCCACGGGGTCGGCGGCATGCGTCTTGACGCTCTGGGTGAGCTGGTTGGCCACGTTGTAAGTGTAGGTCCAGTCCTCGGCACCGGAAGCCCCTTCCACCAGTTTGTGGGTGCGGTTGTGCGCTGCGTCGTAGCTGTAGGTGGTCGTTACCGGCGGGCTGGCGCTTCCGCCAACCACCTCGGTGATGGTTTCCGTGTCGAGCCTTCCGGCCAGGTCGTAGGTGTTCACCGTGCTGCGAGTCCTCGCAGGCTGCCCGGATCCTGCAGCAGCCCAGGTCTCATCCTGTCCCGTCACCGATCCAAGGGCGTCATGCTGCCAGGCGAAGGAGGCCTGCGTCAAGCCCATGCCGGATTTCAGCTTCGTCGCCCTCTGGCTGTCGAATTGCCCTCCGTCAGGCCGAGGACTGCCTGAAGCCGACGGGAGCATGCCCTCTATAACCCACCCTAGCAGCAGAACCCACAGCCAGCATGCTGGATGGCGGAGGGTCAGGCGCGGGGAAGACAAGAACATCAGGAAGCAGGGCGCTTACTGTGAAAGGTCGCCTAGCAGGAGGCAAGCCTTGGATCGCCGTTCGTTTCCTCCGCCCGCCCGGAATCATTCGGACGACGCGCAGGTCGTCCCTACCAGCCCGGTAGGGCCCCGCTGCGTCGGGGCCGAAGATCCCGATCAAGCGAGGTAACCTTGAAGGACTGCCACCCGTGTCACTCCCCAAGGCCCGCAACCGGGAGAATTCAGGCGACAACAGAAGCTTCGATGCTGTTGGATTGAATGACCAAGGACCAAGAAAGCCAATGACCAGGGAAATCCCAGCCTTCAAACCGCCAAGTCCGCTTCGGCCTTTCAGGGAGTCACGCGCTTGGACATGAGGCATGGCTGGCTTCAGGGGTCTCGGGGCCATCTCAACGCCCGCAGCCATCGGTAGCCCTGGCCATTGTCAGATGAGATGGGGTATTCCCGGGTCATTGAACCCTGGACATCTGCCATTGGCCATCTGCTATCTTCAATTTGTCATCAGCCATCCCATCGCTGGTTCCACCTCAACCTCGATCCTCCCCGCCTTCCGCCCGCCCTCACACCACCAGGCCCGCAACCTCGACCACTTCCGGCTGATTTGCCATGCGGAGGGGTTTGTTGAGGCAGTCAGACGGGGGATAAACAGTGGGGTGATTTGATAACTTGTTAGGCAGCACGAAGAATGGATCCGTCAAAGGGTTGGCCCCTCCGCTTAGTTCTATTTTAAGGCTTCTTCGAATGACTCATAGGCGGCCCTTTCTTTATCCCCTCCATGCTCTGCTGCTTTCTTGAACCAGTGCCGAGCACGGTCGTAATCCTCCTCAACCAAGAGATAATGTTGAGCCAATCGCGATGCCGAAAGCGGATCTCTTCCTTCTTCAGCTTTCTTTTCTAATATCAATCGTTCGTGCCCTCCCTGAGCAATCCCATCAATCAAAGAATGCTTCGTGTTCATAGAAGTGCAGCCCTGAAGCAGAGATAAAAGGGCTAGTGATACAAGTCTCATGATTTACTCAGCTTTAGTTTTTTCCTTATTTTTGTCACCTTGGAAAAGGCGTTTGAAGAATGAAGGATCGCCGTTCGTTTCCTCCGCCCACCACGAATCATTCGGACGACGCGCAGGTCGTCCCTACCAGCCCGGTAGGGCCCCGCTGCGTCGGGGCCGAAGATCCACTGGGGCGGTGCAGACTCACGAACCCTCGATCCTCCCTGCAGCCCAGAAGGGCACGCGCAGCGTCCGCTGAATGTAGCGATGGGCTTCAGCCCGTCACCGCCCCGATCACACGATGCGACGTTGAAGGACTTCCCACCCTGTCACGAGCTAAAGCTCAGGACTTCTTTGCTCCGCCCCTCCGCCCCGCCCGGAATCATTCGGACGACGCGCAGGTCGTCCCTACCAGCCCAGGCGCGGTCGAGACTGTTGCCGGATGCGACACACTCTTTGCGGGCAGAACCGGGGTGAACGGGGCGTTATCAGACGCCAACCATGAAGCTGATCCTTTTTTTCCTGATCGCCGTGACTGCCTGCAACCGGGCCGCGGCGGCCGCCGACAGGCCTAACCTTGTGTTTTTCCTGACCGATGACCAGACCTCCAGCTCCCTGGGCTGCTACGGGCATCCGCTGGCGCAAACGCCGAACCTGGACTCCCTGGCGGCGCGGGGCACGCGGTTTCAAAACGCCTTTGTCAGCCATTCCATCTGCTGGGTCAGCCGCACCACAATGCTCACCGGTCTCATGGGCCGCAGCCAGGGCAGCAAGGAGACTCCGGAACAGCTGAGCCCGGACAATGCCAGGACCTTCTACACCGACCTTCTGCGCCAGGCGGGCTACCGCACCGGCCACTACGGCAAGTGGCACACGAAGCTGCCCAAGGGCAGTCAGCCTGCGGATCATTTTGACGTGTTCGAGGACATCGGCCGCGACCCCTACTTTAAAAGACTGCCCGATGGTTCGGTGCGCCATGAGACGGACCTCATCGTGGACCGCGGCATCGACTTCGTGAAGCAGCAGCCGAAGGACCGGCCCTTCGCGCTCAACCTGTGGTTCAACGCCTGCCATGCGGAGGACAGCGACCGACGCCCGGGGGCCCATTATGCCTGGCCGGAGTCTGCGAACGGGTTGTATGCCGACCAGGAGATGTACCGCCCCCGGCTCGATGATCCCGCGATCTTTGAAGCGCTGCCGGACTTCTTCAAGACCAGCATCACCCGCGAACGCTACTTCTGGAGCCTGAACACGCCGGAGAAATACCAGATGAACATGCGCGCCTACCTGCGCCAGGTCACCGGCATCGACAACGCCATCGGGCGTTTCCTCAAGGAGCTCGAGGCGGCAGGACTCGCCGACAACACCATCATCGTTTATTCCGCCGACAACGGCTACCACATGGGCAACCGCGGACTCACCGGCAAGTGGTCGCACTTCGAGGAATCCCTGCGGGTGCCGCTCATCATCGCCGATCCGCGCCAGGGAAAGCCTCAGCGTGGCAAGGTGAGCGATGCGATGGCGCTCAACATCGACCTGCCGGCCACCTTTCTCGACCTGGCGGGCGTGGCGGTGCCTGCGTCCTATCAGGGGCGCAGCCTCAGGCCGGTGGTGCAAGGCTCGAGGCCTGCCGACTGGCGCACGGAAACCTTTCATGAGCACTATGCCGTTCGCAACCGCATCCCGGCCTACGAGGGCCTGCGCACGGAGCGCTTCAAATACGCGCGCTACTTTGATCACAACTACGAATACCTGCACGATCTGCAGGAGGATCCGGACGAGCTGAAGAACCTCGCCAAGGATCCTGCGCATGCCGAGACGCTCAAAAAGCTGCGCCAGCGCACCGATGAACTGGTCGCCCTTTATGGTGGCGAGCTGCCGCCGCTGAAGGGCGGGTTTCAAAAATCCACGGATCCTCATCCCGTCGCTTCCGCCGCCGTCACCGTGAAGCCGGGCCCGGATGGCTGGGTGAAGCTTTTCAACGGCCGCAATCTCAATGGCTGGGACGGTGATCCTCAATACTGGTCCGTGGAGGACGATGCCATCACCGGCAAAACGGATGGCACGCTGAAGATGAACCGCTTCCTCAGCTGGACCGGCTTCACGGTCCGCAACTTTGACCTGCGTGTGAAGGTGAAGGTGACGGCAGGCGGCAACAGCGGCCTGCAATATCGCGGCGCCATGCTGCCCGAGGTCGGTCTGGACATCGTCAGCGGCTATCAGTGCGACATCGTGGCCAACAACCCGGACTACAACGGCATGCTTTACGAGGAGCGCGGCCGGCGCATCCTTTCGCACACGGGCGAGAAGGTCGTCGTGGCGCCTGACGGCCAGCCCTGGATTGTCGGGAAGATGGAGGTCCGGCAGTTTGCCCCGGATGAGTGGCATGACTACCGCGTGCTGGTGCGTGGCAACCATCACCAGCACTGGATCGACGGTCACATGACCGCTGATCTGGTCGATTGCGACGCCAAGGGTCGCTCGCTGGACGGCGTGCTCGGCGTCCAGGTGCATGTGGGGCCGGCGATGAAGATCCAGTTCAAGGACTTCAAGATCCAGCACCTGCCCGACGACCTGCCGCTGTTGAAGTTCGAGGACCACCCCATTCCCGCCGGTTCACCCGGGGTCAAACCCCAGGGCAAGCTGCCCAAGAACTGGCAGCCGCCGTTGTATGGGGGCAAGTGAGCGGGTGGCTCAGGTCGAGCCAATGGTTAGGCGGGAACTGTTCCTGACATGCTGTCCTGAACGGGTCTGATCTTTCAACAATGTTCCATTGAACACTATTAAAAAGTGATCTAAAACAGGGCTGTGAAAAGCGCTCCTGAACCTCGTCCGCTGCGGTGGTTGTTCCTCGATTTGAACAGCTACTTTGCCAGCGTGGAGCAGCAGCTGGATCCTCGGCTGCGGGGGCGGCCGGTGGCGGTGGTGCCGATGGTTTCGGACGCCACCTGCGCCATCGCGGCGAGTCATGAGGCGAAGAAGTACGGGGTGAAGACCGGCACGAACATCGGTGAGGCTCGGCGCATGTGTCCCGGACTCGTGCTCGTGGCGGCGGATCATTCCCGCTACGTCGAGTTCCATGAGCGGATCAAGGAGGAGGTCGAAAAGCATTATCCCATCGAGGAGGTGGCCTCGATTGATGAAGTGGCGCTGCTGCTGGATTCGAAACGGCAATCTGAAGAGGTGGCGCTGGACCTGGCCAGACGCCTGAAGAAAGGGCTGCGGGAGAACATCGGCGAATGCATCACCTGCTCGATCGGCATCGCTCCCAGCCGCTATCTGGCGAAGGTGGCCAGCGACATCCAGAAGCCTGACGGCCTGGTGGTGTTGAAGCTGGAAGACATGCCGGGCAGGATCGGTCATTGGAAGCTGACGGACCTGTTTGGCATCGGCCGGCGCATGGAACCCCGGCTGAGGGCGGCGGGCATTTTGACGGTGGAGGACCTGTGGAATGCGCCGTCAGAGGTGCTGCATCAGGTCTGGGGCGGGGTGGGCGGCGACCGCTTCTGGCATGAACTGCATGGCGGGGATCTGGGGGAGTTTGCCACGCAGTCGCGCAGCGTCGGACACAGCCATGTGCTGGCCCCGGAACTGAGGAAACCTCCCGAGGCCGCGATTGTCGCCCGGCGCCTGCTTTTCAAGGCGGCCAGCCGGCTGAGGCGCCAGGGCTACCGGGCGGGGGCGATCAGCCTGAGCGTGCGCACCGAGGATCGTGGCCAAGGCGATGCCGGACTGCGGCTGCCCAAGCCGGTTTCAGACACTTTCACCCTCATGCATCTGCTCCAGGATCTCTGGCCGGTGGTGATGGGGCAGGTGCGCTGGGCGCGGGTGAAGAAGGTGGCGGTCACGCTGCACGATATCGTGCCCGTTTCCGCCCCGGAGCAGCTGGAGCTGTTTCCTGCACCGGATCCCCTGGGACAGGTCGACGGCCAGGAGCGCGTCGAACGGTATGACAAGCTTTCCGACATCATGGACCGGTTGAACCAACGCTATGGCCGCGACAGCATCGCCCTGGGCTTCGTGCCCGACCAGGTGAAGGGGTTTTCCGGAACCAAGATCGCCTTCACCCGGATACCCGACATGGAGGAGTTCAAGGAATGACCCGGACCGCCAGCCCTGTCTTGACAGGGGCGGCGGTCCTTCGCTTCACTGCCTGACCATGCCCACCGCCCTCGCCGCCGTCCTTTATGAATCCGGGAAGCCGCTCGTGATCGAGGAGGTCGAGGTGGCGGAGCCGCAGGCGGGTGAGGTGATGGTGCGCATGAAGGCCGCCGGTGTCTGCCACAGCGACCTGCATGTGATGAAGGGCGACCTGCCGATGCCCACGCCCATCATTCCCGGCCATGAAGGGGCGGGGATCGTCGAGGCCGTGGGCGAGGGTGTCACCAGCGTCCGTCCGGGGGATGCGGTCTGGCCGATCTGGCGTTCCTCCTGTGGAAGGTGCGACTACTGCCAGCAGGGCAGGCCGGCGCTCTGCGAGCTTGGCACGGCCATGCGTTTCACCGGCCTGATGCCCGACGGCCGGACGCGCTTCCGTAACCAAAAAGGTGACAGCATCCGGCATTATGCGGGCGTCTCCACCTTCAGCAGCCTGTCCACCATGCCCGAGGCGGCGGTGGTGAAGATCGAGGGCGGCTTTCCCCTGTGGAAGGCGGCGCTGATCAGCTGCGGCGTCATCACGGGAGTCGGGGCCGTCACCCATGCCGCCCAGGTGCGGCCCGGCGCGACCGTCGCCGTTTTCGGCTGCGGCGGCATCGGCCTGAACATCATCCAGGGAGCCCGCCTGGTGAGCGCCCGCCAGATCATCGCCGTGGACCGCTTTGCCGGGAAGGAGACGTTCGCGCGCACTCTGGGTGCCACGCATTTCATTGACTCCAGCACCTGCGATCCCGTGAAGGCCGTGAAGGACCTGACCGGCGGACTGGGGGTGGACTTCAGCTTCGAGGCCGTCGGTCTGCCGGAGCCAATCGAGCAGGCCTTCGACAGCCTGCGCAAGGGCGGCACCTGCGTTGTGGCCGGCATTTCGAGGGCCGATGCGCGCGCCCGCATCAACACCAACCAGCTGTTGTATGCCGAGAAGACCCTCAAGGGCACGCTCTATGGGTCCATGCGCCCGCGGATCGACCTGCCGCGCCTGATGGATCTGCATCAGACGGGGGCGCTGAAGCTGGATGAATTGCTCACCCGCACGTGGCGGCTCGACCAGATCAACGAGGCCTACGAATCGCTGGAACGGGGCGAGGTGGCGCGCAGCCTGATCGTGTGGGATTGAAGCGGTCAACTTTGCCGTCAAACACGCAGGCAGTGGTACGTTGGAATGAGTGATGTTGATGATCCGTCTGGTCCCTGTCTGTCTGTTGAGCCTGATCCTGGTTGCGAAGCTGGAGGCGCTTGAGCCCGTGCCGCTGGCCTGGGGGCCGCATCGCGACCTGGTGGCGAAGCCTGCCGACGGCGGAGGCGTGGAGATCACCCTGGGGGAAGGAAACCCGCACTTCTGGACCGGCGTGGTGCCGAAGGCGTTTCAGCCGGACAAGCATCAGGTGTTTGAGATGGACTGCTTTGCCCCGGCCGGGGTGGAGTCAGCGACCTTGAGGGCCCGTGTCGCGGGAGGGGAGATGGCGGTGGTGAACACGCAGCCGATTTCTCTGAGCGAGGCCTGGCAGCCCTGGGCGGTGGACCTCAGCCAGATGAAGATAGCGCCTGCTGCCGATCATCCGGAGATGCGGTTTCATGTCGCATTGAACGGCAGGGCGGGAACCGTCATCCGGCTGCGCAACTTCAGGGTGCGTGAGATGAACGCCGAGGAGCTGCGCCTCAAGCAGGGGCGTGAGAACCTGGTGCGGCAGAGGAACGGGGAGGCCGAACAAATTTTGCGTGATGTGGAGGCGGCCTGGCCGGTCTCCGGCGTGAAGGTCAGCGTGGGAGCGGAGGCGATCCGCATTTCCGGAAAGGCGGCGCCCGGCAAGGTCAGGCTCCTGGGGCTGCCGCCGGAAAAGGTGGCGGCTCTCATGCCACCGCCGGGCGGGCAGGGGATCACGGTTGCGACGGATGCTGAAGGTCGTTTTGAAGCAGGGCTGCCGCGCATCGAGCCGGAGACCCGTCGTGACCGCGCCTTGTGGCGCTGGCGGCTGGCGGACGAGAACGGGAAGAAATGGCTGTCGGCCGCCTGCTGGCCCACTGAAACGAGCGCTGAACTCGGCGGCAGCCTGCCGAGGATGAAGTCCGATCATCCCAAGGGGCTCGGCGGCGTGCCTCCTCTGCACCGGGCCGACCATGAGATCTTCCAGCTTGGTGTCGGGCATGTGACCCTGAACATGGTGCTGAACGCCCTTTTGCGCGACAGTCCGGCCCCGGGTCATGTCCCCTGGACCTGCGAGGGACGCGAATATTACTGCAACGAGGCCCTGCTGCACAGCACGGACGCCACCTTGCGGCATCTTCAGGCGCGCAAGATCATCGTCTCCTGCATCCTGCTGGTTGGAAACCATCGTCATGCGGACGGCACGCCACATTCTTTGTTAACCCATCCTGAGGCCGGTGTGCGTGGCATCTTCTCGATGCCAAACCTGACCTCGGAGGCCGCAGTGCGGCTTTACGGAGCGGCGGTGCGGCTTCTCGCTGAACGCTACGACGGCAGCCCCCGCAGCCCGGGAAGGATCAGCAACTGGATCCTGCACAACGAGGTCGACCAGGCGGGGACCTGGACGAACATGGGCGACCAGCCGCTGGCGCGCTACCTGGAGAGCTACCAGCGTTCGGCGCGCATCGTGCATCACACCGCACGGCTGTTCGACCGT
>CAZXPU010000178.1:0-8598 GCA_964642905.1 uncultured Prosthecobacter sp.
TTCCGGCGGCGGCTTCCGGCAATGCTTGCCTAACCAATCCCCCCGCCCATGCCGACCTACGTCTATGAAACCATCCCCCAGCACGATCACGAACAGCCCCGGCGCTTCGAGGTCCGTCAAAGCATGAAGGATGCGCCGCTCACCCGTCATCCGGACAGCGGCGAGCCGGTGCGCCGGGTGCCCGTGGGCGGCACGGGCCTGATGGGCGGAGCCTCCAGCCCGCGTCCGTCCCGGGCGGGTTCCTGCGGCTCCGGCTGCGGCTGTCATTGATCTTCGACGCCCATGCCCATGCAGCGTGTCGCCATTTACTGCGGATCGAGCCGGGGCCAGGATCCGGCGTTCCAATCTGCCGCCGTCGATCTGGCCCGGCATCTGGTCGAACAGGGCCTGGGCATTGTCTATGGCGGCGGCAACGTCGGCCTGATGGGTGTCATCGCCGACGCCGCGCTGGCCGCGGGTGGCGAGGTGATCGGCGTGATTCCCGAGTCGCTGCTGGCGAAGGAGCTGGGGCACAAGGGCTGCACGCAGCTGATTGTCACGCGTTCCATGCATGAGCGGAAGCAGACCATGGTGGACCTGAGCGACGGCTTCATCGCGCTGCCCGGAGGGTTTGGCACCCTGGACGAGTTGTTTGAAACACTGACCTGGCTGCAGCTGGGCTTTCATGGCAAGCCGGTGGGGCTGCTGAATGTGAACGGCTTTTTCGACAGGCTGCTGTCCTTCCTCGATCACATGAGCGGCGAAGGCTTGCTCAAGCCGGAGCACCGGGCCAGCCTGCTGGCGGAAACCTGTCCGGAAACCCTGCTGCGTGTCATGAGGGACTTTCAGCCGCACACCTGCGGCAAGTGGATCAAGGATCTGGTCTGAGACACCAGGGCATGAAAAAGGCCGCTCTCCAGTCGATGGGAGCGGCCTTGTGGAAACCGGACGAGCCGGAAAAGGTTTAGCTGACGTGCTGGCTGACGTACTTGGTCAGTTCGAACATCGTGGCGGAGGCCTTGCCACCGAACAGGGCCTTCAGCTTGTCGTCGGCGTTGATGTTGCGCTTGTTCTTCTTGTCCTGAAGATCGTTCTTCTTGATGTGGTCCCAGATCTTCTTCGTGATCGCGCTGCGCGGCTGGGGCGTATTGCCGACGATGGCGGCCAGAACGGCGTCCGGCTGCACGGGTTTCATGAGGGCGGGGTTTGCTTTGCGAGTAGTTGCTTTTTTGGCCATAGGTTTTTGAGACTGGCAGCTTCCGGCACAGGGGTCAATATCTCTTCTGTGCGTTTTTTGGGGTTTTTTCGAAGAAATTCAGGGGTTCAGCACAGGTGCCCGGCACGGTCCCCCATGCGTGCATACACCTCCCGCCCTTCGGCGCTGTGCTCCAGAAGATCGGCATCAAACTGGATGCGCCCGGCTTCGAACAGGGTGATCACGCAGGAGCCGCCAAAGCGGAAGTAGCCCTTTTCATCGCCCTTGCGCACCACCTGTCCGGGCCGTGAGGTGTGGACGACGGAGCCGACGCAGGTGGCGCCGACTTCCAGGAAGGCGACCTCGCCAAGCCGGTCCGTGCGGATGCGGGTGATGTAGCGCTTGTTCTCCCACAGGATGCTTGGCCGCCTCAGCAGGGCGATCGGACTGACGGAATAAAGAGGGCCGTTGATCAGGCGTGCCGTGCCGGAAAGGCCGTCGCAGGGGAAGTGAAAACGGTGATAGTCGGTCGGGCAGAGCCGGGAGATCAGCATGGCGCCTTTTTCGTAACGGGTCGCCTGGCCGGTGTCACCCAGCAGGGCGGCGATGTCGAAACGCATCCCCTTGACCATGAAGTCGCGGCACTGGGAGAGGTCGGGGATGACCAGGTGACGGCCATCGGCGGGCAGCACGATCACGGCGGGATCGGGGTCCACGGGACGGGCCTCGGGCTTGAGCTTGCGATGGAAGAACTCGTTGAAGGAGCGGAACTCGGAGACGGGTTCGCGGAACTCCTCCGGATCCAGGCCGTAGGTTTCAATGAAAGGCTGGATCTGCGCGACACTGGCGGAGCTGTCCATCCTGCGGCCGTACCACCGGGAGAAGGCGGCCTTCTTGACCAGGGCATGAAGCGCCACGGCGCCAAGCGGGTTTTCGTAGATGAAGCGGAGGGGCTTTTCGCCGTAGACGGACTCGGTTTCGACCTGACGGGTGACGCGGTTGAAAAATTGGATGGGGGAACGGCTCATGAACTCTGCTTCGGCAGGCGTTCATTTCACGGTCCTGCACGGCCCATCCTGCGCCAGTCTTCGGGGCCTGGCAATCACCGCCTGTTTTTTCATGACGTCGAGGCAGGCCATGGCCGGGCTCAGCGGTTGATCAGGTTGTCCTGGACCAGGCTGTAACGCTCCTGCTTGAGGTCGATCCAGGGGGCCTCGGTCTCCAGGTTGCGGCCGCAGTCGCGGCAGAGGTTGTTGGTGATCAGCATGCCGGTGCTGCCGGAGTTGCCCCAGATGGCGGCGGTGCCCAGGCCGGTGAAGGTGTTGCCGGTGATGACGCAGTCCTGCCCGCCATCGACGAAGACGCCGGCGCCTTCGTCGATGTGCATCGGCGTCTTACCCTCGGCGGGACGCTTGTCCTTGCCGTCGCCAATGTAGGTGTTGGTGAAGGTGTTGGCGGAGATGCTGTTGCGGCCGCTGCCCGGGCCGATGCGCACGCCGAACTTGTGGGCGAGAACAAAGGTGTTGGCGCTGACGGCACAGCCATGGGCGTCCCGCAGGTCGATGCCGCCCTCGAGATGATGGGCGATGACGTTGGCGCTGAGGGTGATGCCGTAGCAGTCGCGGTCGAGGATGACGGCGGTGCCGTTGCACTCCTCGATCATGTTGCCGGAAAGCACGGAGCCGTAGGTGTTTTCGATGACGACGCCATGGCGCAGGTGGTCGTCGACATTGTTGCCGTTCATGCAGAGGTTGAAGCTGTCCGCGCAATGCAGCGCATCCTGGTTCTCCTCGAAGTGATTCGCGTTCACGACGATGTCATGGCAGTCGAAGATCTCGATGCCGCAGGCCTTGTTGTAGGTGAGGATGCAGTCGGCGATGCGCGGGTCCTCAAAGCAGCTCCGCATGTGGATGCCGTGCCCGCCGTGGTGGTCGATGCTCATGCCCTCGAAGTAGATCTCCTGGACGTACTCGGCGAGCACGCCGTCGCCGCTCTTCTCCTGGCCCTCGATGCGAAAGTCGGCGAGCTGCACGCGCCAGAGCCGGGCCTTCTTGTCAGTGTCGATGTCCGGCGGGCGGATGATCAGCGCGGGCTTGCCCTCCTGGTTGTTGTTCTTGATCCAGGTGGCGGCCCCGGCGCCGACAATGCGGGTGTCGCCGGTGCGGATGATCAGCGGGCTGTCGATCTCCACCTTGCCTGGCGGCAGCTTGACGATGCCTCCGCTGGCGGGCACGGCGTCAAAGGCGGCCTGAAGGGAAGGGTGCTTGGCGGCGTCAATCTCGACCGGCTTGGCGGCGGGATCGGCGGCAGGCTGCGCCTGGAGGCTGAGGCAGAGGAGCGTGACGGCGGGAAGAAGACGCGTGAGCATGCTCTACCTACGGCGCCATCGCGCGCGACTATCCGGGCCTGTGCGCTGAAACGGTTATTCCGCCTGGCGCAGGTAGGCGACGATGTCGGCCACATCCTGGGCGGTCATGCCCAGCATGGTGGCGCTCATCATCAGCGAGCGGTCCATCTTGCGGCGTGAGGCGATCTTCTCCTTCGCCACAAACTGCGTCTGGCCGCCCATGCTGCGGATGATGAGGATGTCGCCCTCGCTCAGGACCATGCCGTCGATCTTCGTGCCATCCTTGCAGGTGATGCTGACGCCGTCGAAGCCGTGGGCGATGTCCTTGCTCGGCTCGATCAGGGCCTGGGCGATGATCTCGCTGGGCTGGCTGATGCCCCAGCCCTGGAGGTTCGGGCCGAACTCGACGCCCTGGCCGTTGAGCTGATGGCACATGACGCAGCGGACGGTCAGCGACTGGCCGTGCTGCACGTCGCCTTTCAGTTTCATGACGTCCTCGACCGTGATGGCGCTCGGCATGGCGGGCGGGGTCTCGATGGTGATGAGCTTGACGGCGTCGGGATCAAAGATGCCCTGCTTCTTCAGTTCGCCGGGGATGCCAAACTGCGCCCAGTCATTGGTGCTGCGGTTGACCAGCCACCACATGGCGTCGGCGTGCACCGGCGATGCCTTGTCTTTGGCGGCCGCCAGCATGGCACGGGCGGCGCTGGCGTCCTGGATGAAGGCGAGCGTGTCGAGCGCCAGCCTGCGTTCGGCGGGGCTGAGCTTGCCACTGGTGGCCCGTGCCTCCAGGTCGCTCACGGCTTCCACCGGATGCAGCCTCCAGGTCAGGCGGGCAAACTTCTCGCTCCAGTCCAGGGCGTTGCCGTCCATGATCTTCTTCAGCTCGATCCAGACGGGCGCCTGCTTGCCGCTGCAGCCGAGGCCCCAGGCTTCGAGGTAGGAGCGATCCTTGCCATCGTAGCGCTTGGCCAGCTCGATGAGGATGTTGAGGCTCTGGGCGGCGGGCATGTCGCGCATGGCGACCGCAACCTCCCGGCGCACGGCGGGCGAGGCGTCGTGCGCCATGGTGCTCAGCAGGTCGAGGATGTCGGGGTTGGCGGCGCGCAGGGCACGCAGGGCGACGAGGCGATGGCTGGCGTCCTCGGATTCCAGCCAGACGCGCACGCGCTGGGTGCCGGCCTCGCCAAGCTGGGCGAGCAGCCAGACGGCGCGTGCGGCGATGTAGGGGTTTTTGTCGTCAATCAGCGCGCCCAGGGCCTTCGCCGATTCCGCGCCTTTTTCCTTCAGCTTCACAAAGGCGGCATGACGGACGTTGGTGGCGGGGGACCGCAGGGTTGCCACCTGGCCGGCGACGCTGTTCAGGTCGAGCTTCGGCGACGTTGGCTTGGAGCCTTTGGCGGTGATGCGGTAGATGGTGCCGCTGCAGGTTTCATCCGTGTCCTGGTGGCCGCCGGTGCGCTTGTCATACCAGTCGGAGATGTAGATGGCGCCATCGGTGCCCACGCAGACGTCGCTGGGGCGGAAGAGGGTGTGGCGTTCGTCGGACATGTTGTCCTTGCCGCCGACGAAGTCGCTGCCCTTGAAGACGCCGCTGGTGTTGGTGGTGCAGAAGTTGAAGCGCTCAAGTTTCATGCCCGCGCCATCGGGTTTCGGCAGGTATCCGAAGACGACGTTGCGCCCGGTTTCACAGCTCAGCAGCAGGCCGTTCCACTTGTCGCCCAGCGCGCCGTTTTCATAAAACGCCATGCCCGTGGGCGCGCCGCCGCCATAGATGTCGCCGGCCGGCAGGCTGCCGGGGTCGTCCTGGCGCCATTCGGCGGTGGGGATGTCCTGGCCGGGGCGCTTGTCGGCGCGCCACTGGCGTTTGCCATCGGCGGAGAAGAAGCCGAAGAAGCCGCCTTCAATGAGGTGGCTGACGCGGCAGGCGGGCGGGTCATCGTTGTCGTTGAGATACATGTCGCCGAAGGAGTTGCGCACGCCTTCGAAGCTGTTGCGGTAGCCGTGGCCGAGGATGCGCGCGCCGTGGCCGCTGGGATCAATGCTCGCGGTGAAGCCACCGACATAGACATGGCCGTCGTCGCTCTTCGCGCCGGTGTAGGGGTTGTTGAGGTAGGCGCCGCCGATGCGGAAGGTGTTGCCGCTTTTGTCGCTGAACAGCGCGCCGCAGTTGCCGTTGCTGAAATACCAGCGGCCGTCGGGGCCGGCATAAACGCTGTGCAGGCTGTGGTCGTGCTGTTGCTGCTCAAAGCCGCTCAGAAACACCTCGCGGCTGTCCACGGCCGGGTCGAACTTCAGGTCGCGGTTCACGTCGACATACTTGATGAGGTTCGGCGTGTTGGAGACGAGCACGACGTTGTCAAAGACGGCGACGCCCATGGGGCACTCGAGCTCCTTCTCCCGGACGAACACATGGCTGCTGTCGGCGCTGCCGTCGCCGTTGGTGTCCTGCAGGACGCGGATGGCGTCGCCCTCGCGGCTGCGACCGCTGTGACGGCGGTAGTTGACGCCCTCGGCGACCCAGATGCGGCCCTGGGCGTCGACGTCCATGTTGGCGGGGTTGAAGAGCATCGGCGAGGTCGCCCAGACCTTGATCTCGAGTCCTTCGGGAAGGTGGAACATGCTGACGTCCAGGTGCTCGGGGGCGGTTTTCGCCGGGTCGAAGGCGGGCTGGTTGTAGTCCGGGGAGAAGGCCGGTTGGCCGACGACGTAGTTGGACTTCTTGTTCGGCTTGTCAGGCTTTCCGCCGGCGGCGAGGACGGCTGAGGCAAGACCGGCGGCAAGGGCGAGCAGGGCGAGGGGCTGGCGTGGCATGAAAGGCTATTGAAGGCGGGGGTCGGTGGCCGGGCAAGGGCGAGATGAACCGTGCCCGACGAACGGCCGGGACCCGGGGGGATGCTCTAAACAGACGCAGGCGCCCCGTTTTGTCATCCTTTCGCCGTTAGGTGAGGGGAGGCTGCCGGGCAGGCTCTGTGGCTGCAGGCAAGAATGGAGAGTGGCAGAAAGATGGGGGCAGAAAAATTTCAGAGGGCAGAGGGCTGCTTGGGAAAATCTTTCCGCCCCTCATCTTTCTGCCTGCAGATTGGGCTGTTTGTCCGGCATTTTGTGCCAGGCTTGGAATCGTTGGCGCGCAACTTTTTCGGTCTCCCTTGAAAAGGGGAAGCGCTGCCCGGCCCGGATGCTGCTTTGCCTTTAAGATCATGCAAACCTCCCCTGTTCCCTGGAAAGTTCTCTCCTCCCATCTCGGCCTCGGCGTTCTGACGGACGGCTGGTGCCTGGATGCCAGGGAGGACTCGGAAGGCGCGGAATCCCGCTGCTTCCGCATGGAGGTCGTCTTTGATTCGCCGTTTTTATCTGTGCCCGTGGTCCAGTTGGGCCTCACCGGTTTCGACATCGACCAGCGTGACACTGCGCGCGTCAGCCTCAAGGCGGTCGCCATCACGCCGACGGGCTTTATGGCCGAGGTCTGGACCTGGGCGAACACCCGTGTCTATGCCGTCGAGTTCAACTGGCTCGCCATCGGGGCCTGAGCAGCGGCCATTGGGTTAGGCCACGCGGTCTTTGCTGGATCGTTGCGGCTGTCGGGGACGCCTTGTGACAGGGGGCAAGAATGGGGAGTGGCAGAAAAATGGGGGGCAGAAAAATTTCAGAGTGCTGAAGGCTGCTTGGAAAAATCTTTTTGCCCCAAATCTTTCTGCCTGCACAGGGTGCTGTCTGAAAGCGCCTTCGAGAACGCCCTCATGCTCGAGGCCCGGCCAATTCTCGGCGTGCAAGGATCACCGCCGCCACTCGGTGAACTCGACGCGGAGCTTTTGGGCGATGGCCTTGAGCTGGGGCTTTTCCTGCGGCTCGATGAGGACGAGGGAGGTGCCTTTGTTGCCGGCGCGGGCGGTGCGGCCGCTGCGGTGGGTGTAGTATTCGAGCTGGTCGGGCAGTTGGTGATGCAGCACGAAGCTCAAGCCGGCCACGTCGATGCCGCGAGCGGCCACATCGGTGGCGACGAGGAATTGTGAGCGCTCTTTTTTAAAGGCACGCATCACTTTGTCGCGATCCCGCTGGGCGAGATCGCCCTGGAGGACTTCGACGGCGAGGCCGGCCTTGCGGAGTTCCTCGCCGAGGTGGATGGCGCCCCATTTGGTGCGGCAAAAGATGAGGCCGCGCTCCTCGCGCCGGCGTTTGAGGTAGTCGATGATGAAGGCGCTCTTTTCGCCGCGATGGCAGACATGGTAGCGGTGGTCGATGTCGCGGTTCACGACCTGCTCGGTGTCGATCTGGATGCGGTGCGCATTCGCGGACAAGCAGCCTTTGATCAGGTCGCCCACGGCATCGGGGAAGGTGGCGGAGAAGAGCCAGGTGGCGCGGCGCATGGCGGCGATCTTCAAAATCTCGACGATGTGCTTTTTGAAGCCCATGCTGAGCATCTCGTCGGCCTCATCGAGCACGGCGTAGCGCACGAATTCGAGCGTGAGGGCGTCTTTTTCGAGCAGCTCGGTCAACCGGCCCGGCGTGGCGACGAGAATGTGCGTGGGACGGCTCAGGCGCTCGATCTGCATGTCGATTTTGTCGCCGCCGCAGGCCACCTCGATGAAGATTTTTTGGTCGCAGTATTTCGTGTAGCGGAAGAGCTGCTTGCCGATCTGCTTGGCCAGCTCGCGAGTCGGCGCGAGCACGAGGCCCTGGATCTCACGGTGCGCCGGATCAATCTTCATGAGCAGCGGCAGGCCGAAGGCGGCGGTCTTGCCCGTGCCCGTCTGCGCCTGTGCGATGAGATCGGAGGTGTTTTGGATCAAAAACGGAATCACCTGCTCCTGCACCGGCGTGGGCGTGACGATGCCGAGTTCTTCAAGGCCGCGAATCATCGCATGCGGCACGCCGAGTGTGTGAAAGGGATGTGACATGGCTGTTCCCTGCGCCGGGATGGGGTGGATGCCAAGGGAAGAAATGAAGGTCTCCTGACCCCGTTTCCCTTCTGAGGTGGAACCACGGAAGACACCGAATACACGGAACGAGGCAGGCTAATCTCTTAGAGCCTGTTATTAACTTTTGGTGAAGATGGCTGAGAGCATGAGGGTGGCAA
>CAZXPU010000179.1:0-8563 GCA_964642905.1 uncultured Prosthecobacter sp.
GGGCCTCGACCAGTCGTTCAAGGACTCCGAATGCGTCTCCTGCGGCGCCTGTGCCCAGGCCTGCCCCACCTCGGCCATCAGTGACGTCTTCTTCTCCAAGTCCATCGAGGCCACCAGGAAGACCCGCACCGTCTGCACCTACTGCGGTGTCGGCTGCAACCTCAACGTCGCCACCAAGGGCAACGAGGTGCTCAGCATCCAGGCCCCCGTCGATGCCGAGGTCAACCACGCCCACACCTGCCTCAAGGGCCGCTTTGCCTTCAGGTTCTACAACCACAAGGACCGCCTGCGCAAGCCGCTCATCCGCCAGGCCGACGGCAGCTTCAAGGAATCCACCTGGGACGAGGCCTACGACCACATCTTCACCCAGCTCAGCCGCATCAAGGCGGAGCACGGCGGCAATGCGGTCGCCGGCATCTCCTCGGCGCGCTGCACCAATGAGGAGAACTACCTCATGCAGAAGTTCATCCGCCAGGTGATCGGCACGAACAACATCGACTGCTGCGCCCGCGTCTGCCACTCCCCGACCGCCTGGGGCATGCAGAAGAGCTTCGGCACCGGCGCCGCCACCAACAGCTTCGAGGACATCGAGTTCACCAAGTGCATCCTCGTCATCGGCGCCAACCCGACCGAGGGCCACCCGGTCACCGGCGCACGCCTGAAGCAGCAGGTCATGAAGGGCACCCCGCTCATCGTCATCGACCCGCGCAAGATCGAGCTGGTGCCCTATGCAAAATACCACCTCCAGCTCCGCCCCGGCACCAACGTGGCGCTGCTCAACATGTTCGCCCGCTGCATCCTCGACGCCGGCCTGGTGAAGACCGACTTCATCCGCAGCCGCTGCGAAAACTGGGAGCAGTTCGAGGCCGGCCTGAAGGCGCTCGACCTGGACGAGCTTGAGCGCATCACCGGCGTGAACAAGGAATTGGTTCGCGCTGCCGCCGTCGAGTACGCCTCGTCGGAGGCCGCCATGAGCTTCCACGGCCTCGGGGTCACCGAGCACGAGCAGGGTGCCAAGACCGTCATGCTCATCTCCAACCTCGCCATGATGACCGGCAACATCGGCCGGCCCGGCGTGGGCGTGAACCCGCTGCGCGGCCAGAACAACGTCCAGGGCGCCGCCGACATGGGCTGCCAGCCCCACCAGGGCGCCGGTTACTTCGAGATGAACGACCCGCAGGTTCTGAAGCTGTATGAGGACTTCTACGGTGTGAAGACGCCCGGCGAACCCGGCTGGAAGATCCCGCAGATGTTTGACGCCGCCGTCGATGGCAGGCTCAAGGCGCTCTGGCTCATGGGCGAGGACGTGGTGCAGACCGACCCCGACGCCAACCATGTCCGGCATGCCATGGAAAGCCTCGAGTTCCTCGTCGTTCAGGAGATCTTCATGACCGAGACGGCGAAGTACGCCCACGTCATCCTGCCCGCCGCCAGCTTCCTGGAAAAGAGCGGCACCTTTACCAACGCCGAACGCCGCGTGCAGCGCGTGAACGCCACCGTGAAGCCCCTGGAAGGCACCAAGCCCGACGGCCAGATCATGTGCGAAATCATCCAGCGCTTCGGCTTCCCGCAGGCCGACTACACACCGGATGGCGTGCTGGCGGAGATCGCCCGCATCGTCCCCTTCTTCAAGGGCGCCACCTGGGAGAACCTCGGCGAAAACGGCAAGCAGTGGCCCATCGCCGACGGCGGTGTCGACACGCAGATCCTGCACCAGACCGAGTTCAAACGCGGCAAGGGCCACTTCCATTTCTTCGACTGGCAGGAGTCCACCGAACTGGTCACCCACGGCCGGGAGTTCCCCTTCATCCTCACCACCGGCCGTGTGCTGGAGCATTACAACTGCGGCACCATGACCCGCCGCACCGGCAACAGCGAGATCGTCACCCAGGACGTGCTCGCCATCAACCCCGCCGACGCCGAGAAAAAGGACATCGCCACCGGCGACCACGTCCGCCTCTTCAGCGCCCGCGGCGAGGTCGAGCTCGAGGCCCGCGTGACCGATGAGGTGAAGCCCGGCGTGCTCTACACCACCTTCCACTTCCCCGAGCACATGGTGAACAACGTCACCGGCGGCGGCTGCGACAGCGACACCCTCTGCCCTGAGTACAAGGTCATCGCCGCCGATGTCGAAAAGGTCGGTGAACCTGCGGCCCGGAAGAAACGCACCATGGCAATGACTTGAGCGTTATGCCCAAAAAACTGCAGACATTTGAAACAGCATTCGATCTCTACACAGTCGAATCACAATTGGGCGAAGGAGGAAGTGGAGCGGTCTATGCCGTCTTAGCTTCAGACGGCAACAAATATGCCCTGAAGCTTTTAAAGCCAGGCGTGTCTCAGAGTTTGAAATTGAGTAGGTTTAAAAACGAAATCGATTTTTGCTCAAAGTGTATTCATCCAAATATCCTGAGAGTGCTAGACTCAGGTTTCACAGGGAGCGGGACATCCAAATCGCTATTTTACGTAATGCCTCTCTACTCTTCCACATTGAGGCAGGAAATGAAGAAAGGAATACCCCATGAAAAGACTCTACAAGTCTTCGCAAGGATACTCGATGGAGTTGAAGCCGCTCATTTGCTTGATGTAGTTCACCGGGATTTAAAGCCCGAAAATATACTCTGCAAAGGTGCTTTGAATGAACTGGTGATTGCAGACTTCGGCATTGCTCACTTTAGCGAAGATAACATGATCACTCACGTTGAAACAAAGCCAACGGAGCGACTCGCAAACTTTCAATATGCCTCACCCGAGCAGCGAAAGCCCGGAGAAAAGGTAGATCTTCGAGCCGATATTTTTGCACTTGGCCTCATTCTAAATGAGTTATTCACGGGACACATACCGCATGGCTCCAACTTCACAAAAATAGCCTCAAAGGCACCAAACTTTGCGTATCTTGACCAATTGGTGGATCAAATGATTCAGCAATCGCCTGTCGATAGACCTAAATCAATTGAAGACATCAAAAAGGAACTTCTCAGACGAAAAAACGAATACGTCTACATGCAAAAAATTGACGAGGTCAAACGTCAAGTTACACCCACAACAACAGTTCCACTTTTTGAGCCTATTGGCATTAAGAGCGTTGATCTAATCAACAATGAACTAATACTCAAACTCAAAAACAATCCACCAAGCGAATGGATACAAATCTTTTTTGATCAACCTGGAGGCTTCAGTTACACAGTGGGCTGTGAACCGAGTTATTTCAAATTCCATGGAACAAGTTGCCAGGTGCAATTACGGTTGAATAACCCGCAACTTTACATCGAACACTTCAAGAATTACGCAGCTAAAGCGAACGAGCACTATCCGATTTTGCAGCGTAAATTGGCAGAGCGCCGAGACGCTGAGCTGCGAAAACAGCTTCAGCAACAATTTGAATCAGAGCAAAGAAGGCTTGAATTGCTTCGAAGTTTAAAATTCTAAATTGATAGTCTAACACATTATCAAAACGCAGCTTCTTAACTAATTACACCAGCAAACCTGTTAAAGTCGCCCATTTACCGATTCAAACTCCAGAGCCCAGCAGATCCGGCCGCATCCTGCGCGTGCGCTCGAGGGACTGACGGGCGCGCCATTCGGCGATCCTGGCATGGTTACCACCTAACAAGATCTCCGGCACGGCCATGCCCTGAAACTCCGCCGGCTTGGTGTACTGCGGGGCCTCCAGCAGGCCGGTGGGCCCGAAGGACTCCTCCACGGCGCTCAGTTCATCCCCGAGCACGCCGGGCAGAAGCCTGACGATGGCGTCCATCATCACCACGGCGGCGATGGCGCCGTTGGTCAGCACATAATCCCCGAGGCTGATCTCCTCATCCACCCAGTGATCGATCACCCGCTGGTCCACGCCCTCATAATGACCGGAGATGAAGATGAGATGCTTTTCCGCGCTCCAGCGCTGGGCCGTGGCCTGGTCAAAGCGACGCCCGGCGGGCGAGGTCAGGATGACCCGGCTTTCCGGGGTGTGCACCTGTTCCAGGGCGGCAAACAGGGGCTCGGGCCGCAGCACCATGCCCGGCCCTCCACCACAGGGCGTGTCATCCACCTGACGGTGCTTCCCCAGCCCGAACTGGCGCAGGTCATGCACACCCAGTTCAATTGCGCCCTTGTCCTGGGCGCGTCGCATGATGCTGGTGCCCATGGGCACCGTGACGAGCTCAGGAAAAAGCGTGATGACGTCGAGGCGCACGGGTGGCTGGGATTGCGCCGGAGTCGATCAGCGTTCGTCGATTGGAACGAACTTCTGACCGTAAGGCTTGCCGACGTATTCGCTCAGCGGACGGAACAGGCGGTTTTCGCTCCACTGCTCGAGCACGTGGGCGGTCCAGCCGCTCATGCGGGCGATGGCGAAGATCGGCGTGAACAGGTCGGTCGGGATGCCAAGGCTGTAGTAAACCGTGGCGCTGTAGAAGTCGACGTTGGCGTTCAGGCTCTTCCGCTCGCGCATGATCTGGGCGATGCGCTCCGACATGTCGATCCACTTGGTTTCGCCCAGCTGGCTGGTGAGCTGGATCGCCATCTCGCGAAGATGCGGGGCGCGGGGGTCGAGCACCTTGTAGACGCGGTGGCCGATGCCCATGATCTTCTTCTTCTGCGCCAGGGCGTCCTCCACCCAGCCGTCCACCTTGTCCAGACTGCCGATTTCCTGCAGCATGTGGATCACGCCCTCGTTGGCACCGCCGTGAAGCGGGCCTTTCAGCGCGCCAATGGCGGCACTGATCGCGGAGAACATGTCGCTCAGGGTCGAGGCCACGACGCGGGCGGTGAAGGTGGAGGCGTTGAAGCCGTGCTCGGCGTGCAGCACATAAGCCACGTCCAGGGTCTTTTCAGCCTCGGCGCTCGGCACTTCGCCGTTCACCAGGTAGAGGAAGTGTGCGGCCTCGCTGAGGTCCTTGCGCACCGGCGGCAGGTCCAGTCCCTGGCGGGAGCGATGGAAATAAGCGGCGATGACGCCGATCTGGGAGACCAGACGGATGGCGTTGGCCAGGTTTTCACCCACATCAATGTCGTGACGCTTCAGGTCGTAGCAGCCCAGCATCGAAACGGCCGTGCGCATGATGTCGATCGGACGGGCCGACTTCGGCGCGCTCTTGAGGAAATCGATCACGCCCTGGGGCAGCTCACGCTCGGCACGCAGGGCCGTGGTCAGCTTCTCCAGCTCGGCGCGGGTGGGCAGGCGGTTGTAGAAAAGCAGGTGCACGACCTCTTCGTAGGTCGCCTTGCCGGCCAGTTCATTGATGTCGTAGCCACAGTAAAACAGCACTCCTTCCGCTCCGCGCACCTCACCAAGACGGGTTTCTGCAGCAACGATTCCTTCAAGACCTTTGGAGACGACGGACATGGTGGGTGGGCGTTTTGGGGGTTGTTTTTGAAAATGGAAAGTGAGCGGGTGTCGTGCCGGAATGGACGACTATTTGCGTTTAGCGTGCAAACGAGGGAGGACAAGTACTGCCCTCGGGGAAAAATCATGCAATCTTTGCCGCCTGCCGGAAGGCCTGCTATCAGCACCGCCATGACCGAGGATTATCTCCAGCGTTTCGGCGGCATCGCCCGCCTTTACGGCAGCGCCGCCCTGCCCCGCCTGCACCGCGCCCGGGTGGCGGTGATCGGAGTCGGCGGAGTCGGTTCCTGGACGGTCGAAGCCCTGGCCCGCAGCGGTATCGGCAGCCTGACGCTCATCGACATGGACGATGTCTGCATCACCAACACCAACCGCCAGCTCCCCGCCCTGACCCCCACGATCGGCCGCCCCAAAGTCGAGGTGCTGGCCGAACGCGTCCGCCAGATCGCTCCGGAATGCGCCGTGAACCCTGCCGTGGAGTTTTTCCTGACCAGCAGCGCTGACCGCCTGCTTTCGGGCGGTTTTGACCTGATCGTCGATGCGGTGGACGACACCTCGGTGAAGGCCCTCATCATCGCCAAGGCCCAGTCCCTGGGCGTGCCCATCGTCGTCTCCGGCAGCGCCGGAGGCAGGCGCGACCCCACCCAGGTGAAGACGGCCGACCTCGGTCAGGCGGGCCCTGACCCCCTGATCCAGCAGGTCAGACGTCGCCTGCGCGACGAGCATGGCTTCCCCAAAAGTCTCAATGGACGTGCCGTCTGCTGGGGCGTGCCCTGCGTTTTCTCCACGGAAAAAGCCGTTTATCCTCAGCCAGACGGGAGCTGCGGGTCCACCCGGGCGGACAGTACCGAGGTCGGCCTGCGCCTGGACTGCTCGGCGGGCTTCGGTGCGGCCACCTTTGTCACCGGCACCTTCGGGTTTGCCCTGGCGGCGGAGGCGGTCCGGCTTCTGACCACCGGGGAGTGAGAAAATTGTCAGCCTGCACATCCACGTTGCCGACTCGGGTGCGGGTGTTAGCTTTCCGGCCCTTCCGGGCGTCGTCTCATCCCGGTCTTTCCCTTTTCACCACACCTCATGTCCTGGCTTTCCTCCCTTGGCTCCGTCGGCGAAGTCCTTCGCATCGTCATCCTGATCATCGAAGTCCTGCTGGTCTTCAACCTCATGATCCTCGTCCACGAGTGGGGTCACTTCCTCGCCGCCCGCTGGCGCGGCCTCAGGGTTGAGGCGTTCTACATCTGGTTCGGCAAGCCCCTCTGGAAGAAGACGATCAACGGCGTCGAATACGGCCTCGGCAGCATCCCGGCGGGCGGCTTTGTGAAACTCCCCCAGATGGCCCCCATGGACGCCATCGAAGGCGAGAGCACCAGCAAGGATCCCCTGCCCCCCATCTCGCCCACGGACAAGATCATCGTCGCCTTCGCCGGCCCGCTCTTCAGCTTCCTGCTCGCCTGCGCCTTCGCCGTCCTGGTCAGCTGGCTCGGCAAACCGCAGACGGAGGCCTTCGTCACCACCACCATTGGTTATGTCGCCAAGGACAGCCCCGGCGCGAAGGCCGGCCTCCAGGCGGGTGACAAAATCCTGCGCATCGACGGCGCGGACATTCATCGCTTTGAAGGCATGACCACCGACACCGTCCGCTGGAACGTCATCGCCAGCGAGGGCAAGACCATCCGCTTCGAGGTGGAGCGCAACGGCCAGGCCCTGCCACCCCTCCAGGTTGCCGCCGAGTGGGCGGAAATCGCCGAGGAAAAACCGAAGTCCTGGCTGGGCAGCACCCTCGACGCCGTCTTCAAGCGCCCGCCGCTCCGCGAGGTGGGCATCACGGGCAAGGAAACCCCGATGGTGGGAGCCCTGCAGCCTCACAGCCCGGCGGAGGAAGCCGGCCTCAAGCCTGGCGACGAGCTGCTCAAGGCCGACAGCACCCCCATCACCCACCGGGTTCAGCTTTCCGACTACATCAAGACGCGCAGCGGCCAGCCCGTGCAGCTCACCGTACGCCGTGATGGCAAGGAAGTCCTCGCCACCCTCACCCCGCGTGTGCCCGACAAGCACCCCGCCGACTGGAAGGACCCGATGGTCGGCATTGTCTGGCACGCCACCGGCGCCCGCAAGCTGGCCTACCCAGGAGTGTGGGAACAGGTCTCCGGAGCCGCCAAGTCTCTCGTCAGCATGGTGCAGAAGCTGGTCTACTCGAACTCCGACATCAGCCCCGCCCACATGAGCGGCCCCGTCGGCATCGGACGTGTCTATTACAACCTGCTGCAGGATCCCGCCGCCCTCCTCCAGGTGCTCTGGTTCAGCGTGGTGCTCAACGTCAACCTGGCCCTCATGAACCTGCTGCCCTTCCCGGTCCTCGACGGCGGCCACATCACCCTGGCCATCGGCGAGGCCATCCGCCGCCGCCCCCTCCAGGGCCGTTTCCTCGAGGTCGTTCAAACAGCCTGCGTGCTCCTGCTCTTCGGCTTCATCATCTTCGTCACCCTGAAGGACACCGGCGACATCTTCATGGGAGGCGGATCCAAAAAGGCCGGCTCCACCAGTGACTTCCAGTGGCTGCCGCCTGAAAAGCGCGCCGAGGTCAAATAAGGACCCGCCCTGGGCTTGTCCCCGGGACTTCCTGGCTTCCTAGCCCGCCGTTTCACGCTCCACAGGATCTGAACCCATCCTGTGAATCCTGTATCCAGGACCTCACGGATTTTGGACGCAGCAACCTTTCTGCACCCGCCCACTTCCTTCAAAGTTTGGGAGCAACTTCACCCACCTCGCCGTCGTTCAAGCGTGTCCTGCCCCTCATGCTACGACCCGGTCTGCTCATCCTCTTCACCACCGCCCTGATCCAGGCCCAGACCTGCGCGTGCACCATTCCGGTCTTCCGCTACGCCCTGGATCGCTGGGAAACGGACCGCTTCCAGCTCATCGTCCCCGCAAGCGCCTCACCAGACGATCCTGTCTCCAATCTCCTCCGCCCGCTGCGCGCCAACGGCAGGGCCAACCTCGACATCACCACCGCCCGCGAGCCGGGCGTCACCCAGGCCACCCTGCTCGATTCCAAGACCCGTCAGCAGAACCTCTGGTCCGGCAGCCTCGAAAAGGCTTCGCTCGACGCTCTGCTCGACTCCCCCGGCCGCCAGAGAATCCTGCAGCACATCCTCGCGGGCGACTCCGTCATCTGGGTCATCGTCGGCGATGGCAGCCCGGAGATGGAAGCCGAGGCCGGCA
>CAZXPU010000180.1:0-8562 GCA_964642905.1 uncultured Prosthecobacter sp.
CCGCCGGAGAGGCGGTTGCCGAGGTTGGCGGGGTGTTTGGCGATGATGCCGTAGTCGGGGCCGGGGGCGGGCTTGCGGGGGTTGATGTTGTTGAGGAACTGCTTCCAGAGGCGTTGGTTGATGTCGTTTTCGATCTTCTTGCGGGCGAGGCGGCGGACGCGGAGCCACTGCTGCGGGGAGAGGGCCAGAGGGAAAAACGGGGTCAGCCTGACCCCGTTTTCCCTTCCGGAGGTCACGCCGGAACTCACGCTGGACCTGCCCGCGGGAACCACGCCCATCAGCATTGTCGTCAACCGCGATGCCGCGGATGTTCAGTCCCTGCGTGTGGAAATCCTTGAAGGGGCGGCTCAGGCGGTGGTGGAGTGAGCCTTCTCAAGCCTTGTTCCGCTCAACCTGGCGAATCCTTAAGCACGAATATTCGAAGCTCTCGATCTGCTGGAAAGCTGAGATCAAGTCGATCTTGTCCTTCAAAGTCAACTAGCATCACCCGGCGAGTAGAGGTTTGTTCCGACCATTTGGGGTCAAATGTGGCGACCACATGGTAGGGGCCAAGCTTGATTCGTCGGATGATGGGCAGTGCGTCCTGAAACTGCAGCTGGCTTGAGATGTCCGACTTCACCTGGCCATGTTTGAGAAAAAATTCGAATACCCTGGCCATTGCCAGACCTTCGACGACAGCACCAACGGGTTCGGCAAGAGGACGGACATGAGAGCTCAGGGCCGTCGCCGTCATGTGAAAAGTCGGTTTGCCCGGGAGGATGCCGTAGTTTTCACCAAAGTTTAATTTTTCGATTCGTTGAAACTCCACGATGCCGTCGGTGACGTTTGTCACATGAATCGCGTCGTAACGGACAAAAGTTGTGGCTGATCCACTCCCTTCGGCGGTGAGTGAAAACCCGTCCTTGAGAACGTGGTCGGTGTCGGCCGACAGAGGCAATGCGACGACATGACTCCCTGTGTCGCTCCAGTTCCAGTTCACCAGGCCGTCGATTCCCGTGAAAAAACCTAGGCCAGTCATGGCACGAACGTCCTCACTTGTCAGAGCTTGCTCCCGCCACCATCTCCACCCCCCTCCTCCTCCATGCAGCAGGTTCCAGTAATAGGGGCGAACGGGTTTCCTGTTTGTTGTGGAGTCAATGAATCGGAAGTTCAAGTCCAGGTTGGCCAATGTGTAAGCGACGTTTTGTGCCGACCAATAATAGCAGTAAAGCGAGGGGTTGATGATGTCGACCACGTCATAGATTTGACGACCAAAGGCGTTCCAGGCAAAGTCTGTCGATGGATCTGGGTTTGCTGTATCGAGGCCAAACCATCGGTTTTTAAAAGGTTCCCAGCCATAAATGCTGAGGTTGTTCCAGCCTGCCAAGCGGGCGATTTCCACCGGTGCCCTGTAAATGAGCTCGTATCCGCTGTAATAGCGCTGCTCAAGAGCTTGTTTTTCCGCCATGCCACCACTGGAGGGGAACCAGCCTTGTTGCTGCAGCATCTCCGGAGACAGCCAGCCGTACTCGATGTCGATCATCTTTGACTGAAAGGATGGATCATGCGCCAAGGAGCCCGAAGCGGAAAGCTGCGCGTGTGTTTGAGTTTCATCCAGCTGGTCGTACCGACCCGGGGAAATGCCTTGGGCTGACATCAAATCGTCCCAGTTGATCCCATGCCAGCTGATCCACTTTGTTCCTTCAGGAAGGTGGCCTCGTCCGCTCACGGGCCGGGCATAAGGAAACAGGATGCTGAAGCCATGAGTGGATGCGTAGTCGGTCATCTCGGCCGTATGCCAGCCACCATAGTTAAACTCGTTGTTGAAGTATCGGAAGCGAAAGGGAGCGATATCCCGGGCGACGTAGGGCTCCTGTCCTGGCTGGCAGTCATCGGCGAGAAACTCAGGATATGCGGTGGCAGGCTCGCCAAGAACAGGCGGTTTTTCGTCCAGGGTCACGCCTCGAAGATCGTCAATGGAAAGCCCCTGATCGATGCTGATGGTGACACTGCCCTGGTCTGGCAGCTGGATAAGATTGAATTTAGGGATGCGGGACTTCAACCCGTTGAGTTCAGCCGATGGTGCTGTGATTACCCGACCACGATAGAACAGTTTATCTGATAAAGGCTGTTGCAGCCATTCGGCAGTGCCTTCCGGCGCAAGCTGCGTGTTCTCAAACTGCCAGGACACCAGGTCGGTGGAGGATTCCAGACTGACCAGCGCACCAGCTTCTCCATGAAACTGCAGCCTTGCATGTCCTGTACTTGTCCGGCTGGCGGTCATTTCAGCCATGGGAGGAGTGAGGGCAAGAACACAGGCGGCTGTCGCATGCAACAAGATCGACATTGCGGGCAAGGCCAGTCTGATGATGAGGCTTGGATTGCATCCAGATGACACACCGCCATTCATAGGCAGGTTGTGGCATGACTTGCAGAGCTTTGGGCAATGAGTGTTCTTGAGCCTTGATTGGGCAGCCAGATGGGTCATGAAAAAGCGGCTGCAATCCTGGGTGATGCTGCCATCATCGTCTTGTCGGCAATTCTACCGACGCAGCCGCTTTTCTTAGCCTTTATGAAGACAAGAATGTGAGGAATTTTGCCGGCTGACGATCCTTGCGGAGCTGGTTAGAAGCGCTTGATGACAATCCAAGCTTGGATGAATTCCCCCCAGGAGAAACGGGGGGCGGGGTCAGGCTAGAATGGCTGACAAAATCCCCCTCATCTCAAATGACCCCGCTTTGAATCCCCTCTTCACGGCCTCGATGAAGGCCTCCGCGTGACAGATGAGCCGGAAGGGGTCGAGGTTGCGGGCCTTGTGGCGTGAGGGCGGGCGGAAGGCGGGGAGGATGGAGGTGGTGGATCGTCTGCCTTTTGTTGCAAGTGACGCCACTCCCAGTGAACTGTCTTTTGCCAAGCTTTCCTGCTCCTCCTGCCAAAAGGTGACGCATGAAATTGCCTTCAGCTCACCAGTCGTAGGCATCAGGGTAGGCATATCCCGGCTGCCAGGCCGTCTGGGAAGGTGCGCAGTAAGGGGCGGCACCGTATGAACCTCCCTGCCAGGGGCTGGCGTAGCCGGAGCCATATCGGGGCTGCCTGGCGTTTTGCAGGGCGCCCCCGGCAAAGGCACCGAGCAGACCACCGAGGGCGGCGCCTTCCAGGCCGCGACCGCTCTGGTTGCCGATGATGCCTCCGGCGGCTGCTCCGAGAAGGGCTCCCGTGACCGTGCCTTCAGCGGGAGGTCTGGGGCCGTAACCCGTGCGGCAGCCTGCGGCAGGGCCGTAGGCGTAACCGGTGTTGTAGGGATCCACCACGCAGGAGCTCAGGAGGCCGGACAAGGCCAGGACTGCCAGGGGAAGACGGAGGCGGGATGCGGTTTTCATGAGTTGGGATGCAGCCTCTGACGCGTGGCGCCGAATTTCATTCATGCGGGTTTGCATTCTGTTCTGAAAAGCGGGGTTTGCAGGAGGCGGTAGCTGGCTCCGATGAGCCGAACCTTCCAGCATGCCGCACAGCCGTCCTTTTCCCGGGCTTGCATGCCAGACCTGGATGCCAGAAGATCCCTCCCTTACTTTCCAATCCCTCAAACCGATGAAAACCTTTTTTCTGCCCGCCATCCTCGCCGTCGCCCTGTTTTTTGGGCATGAAGCCCTGGCCACCGCCGGGAAATCCAATGTCGGAACCGTCATCAAGGATCTGAAGGTCCGCTTCGGCGGCAAGGCTCCCGAACTGAAGGGCAAACCCTACATTCTGGAATTCTGGGCCACCTGGTGCCCTCCCTGCCGCCAGAGCATCCCGCACCTCAACGAGGTGTACAAGAAGTACAAGGACAAGGGGCTGGAGGTCATCGGGGTGACGGATGAGGACAAGCAGACCGTGCGGAATTTTGAAAAGACGGTGCCGATTGAATACACGGTCGGCTTTGATCCCTATGAGAAGCTGGAGAAGGACTTTGCCATCGAGGGCATTCCTCATGCAATGATCGTGGACTCCACCGGCAAGATTGTCTGGGAAGGTCATCCGATGTCCCTCAAGGACGCTGACATCGAGGCGGTGCTGAAGAAGTAAGGCGCGCTTCTGACGAGCCCTGTGAGGTGGGTGCAAGTCGGGCGCATGGGCCGGCGTTCTTCGCCTTCGTCATGCGCCTTTGTTTTCTCTGCCCCCTCCTCTCCCTCAGCACCTTCACGGCCGCCCTGGCTGACTGGCCACAGTGGCGCGGTCCCAACCGCGACGGTGTGTCGACGGACACCTCGCCGATTGCCGAGAGCTTTCCTGAAGCCGGTCTGAAAAAGGTCTGGGAGAGCGACTTCATCCCAAGCGATCATTACGGTGGTCACGGCAGCCCGGTGGTGGCGGGCGAGCAGGTGATCATGTCCGTGGTCTGGCATGAGCGCGTGGCTTCCGAGCAGCGGGAGATCGACACCGAGGTGATGCAGCAGATGAACTACCGTGGCGTGTCGCCGGAGCTGATGAAGAAGCTGGAGGAGACGCGGCTGAACCTGCCGAAGCTGCGTGGCACGAAGATGGATGAGTGGATGCTGGAGTGGCGCAAGGCCAACCTGACGCCGAAGGAGGATGTGAGCCTGGGCAAATGGGTGGAATCCCGCTTCAAGGCCGGTTCCACGGCTCTGCCGCTTGAGGAGCTTGCGCGTGTGGCGAAGCGTGAGGGCAGGCCCTTTGCCAATGCCGATGAGTTCAGGAAATGGATGGAGGAAGAGAAGTTCTCCCAGCCGGTGAAGGACAAGCTTCTGGCGGCGGTGCCCGGCACGATCAAGGTGGCCAGGGACGTGGTGGTCTGCCTCGACATGGCGACGGGCAGGCAGGTGTGGAAGTTTGAGGCGGAGGGTCGGCCGACGGGGCGGAGCAGCAGCAGCACGGCGGCGGTGGTGGACGGCCGGGTGTTTGCGGCCTGCAGCACGCATTTTTACTGCCTGGACCAGAAGGATGGAAAGCTGTTGTGGAAGGTGTCTCTGCCCGCCCTGGGGCCTGCGGCCTCGCCGCTTGTGGTCGGCGACACGGTCTACCTCGCCGCCGGGCGCGCCCAGGCCTACGACGTGAAGGACGGCAGGCTGGTCTGGGAGCAGAAAGAGGTGCGCAGCAACACGGGCAGCCCCGCCTGGTGGCAGCCGGCTTCCGGCGAGGCGGTGCTGCTGATGGTCGGCAACAACAGCGTTTATGGCATTTCGCCCAAGGATGGAAAAGTGCTCTGGGAAGTGGAGGGCGGCGGGCAGTCGACGCCGGTGACCCAGGGCGACTGGCTGGTGATTTACAGCGGCGCCAAGGATGTCGGACTCAGGGCCTATCAGTGGCAGAAAGACGGGAAGCCCAAGGCTGCCTGGTCTCACTTCTGGGTGACGATGCGCTACAGCGGCAGCCCGATCATTCACGAGGGGCATGTCTATCTGATGTGCGGCGGCAAGCATCAGTGTGTGGAGCTGGCGACAGGCCGGGTGAACTGGCTGGAGAACGAGGTGCAGAGCACCATCACCTCGCCGATTCTCGCCGACGGCAAGATCATGGTCTTTGAAAACAACGGCACCCACCTGCGAGTGGTGAAGGCCGCCGCCGACGGCTATCACCAGCTGGCGCGCCCGAAGATCGAGGGCATGGGCTGCACGTCGCCAGCCCTGAGCAACGGCCGCCTCATCGTGCGTCAGCGGGAGAAGCTGGTGTGCTTTGACCTGCGCCCTGAGAAATGAAGGGTGCGGGCTGGCGGTCAGCCCGGATTTTCACGGTCGTCAGGCAGGGTTCAGCAGATGCCGAGAGCCTTCGCCACCACCACGTCCGCGGTCGGAAGCTGAATGGCCTCCAGGGGCGGGCTGTAAATGGCCGGGGCGTCCAGGCTGCAGACACGCTGAACGGGGGCGTCCAGCTCGTCGAAGATGCGTTCCTGGATCATGTAGGCAATCTGGGCGCCGACACCGCAGAAGGGCTTGTTTTCCTCGACATAGACGGCGCGGTGGGTCTTGGCGACGGAGTTGAGGATGGTCTCTTCGTCCAGCGGACGGATGCTGCGAAGGTCGACGACCTCGGCGTGGATGCCGTGCTCCTCCTCCAGAATGCGTGCGGCCTCGAGGCAGGTGATGACGGCCTTGCCGTGGGCGATCAGGGAGATGTCCGAGCCTTCGCGCTTGATGTCGGCAACGCCGAGAGGGACCACCAGTTCGCCTTCGGGCAGTTCATCGTTGGAGGGGACCTCCCATTCTTCGCCATAGAGCTTGGTGCTCTCCATGAACATGACGGGATCGTTGTCACGGATGGCGGCCTTCATGAGACCCTTGGCATCGTAGGCGTTGCTGGGGCAGACGCACTTCATGCCGGGGAAATTGGCCAGGATGTTCTCCGGCGTGTGGCTGTGGGTGGCGCCGACGCTGGTGCCGCCGTTGGCCGGGCCGCGAATGACGATGGGGCAGTTGATCTTGCCGCCGCTCATGTAGCGGACCATGGCGCCGTTGTTGACGATCTGGTCCCAGGCGACGGTGTAAAAGCTCCAGAACATGAGTTCCATGACCGGGCGGACGCCGAGCATGGAGGCGCCGATGCCCATGCCGATGAAGCCGGCTTCACTGATCGGGGTGTCGACCATGCGCTTGTCCCCCCATTTGTCCCACAGGCCCTGGGTCACCTTGTAGGCGCCATTGTACTGGGCGACCTCCTCGCCCATGACGACGACCATGGGATCACGGGCGATTTCTTCATCGAGGGCTTCACGGACGGCGTCGCGGTAGGTGATTCGGCGGGGCATCTTGGGGAGGGGGAGGGGAGGCGTTTCTTCGGCGGCGGAAGCCCGGGAGTCAAGGACGGGAAAGAGCACCCGGACTGGAAGCAGGCATTGAACAACACGTCACATGAGCGAGTCTGCCAACGTATCCAGTTTCAGCATGCCAGCACCGGCTCCAGTTCCCCCCATCCCCCCCCGCAGCCCGTTCGTCTGGCTGCGTAACAAATTTTTTGCCGGGCTGGCGGTGGCGCTGCCTCTTCTGATCACGTTCTGGGTGCTGAACAACGTCTACCTTCTGCTGCATGGGTGGAGCGAGCCGGCGATCCAGTTTCTGGCAAACAAGATCAACCAGGCCGAGGGCAGGATGGTGGTGGACCCTTCCGGAGAGGCCTATCGGCATGTCGTGAACCTGGCGGGGGTGCTGATCCCGGTGGCCGTGTTCGTGGCCCTGGGCCTGATGGCGACCCATGTCCTGGGGGGCAGGGTGGTCGCGGCGGTGGATCGTCTGTTCATGCGGGTCCCGGTGGCCTCCTTCATCTACCGGATGATGAAGCAGGTGATCGACGGATTCAAAGGTCTGGGAGGCAGGCAGAACTTCAAGCGTGTCGTTTATGTCGACTACCCGGCTGCCGAGATGAAAATGCTGGGTTTTGTGACCGGTCAGTACCTGGATCCCGAAAAAAACAAGGTGCTGGCGGCCGTGTTCGTGCCGGGTGCCCTGAGCCCCATGACGGGCCTGCTGCTCGTGGTGCCGCTTGAACAGCTGACGGATGCACCGCTGACCGTGGAGGATGCGATGAAGCTGATCTTCTCCGGCGGCCTTGTGGTGCCGTCCAGGCTCGCCGCTCCGGCGGAAAAGCCTGACATTCACGCTCGTCTGCCTGTCGTCAGGGTCGAGGATGCGGTGGTTGAACCTGGGGACGCCGGGGCTGCTTTGGCGGGTCAGGAGCTTCCGGAAGGGCTGCCTCGCGCCGAGGACTTTGATTCCGGAGACCCCGACATTCTGTCCGGCAGCGAACGCGAAGGCACCCAGCTCGTGGCGGAGCGTTCTGCCGGAAGGCGTCTGCTTGGAGCTCTGTCCTGGCGCAAGCCTTGACCAGGCCACTTTCAGTGAGCCACGATGTCGTAAACAAGCAGCTTGGCGGCCAGCGGCTGCAGGATTTCCTTCACCGCCTTCACATGCACCGGATGCTTCTCATAGGTGCCAAGGTCGGCCGGGTTGGCAAAGCGCATCACAAGGCCGACGTCAAAGCTGTCGTCCACCACCGGACGGTCGCTGGGCAGAGGCGTGCCAACACTGAGATGCTGGATTTCCTGGATTTCCGCCTGAAACATCTTGGCCGTCTCCACCACCTTCTGCCGGCCTGCCTTGTCGCCTGGCTTTTTGAGCCAGATGAGAACCACATGCTCCACCTTGCCCGCAGCCGTGGTTTGACGGCCCATGGGACAGGTCGTGCACGAGGCAAGCAGGGAAAGGACGGCAAGGCTGAAGATGACGGTGGCGTTTTTCATGAGGGTCTTTAGTTTGAGCGGACATGAGGAATCCGTCGAGACTGATTTTGATCCTGTGCCTGCTCCTTGCCGATCAGGCGGCAGCGGCTGAGCCCGAAACCTTTGACCGCCTGACCTTTCATGCCGCACCCCGTCCGCTGGCCAAAGGGGCGGTCACCAGCGACTGGCCGCGCGTGCTCGGGCCGCAGGATGATGGCACCAGCACGGAGACGTCGTTGCTTAAAAACTGGCCGGAGGGTGGCCCCAAGCCGGTGTGGGAGGTGGCGATGGGGGAAGGGTACACGTCCCCGGCTGTCAGCGGCGACTTTTGTGTCATTTTTCATGCCCTGGACAGGAAGGAGACGGTGGAATGC
>CAZXPU010000181.1:0-8508 GCA_964642905.1 uncultured Prosthecobacter sp.
AAGGCCTGAATGCCGCCGGCATCACCATCGACCGCAAGGTTCTCGCCGACCTGGCCGTGAAGGACGAAGCCGCCTTCGCCGCCATCGCCGAGCAGGCCAAGGCCGCCCTCGCCAAGAAGGCAGCCGCCTAAAACTCCCAAACTCAACCTTCAAAGGCCGGGGTCCCAGTGACCCCGGCCTTTTTCATTTCAGCAGGCTCCGCAACCACCGTCCCAGGTCTTCCTGCCAGCTCGAGATTTCACCAGCCAGAAGGCCTGCCAGCCGGGCGTTCGACATCACCGTGTGTCGGGGCCTGCGGGCCGTGAAATGAGGAAAATCATCCAGGCTGTTGCCTTTCACTTCGGGCCTTTCCTGAAGCAATCCAAGATCAAAGGCCTGGTCAATGACCTCCTGTCCATAGCTGCGCCACGTCGCTGAACCGCTGTTGCAAAGATGCATCAGTCCGGAGACGCCCTGGGACCACAACGCCTCCAGCCAGCAGGCCACCGCATCAACACTCGTGGGCACGCTCCATTTGTCGTCAATGGCCTGCACCTGCCTGCCCTCCCGCAAGTCACGCAGTACCTGGTCGGGAAAGGCCCCTCCCGAGCCAAAAAGCCAGGATACCCGGGCGACCAGGGCCGAGGGACAGGCGGCCAGCACGCCGATCTCCGCATCACGCTTGGTCTGCCCGTAAACATTGACCGGGTCAGCCGCGTCATCTTCAGCCAATGGCTGCCAGCCTTCGCCGCCGAAGACGTAATCCGTGCTGATCTGGATCATGCGGACTCCCCGCCTTTGACATGCATCGGCCATGACGACGGGCGACTCATGATTGATCCTCGCCGCATGACCGGGCTCACGTTCACAGACGTCGGGACTGGTGATGCCGGCGCAGTTGACGAGGATGTCGAAGTCCATGCCGCCCAGGGCGGTCTTCAACGCGGCGGGATCATCCAGGTTGATGTCATGGCGGGCGGGACACAAAAGCTCGTGCCGCCCGGCGTAATGCCGTCGCAGGGCGCTTCCGAGACGGCCGGTGCTGCCAAGGATCAGTACTTTTGTCTTCATGTTGATCATCCGCAACCCCTGGAGGCACCACCGCTGCTTGCAATCACTTTCCTGGCATCCATCGTGCGATCAAGCAGCCTAACCTTTTATGTCCAAGCCCACCATCGCCATCATCGGAGCCGGAGTTTCCGGCCTCGCCTGTGCGCGGATGCTGGCCAGGGCCGGGGTGCCGTTCAAGATTTACGAGGCCTCTGAGGGAGTCGGCGGGCGAATCCGTTCCGATCGGGTGGACGGTTTCACCCTGGACCGCGGCTTCCAGGTCCTGCTTCCCTCCTATCCGGAAGCTCGTCGTGTTCTGGATTACGAAGGCCTGCGGCTCCGGCCGCTCTACCGGGGCGCGGATGTCTTTTTCAAAAATCGCTTCCACCGGCTCGCCGACCCCTTCAACCACCCGCTCGACGCCTTTCGCAACCTGGCCGACGACTTCATTCCGTGGAAGGACAAGTGGCAGACCCTTGTCCTCTGGAGGGAAAGCGTGGACACACTCGACATCGAGCGACGCCTGCCTGAGATGGAGACGGAGGACTACCTTCGGGACTTCGGCTTCAGCGAGGCGATGATCGAACGATTTTTCCGCCCCTTCTTCGGAGGCGTCTTTCTGGAAAAAGACCTGCGCACCTCGGCGCGCATGTTTCTCTTTCTTTACTCGATGTTCCGCCGTGGCGGTGTCGCCATTCCAGCCGCCGGCATGCAGGCGATCCCCGACCAGCTGGCCGTCGCGCTTCCGCCCGGCTCCCTGCTGCTCAACACTCCGGTGAACTCCGTGCGCCGCGGTGAATTCACCCTCGCCACCGGCGAAGTCGTCCATGCTGACCACATCATCCTGGCCGTCGGCGAAGACGCCGCTCATCGCCTGCTTCCCGAGGGCAGCCAGGAGAAACCCAGGCCCGGCCGAGGCACCACCTGCCTCTATTTCACCACCAACCAGCCCCTGCCGAAGGAGCCGGTCCTATGCCTGGATGGTGAAAACCGCGGGCCGGTGAACAATGCCTGCATCCTCAGCAATGCCGCTCCGGAACTGGCCCCGCCCGGCTGGCATCTCATCAGCACCAGCATTGTCGGAACCCCGTCAAGCGCCGAGCTTCATGACGTGGTGCGTGATCAGATGACGCGATGGTTTGGCGAAGGCGCGCTCGAATGGCAGCACCTGCGCACCTACCAGATCCGCAACGCCCAGCCTGAGGGGCGTCAGCTCAAGCTCGGTGAAGAGGCCCTTGCCACCGTTCTTGAGCCCGGCCTTTATCGCTGTGGAGACTATGTCGAGGATGTCTCGATCAACGGCGCCCTCCTCAGCGGACGCAAGGCGGCCGAGGCCGTGATGACGGCCCTGAGGTAAGCCCGATCCACGCCTCATCGTGTGCCTGGACATGAAAGACAGGGCGGTCCTGCCCCGTGGTTCCCTGATGCCCCTGCGTCCCCTGCTTCTTGTCGTGCTCTGCCTGAGCACGCTGCCGGTCCTTTCCGCCACGTTTCAAGCCGGCGTTGCCACGGTGGACATCTCACCAAAGACATTTCCCCGCATCATCGCCGGCGGTTTTCTTGAAGGCCGTGGTGAAAAAAATGCAGACGCCCTGAAGGTCCGCAGCTTCGTCCTCAACGATGGGAAGATGAAGATCGCCTTCGCCATCGTGGACACCTGCATGATGGAGCAAAGCCTCATCGACGAGGCCAAGGCGCTCGCGTCGAAGCAGTGCGGCATCCCGGTGGATCGCATGATGGTCAGCGCCACGCACACGCACTCCGCGCCCGCGGCGATGGGCTGCCTTGGCACGCGCAAAGACGTGGAATACGCCACGTTCCTGATGCCGAAGATTGCCGAGGCCATCGTGGCGGCCGATGCCGCCCTGCAGCCGGCGCGCATCGGCTGGGGTTCGTTCAACGACTGGGAGCACACGCACAACCGCCGTTGGATTCGCCTGCCGGGCAAAGAGGTCGTCGATCCCTTCGGCCAGCCCACCGGCCGGGCGAACATGCACCCCGGCTACCTCAGCAAGGACGTCGTCGGCCCCAGCGGCCCCGTCGATCCGCAGCTCAGCGTCATTGCGCTGCAAACAGCCGATGGCAAACCGCTCGGCGTGCTGGCGAACTACTCGCAGCACTACTTTGGCAGCGGGCCGGTCTCTGCAGATTACTATGGCCACTTCTGCCGGCACCTCGCCGCCAAGATGGGCCAGCAGGGCGATGGCAATGGCCCCTTCGTCTGCGCCATGAGCCAGGGCACCAGCGGCGACCAGATGTGGATGGACTACGGCGCTGAGAAAAAGAGCATCACCCTCGACAACTACGCCGACGCCGTCGCCTCCAGCGCCATGAAGGCCCTGCAAAACGTGAAATACGTTGATCACGCCCCGCTCGGCATGATCGAGAAGACCCTGGAGCTCAAGTATCGCGTCCCCGACGAAAAACGTCTCGCCTGGGCTCGCCCCATCGCAGCGAAGATCGAGAACGACCTGCCGAAGAACAAGGAGGAAGTCTATGCGAGAGAGGCGTTGATCCTCCAGGAGCGTCAAAAGACCCGCGTGAAGCTGCAGGCTGTCCGCATCGGCGATGTGAGCATCGCCACGCTGCCGAACGAAGTGTATGCCATCACGGGCCTGAAGCTGCGCATGGCCTCGCCGTTTGGCATTCACTTCAACATCGAGCTCGCCAACGGGGCCGAAGGTTACATCCCGCCTCCAGAGCAGCATGCACTCGGCGGTTACACGACCTGGCCTGCGCGCACGGCAGGGCTGGAGGTCCAGGCGGAACCCCGGATGGTGAAGACCTTGAGCGAAGCCGTGGCGCGGCTTTCAGACAAGTCCGCCGTGCAAAAGGCGTCTTCCTCCCAGGGCACCTATGCGGGCGCTGTTCTTGCCTCGGAACCCGTGGCCTATTTCCGCTGCGAAGACACCGGCTCCCTCCTGGTCAACGAGGTGGGCGAAGCCATCAGACCCGCCGATGGTCATGCCTTCCACCTGCCGGGTCCAGGGGCTGGACTGGGTTACGATGAGGAATCCGCCTTGAAGTCTTCTCCCTTCTCCAGCCCGCAAGGCATCAACCGTTCCATTCAGCTTGCCGGAGGCCATCTTGAAACTTCTAACCTGAAACTTGGAACTCAGGCTTCCATAGCCCTCTGGTTCTGGCTTGGGCATGAAAGCGGAGCGGGTGATCGCACCGGTGGTCTGGTGAACGCGCTGGGCGCCGTCTTGAAGGCGCATCAGCTCCAGGATCACACGCTGAGCTTAGAGTGGTCCGCACAGTCCTCTGTGCCGAACGAGCGTCAGGAGACTTCGGAAGCCGCACAGGGGACTGTGCGGACCACTTTTGCTGATGACTGGCACTTCGCCGTGCTCATCCGTGATGGCGACAGCGTACGCGTGCATCTCGACGGTTCGGAGAAGCCCGTTTTGAGCGGAAAAGCCGGCAAGTCGGCAAACGAGATGCTTTTCGGCCAGGGGCTCGAAGGACGGCTGGATGAGATCACGATCTGGGATCGCGCCATCGAGCCTGCGCTCATCGCGAAGCTCTGGAACATCTCCAAAGTGGGCGAGGAGAATGCAAAGCGGGCCGAGTCCCGCTTGCAGCGCAAAAAGCAGGCGCAGGCGCAAAACTCCGAGCTGCTCAAAGCGCATGAAAACTGGTCTGCGTCGATGCGCTTCCGCAACACGAAGGCCAATGACGTCAGCGCCGTGACCGCCTACCTCATCTCGCGTGGTACGAAGGGCGATCACCAGGCTCCGGGCGACCACCTCGGTATCGGTGGCAACTACAAGGATTCGCTGCCAGGCCGGTTGTTTGTCTACAACGGCAACGCCGCCGGCCAGATCGTTCGCGGCACGACCGTCATTCAGCCTGGCACCTGGTATGACCTGAAGCTGGAGCGCCTCGGCTCGCGTGTGAAGGTCACCCTCAACGGCAAGGTCGAGATTGACGCCGAACTGCCCGTCACCGCACCCGGCGCGAAGGAGTTGTTCTTTGGCAGGCGCTGTGATGACTTCGCGCCGCTGGAAGGATCTTTCGAGAAGGTGGAGGTCGCCGGTCTGGAGAAACCTGCCGCGCCTGCACCCGCCCCGAAGGTGGAACTGGCCTCGCAGCCGCTCTCCCCCGAGGAGTCCGCGAAGAAGTGGCATGTGCGGGAGGGTTACCGAATCGAGCTCGTCGCGGCAGAGCCTGTGGTGCTTGATCCGGTGGCCTTCGACTGGGATGAGCTAGGAAGGCTGTGGGTGATTGAAATGGCGGACTACCCTCTCGGCATGGATGGCAACGGCAAGGCCGGCGGCCGCGTTGTCCGTCTCGAGGACACCGACGGCGACGGACGCTACGACAAGCGTCATGTCATCGTCAGCGACCTGAGTTATCCCACGGGCATCCTGACCTGGCGCGAGGGCGTCATCGTCACCGCCGCACCGGACATCTTCTTCATTGCGCCGGATGGAACCAAGAAAGTGCTCTATACCGGCTTCAGCACTGGCAACCAGCAGCTGCGCGTGAACGGCCTGCGCTGGGGCATGGACGGCTGGGTGTATTGCGCCGCAGGTGCGCATCACGGTGGCTACAACAAGGGCACACAGATCGAATGCAGGCTCACCGGCGAGAAGATCGATCTTGGCAGCCGCGACTTCCGCTTCAAGCCGGACACCGGCGAGTTCGACCCACAGAGCGGTCCCTCGCAGTTTGGCCGCGCGCGCGATGACTGGGACCACTGGTTCGGCGTGCAGAACAGCTTTCCTCTCTGGCACTACGTCCTTCAGGATCACTACCTGCGCCGTAACCCGCACATCATCCCGCCGGATCCCATTCGGCAGCTGTTCCCGCGCAATCCGCCCGTCTATCCCGCCAGCAGCATGGAGAAGCGTTTTCACAGCTTCGATCAGGCTGGACGCTTCACGAGCGCCTGTGGCATTGAGGTTTACCGGGACGCCGCACTCTTCACCGACGGCAAGGCGCACGCCTTCACCTGTGAGCCCTTCCACAATGTCGTGCAGCATCACCTCCTTGAAGAGGAGGGTGTCAGCTTCAAAGCTGAGCGCGATCCTGCCGAGTCAAAGATGGACTTCCTTGCGAGTGAGGATCGCTGGTGCCGACCCGTCATGGTCCGCACTGGTCCCGACGGTGGACTGTGGGTCGCCGACATGTATCGCTACATGATCGAGCACCCGCAGTGGCTGCCGCAAAACGGCAAGGACGAGCTTCTGCCGCACTACCGCGAAGGGGATGACAAGGGCAGGATTTGGAAGGTGGTTCGAACTTCATCCCGATCCGGTTCGGTCAAAGCCGAAGCCACTTTCGCAAGCGCGAACGGATGGCTCCGGGACAAGGCGCAGATGAAGGCTTCATGGGCCAAACCTGACATGGAGACAGTGGCTTCGATGATTGAAGAGGTGTCCCGCGGCAAGAACGCGGCAGCGCAGGCGCAGGCTGCGTGGACCCTTCATCAGGCAGGTCAGCTCACCCCCGATTTGGTCAAGGTGCTGCTTCTCAGTGAACACGATGAAGTCGCCGTTCAAGGCCTGCAAATCGCCGAAACAATGCCTTGGTCGAACCATGAGGAAGCCTTGCTCTTGCTCGTGAACAGCGAAAGGGCGCGTCACCCTCGGGTGCGCATGCAGTTGGCACTTTCCACAGGGCAATGGTCCGGAAACTGGCCTGCGGACATCCTCGCCCTGATTTTGGAGGAAGCCGAGCCGGGCAGTCCGATCTGGGGTGCCGCGCTTAGTTCATGCCTGCCGCATCTCACACGCATCAGCGAGCAGTTCGCAGCCCAGGATGACAAGTCCAGGCCCGGAATTCTCGGCACACTTCTGCGCTGCGCTTTGGCGACGAAGAATGACAAGGCCACCGCGGCGCTGGTAACACGCCTGGAGGCTCAGAACGGGCTGGAGGAGCTTCTGGCTGTCCTCGACGAGAAAAACCTCTCGTTGACGGATTTCGCGAAGCAACTCACCGACGCCAAGGCGCGGGCGGCGGTCGATCGAATGAATGCCAAGCTGCAACAGGCCGCAGAATCGCTGAAAATGGCTCCAACGATGGAATCGCTGGCCTTGCTGGCGACGGATCGCGGGCATCGGGAGGCGGTGAAAGGCATGCTGCCGGAGCTTTGGGCCCAAACAGGTGGCGCTGAGGTGCTGCGCCTCGTCGCCAAGCTGCAACCGAAAGGCGGCGAGCAGTTCCTGCTCCAGGGCTGGGACCAGCGCACGCCGGCGCTGCGCGCTCAGATCCTCGAAACACTGCTCTCGAATGACGATTGGGCTTTCGCCCTGCTGAAACGTCCGGAGGCGAAGGCTTGTGACGCGGCGACGCGGGCGAGGCTGCTCAAGCATCCGAAGAAGAACATCGCCATGACGGCGGAGAAGGTCTTCGCCGACGCCACGAGCGCCACACGCGCCGCGGTGGTGGAGAAGTTCAAGCCCACGCTCAGGCTCCAGGGCGATGCGGCACGCGGCAAGACCGTGTTTGCGAGCGTGTGCATCAGCTGCCACAAACTCGACGGCGCGGGGCTCGACCTCGGCCCGGACCTGCGCAGCGTGGCGCAGCACGATGCCGAAAAGCTTCTCAACTCCATTCTAGACCCCGGCGCGATCATCGAGCCCGGCTTCATGGCCTATCACTGCACGCTGAAGAGCGGCGAGCAGCTCTACGGCGTCATCGCCACCGAGACGAGCGCCAGCCTGACCCTGAAGATGGCCGGAAACCTCAGCCGTTCCGTCCTGCGCAGCGAGATCACCTCCCTGAAAAGCACTGGCACCTCACTCATGCCCGAAGGCCTGGAGGCCGCCCTCACGCCCCAGTCTCTTGCGGATCTGATCGCCTATCTGAAGATGCCGAGAGGCTGAAATGGAAAGGCCGCACCTGGATTCAGGTGCGGCCCGTGATTTCAGGGGGCTGGCAAGGTTCAGCCCGGAAGCGGATCAGGCGTCCTTCTTTTTCTTCTTGGCAGGAGCGGCGGTGAACTCTTCCTTGGAGAGCTTGCCGTCCTTGTCCTTGTCGCGGCCGGCAAAGCTTTTCTCAGCCTTGGCGCTGTCCTTCTTGGCCTGGGGGCTGGCCATGAATTCGTCCTTGCTGATGGAGCCGTCGCTGTTGGCGTCAAGCTTGGCGAACGCCTTGGCGGGGTCCATCTTGGGCTTCTTGGCGTCGCCTTCGGCGGCGTTCACGAAGCTGGCGAGTGCCAGAACGGAGAGGATCGTGGTGATGACTTTCATGATGTGTTGGGTGTGGTTTGGTTTTGGCCTGGGGGCGTTGGCGGAAACCAATCCCTTGCGCGTCCCCTCTAACGTCGGCGCCATCGGACAGTTTCACGATTTTTTTTGGCGGCATCTGTTCATGAATTGTGCTTTGAAGACCGTTGGTCCTCCCCTCTCATGCCCCTGCCCACCGTTCGCTTCAAGCACGCCCGGTTCACCGCCCGGTTCCCCGAAGGCTACCTTTACTCCCGGTCACACTATTGGATGACGCCAGTGGAGGGTGAGGAGGGCCTGTGGC
>CAZXPU010000182.1:0-8473 GCA_964642905.1 uncultured Prosthecobacter sp.
GTCCCCCTCGCCGTGGTGACCAGCGTCCTGCTGGGCTTCGCCGTCGCCCTGATCCTCCTGCCCCTCAGCGCCTTGTATGCCGATGTCCAGCAGGGGCTCGTGCTGTTCTTTTCCGTCGCCATCTACCTCGCACCCGTCGTCTACCCCCCTCCAAAAACGGGAGCATTCGCCGAATTCATGGCCTGGAATCCCGTCACTCCAGTCATCCTTTCAACACGCGACTGGGTCTTCCATGGACTGCCTTCTGGAATCCCCGACGTTCTGATGGTCGCAGGCGGCGCCATCCTGGTGATCGGCCTGATGCTTTCGGGAATGCGCACCGCCATGCCGCACCTGACCGCCCGCATGGGCATGTGACCCGAAGCCTTTTCCTCGCCGCCCCAATGTCCGTGTCCTCTGATGATGATGTGCTGGTTGACTGCCGGCATCTTGGCAAGCGATTCTGCCGAGACCTGAAACGATCACTTTTCTACGGCGTCCAGGACATCCTGCATGACTTCATGGGATGGCAGCCTGTGGGCACCGCCAGAGGCGCCGCGCCAGGATCCAGGCCTTCTCTGCGCCCTCATGAATTCTGGGCCGTCGAAGACATCTCCTTCCAGGTCAGGCGCGGCCAATGCCTCGGCCTGATCGGAAAAAACGGCGCCGGCAAGACCACCATCCTCAAGATGCTCAGCGGCCTCATCAAGCCCGACCACGGACAGGTGGAGCTGCGCGGCAGGGTGGGCGGCCTCATCGCCCTCGGGGCGGGATTCAACCCACTTCTCACAGGCCGTGAAAACGTTTATGTCAACGGCTCCATCCTCGGCATGACCCGGAGGCAGATCGAGGCCAAGTTCGATGCCATCGAGGCCTTTGCCGACATCGGGGAGTTCATCGACGCGCCAGTTCAGAGCTACAGCTCAGGAATGCAGGTCCGGCTCGGCTTCGCCATCGCCGCCGTGGTCACCAAGCCCGACATCCTGCTGCTGGACGAGGTCCTCGCCGTCGGGGACATGGGCTTCACGATGAAATGCCTGAACGCCGTGCGTGAGATGGCGGCTGACTCCGCAGTGATCTTTGTCTCCCATAACATGCAGTGGATCTCGACCTTCTGCACCGACGTGATGGTCATGCGCAACGGCCGCGTACATACCCACACCTCGAACATTGGTGAAGGCATCGGCGCCTACATGGAATGCTTCGACACCCCCGTCAGTGTCTCCGGGTCCGGCCAGGCAGTCGTGGAGAGTGCCAGCATCCGCCGCGAGGGCGCCGTCCCCGGCGACCCTGGAAAAGCCGTGGAGCTTGTCCAGGGTGATTCCGGTGAGTTCCACTTCGAGGCACGGGTGAACTCCTCCTTCCTTCCCTCCGAACTTTCGCTGTACGTGCTCGACCAGGGGCTCAACCCCGTGATGTGCTTTCCTGACATCAGTCACGACTGGGAGCCGGACTCGGACGGCTTCCATCGTGGCAGCTTCCGCATCCCCCTGGGCAGAATCGAGCTCAATGCAGGCCGTTACTCCATGATCGTCCTGCTCCAGGAGCGCTCAACTGGCAAATACCTGGCAAGAGCCCAGGGCCTGGCGCCTTTTTCCGTCCGGGCAAACACCGTCCACTGGGCGCCCGTGGTCAGGCATGTCTGAACTGCTGAACAGACTTCATCAACCCCACCCAGCGAACCTCATGTCCGCCCCCAACACCGGCAGCCACCTGCCTGATTTCCTGAAAAAACTGCTCCACCGCGGCATCAACAGCCTCGGCTATCAGGTCGTTAAGAAAGCACGCAGAAATGAAGTGCGGCTGCCTCTGCTGGCGGCCAGGGATCTGCTGCAGGAGGGCCGCCCACGTCCTGTGATGTTTGATGTCGGCGCCAATGCCGGGCAGACGACAAAATCCATGCGGGAGCTGTTCCCTTCAGCCGTGATTCATGCCTTCGAGCCGGGCACCCGGGCCTTTGGCCAGCTCAAGACGAGCCTGTCGGACATGGCCGACGTCCATCTTCATCAAAAGGCCCTGGGCGCTGCACCAGGCAGCATCACGCTGAACGAAAACGAGGAGTCCACCATGAGCTCCGTCCTGCCGCTGGGAGAGTCTGGCTGGGGCAGGATTCAGGAGGTCCGCGAAGTTGAAATGACCACCGTGGACGAGGTCTGCCGTCAGCATGGCATCGAGCATCTGAGCATCCTGAAGACGGACACACAGGGCTATGACCTGGAGGTGATGCGCGGAGCCGTTGGCATGATGGAAAGCGGGCGGCTCGACTGCGTTTTTTTTGAGCTGATTTTCAGCGATCTCTACCAGGGCATGCCGCGTTTTGACAAGGTGTTCTCCTTCCTTCTGGATCGTGACTATGTGCTCGTGAGCGTCTATGACATGCACCTTAAAAACGGTGTGGCCGCCTGGGCTGACGTGCTTTTTGTTCATCGGCGCATCCTTCAAGGCAAAAAAAAGTGAACCTCACCTCATCCCACTGACCCCATGCTCAAGGCCCTGTTAAGCCCTCTCATCAGGCTGATTCCCCACACCATCGTCCGGCGCGATGTCCATCAGCGCATGCATCGCCGCTGCCATCGCCAGGGCACTCGCGGTGCCCTTGATTTTGCCATCTCACGCGGGCTCAAGGCCGCTTCCATCATTGATGTCGGCACCGAGCTTGGCACCCCGGCCATCTGGAGCCGTTTTCCCAGGGCCGCCCAGCTTCTCATCGAACCCCGGAAGGAATGCCTGCCGACCCTCGAACAGCATGCCCGTGACGCCAAGGCACGGGGCGTCGATGTCAGGATCGCCTGCGTTGCCGCTGGCGACGTCGAGGGCACCGCCGAATTTCAGGTGGCCGCCAAGGGCGAGTCGTCCTCCCTCCTCGGACCCGCCGACCAGACCACCCCCACGGAAACGGTCCAGGTCCCCATCCGCACCATCGACAACCTCCTGAACGAGCAACCGCTGCCTTCCCCCATCTTTTTCAAGATCGATGCTGAAGGCTACGACCTCAAGGTCCTCCAGGGGGCTGTCGAGACCCTGCCAAAGTGCTCCCTGGTCATGATCGAGGGCACCCCAAGGGAAAGACAGCCAGGTGCCTGCAGAATGTCAGACCTTCTAAACTTCATGGAATCCCGCGGCTGGGTGGTATTCGACATCATCGCCCCGCACCATGATGATGAAAACATGCTCGATCACTTCGACCTGCTCTTCGTGCCCCAAGAAAGCCCCCTTTTGAAAGCCTCAGCCTGACCCAACCCCCGACCCTACATGCCTCTTCAAGCACGCCGCCGTCTTTTCGCCGTCCATCGCTGGCTTTTTCACCTGGCTCTGAAAGGCATGGGATTCAACAACTGGCGCACCATGGAAGGGTCCGGTGAACTCTGGGCCATCCAGCACCTCCTGCCTTCACTGGTCAAAACGCCCCGGCCTATCATGCTGGATGTGGGTGCACACCATGGTGACTACAGCAACCACCTGCTCAAGCCCTTCCCTGAGGCCCTCATTCACGCCTTTGAACCCCATCCACGAACGTTTGCAGGACTGAAGCAGGGTGCCGACCCCTCCGTGCGGCTGCATGCCTGCGCCCTCGGGGCCAGTCCGGGTCGTGCGGAGCTTTTTGACCGCAAGGGGGTCGACGGCTCCGTCTATGCCTCCCTTTCCAAAGATTCCATCCGCACCCTGTATCAGGACGACATCGTCGTGCATGACGTGGAGGTGACCACCCTGGACCAGTTTATGGAGAACGAAGGCCTGACACGCATCGACTTCATCAAGATCGACACGGAGGGCTTTGAAATGGACGTCCTCAACGGTGCCTCCAGAGCTCTGGAACGCGGCGGCATCGGCATCATCCAGTTTGAATTCAACTCCCTCCATGTCGCACGCAGGCTCTTCCTCGACCAGTTCGTCCAGCGCCTGCCGGGCCACCGCCTCTACAGGCTGCTCAGTGACGGCATGGTGGCGCTTGACAAGCTGAAGGTGGTGGAGCGTGAGATCTTCACCTTCCAGAACATCGTCGCCATTCCAAGGGAGATCGCACCGGAAAAGGCCTGATTTCGAACATGGAGGAGTCTGAGGAGAGAACCCAGGTTGAAGGCAACCCTGCCGCAGCCCCTTCCACCCATCAAGGGTTCCTGAAGGCCGTCTGCCTCGCCTTGCTTGCCGTACTCGTCCTGACAGGCGCGTTCTGCGCCTGGCAGAACCCGTTTGACATCCTCCCTTCCAAGGATGCCCGGCTGGTTCAACCAAGGATTTCCAAAGCTTATCTGGCGGCGCGGATCAGGCCATGCACGGTCATCATCGGCTCATCAAGACCGGAACTGGGCATTCCCACGACGCACCCGGCCTGGAGCCGCCCACCCGTGCTGAACATGGCCTTCTCAGGCACCTCAGTCACCGAGATGAGCGCCTGGTTTGAGCATTGTTGCGCAGTCGCCCCGGTCCAGGAGGCCTTCATCATGCTCGACTATGCCTCCTGTGACAGGCTTGTCGGGCACCAGCACAGCTTCGACCCGGGCAGGCTCTTCACCCTGGACCGCACGCCGCTCTGGACCAGCCAGGCCGACGACCTGCGCATGGCGTTTGCCTCCTGGGACGGTCTGGCCGCCGCCTTCCACTGCCTGAGGACACCTACAGCCGTTCGAGATTTCCTTCCCCTGGGAAGCAGGAACGAAAAGGTCCACTATGACAAGATTCTCTCAAAAGGCGGACTGCGTCGCTCCTTCAGCCTCACCGATTCACGCTTCCCCAGGCAGAAGACCGACCTGGCCAAGGATTGGGAACCCCTGCGCAGGATCGTTCGCGTCGCCGCGCAAAAAAAAGTTCGGCCGATCTGGGTCATCACGCCTTTTCACGATCATCTCTGGGGGCTTTTCATCAGGCGTGACGGCATCGGGGAAGTGCTCGGATGGCGCCGTTCACTGGTCCGGATCATCCAGGAGGAAGCTGACGCCTGCGGACTTGGCAGGCAGACCTTCTGGGATTTCGACGGCTCGCCGCTGACAAGGATGAGCATTGATGAAATCACCCGTGAGGCTTCGGATGGCCGACTGCCGCTTTTTTATGAGTACTCCCACTTCTCCACCCGCGTCGGCGCCATGATGCTGGACCGGGCCCTGGGGAACAAGCCGGGTGCAGAGCCCGGGTTCGGAGTTCCTGTGACCCTCGACAACCTGGAGGGCCGAATTCAGGCGCTCCACGAGGCCTGGAAACCCCTGATCAATCTATGAACCAAGGATCCCCATCGGTCAGCGTCGTCATTCCCTCGTACAACAGGGAGGTCCTCATCCTGCCGACCCTGGACAGCATCCGGAACCAGACGTTGAAGCCCAGGGAGGTGCTGGTGATCGATGATCGGTCCACCGACACCACGGTGAAGGTGGTTCAGGAATATGCCGCCCGTCACCCTGACTTTCCGCTGCGCTGCCTGGTCCAGGAAAAGAACCAGGGCGTCAGTGCAGCGCGCAACCGGGGGATTCGTGAAGCCAGCGGAGAATGGATCGCCTTTCTCGACTCCGACGACATGTGGGAGCCGCATCACCTAAAAACCCTTGATGAGGCCCGTGCCGCAAGCGGTGCAGAAGTCGTCTTTGCCTGCGCCCGAGGCTATTCGGACACCGACCCGTCCATCTCCGAACGCACCTGGGGCTGGCGGTTTCAATCGACGGACGAGGTGCTGCGCTATCTGGTCAAGGGCTGCCACATCCTGCCCTCCGCCCTGATGATGCGGCGTGAGCTGCTTCTGAAGGCCGGCTTGTTTGACGAGGAGCCCGCCATCCAGCATGCGGAAGATCTCGACCTCTGGCTCAGGCTCGGTGCCGAGGGTGTGAAGTTCCAGCACGTCCGTGAAATCACCTGCAACTACCGGCAGCATGCCGCCTCCGCCTGCCAGAACAAGACACGGCTCTACAAGGCAGGCGTTTACTGCCTCGGCAAGCACAGGAACAACCCCCTCAACACGCCGGCTGAGTTCAACGACGCCTTTGCCTATTATCAGGGCAAGCTCGGCAAGGCCCTGTGGCCTGCGGACAAAAACGGCTCCGAACGAGCTCTCTGGCAGGCCTTCAGGCACCAGCCGCTCGCCTGGCGGTATGCCGGAGCCTGGCTCCTCACCACCCTCTCTCGCCGCCTGGGCATCGCCGAGGGCTTCATCAAACGCTTTCACAACCGCTTCCTGTGAGCCTGGTGTCCATCATCATGCCCGCCTACAACGCGGAGAAGACCCTCGAGGAGGCGGTGGATTCCGTCCTGGCTCAGACCTGGCGGAACTGGGAGCTGCTTCTGGTGGCCGACAAAAACTCCTCCGACCGCACCACGGAGATCGCATCCTCCTATGCCTCCCGCGACCCGCGCGTGAAGCTCGTCTCCGGCCTGCCGCAGGGCGGCTGCGTTTACAACCGCAACCAGGCCATCCAACGTGCCACCGGCGACTTTCTAGCCTTTCTCGACAGCGACGACCTCTGGCTTCCGGAAAAGCTCGAACGGCAGCTGGCGTTCATGGAGCGCACGGGCTGCGATCTCAGCTATGCCGGCTACGCCCAGATGAACTGGACAGGGCAGCGGCTGCCGCATGTGGTCACACCACCGCCCCGCCTGACCTACGACGATCTTTTGAATGACAACCTGCTCGGCTGCCTGACCGCCATGATCCGCCGCTCCCGCTTTCCTGACATCCGCTTCGAGGAGCACCTGCATGAAGACTTCATCCTCTGGCTGAGCCTGCTGCGTCAAACCGTGGCGCAGGGCCTGCCCGACACGCTTGCGGTCTACAGGCAGGCGGCGCACAGCCGATCTGGCAACAAGGTCCGTGCCGCCCTCGCCCGCTGGCGCATCCTGCGCCAATACGAAAGACTTCCCCTGAGCAGGGCGCTTCCCTGCTTCATTCGATACGCGCTCGGCGCCCTGCGGAAGCGCAAGCCATCCCCACCCCAGGAAGCTCCATGAACATCCTCTTCATCAGCTCCCACCATGGCACCGGGGCCAGCGAAACCCTGTGGATCGAGGCTGCCGTGAAGCTGGCAGCCTCAGGTCATCAGGTTTCAGCGGCGGTCAACTGGCGCAAAAGCTCCCCCGAACGGCTTTTGCCGCTCAGGCTAGCAGGCATTCCCGTCCGCCACCTCAACCTCGCGGCAAAAACCGGCAGACTGATGAAACTGCTGCGCAGGTTTATGCCGCATGAAAAGTGGGAGCTGGCCTCGACGCGGCAGGCCGTCAAGGCCGCAGCCCCCGACATCATTGTCTTCTCCGAAGGCAATGACATCTCGGCCCTGTCCTTCATGGAGCTGGCGAAGGCCCTGCAAATCCCCTACCAAATTGTCACGCATGGAGTGAACCCTGCCGTCTGGCCGTCCGATGACACGGCCGACCGACTGCGTCCGGCCTTCATCTCCGCCGCAAGAACCTACTGGGTCGCCGCGCGCAACATCGAGGAATTTGAACACCACATCGGCGCCAGGCTGGGCAATGCGGAAGTCGTCCGCAACCCGGTGAAGATTGACAGGGACATCCCTCTCACCTGGCCTGCCGAAAACGAAGTCTGGCGGATGGCCTGCGTGGCGCGGCTGCAGACCCGGGCCAAGGGCCATGATCTGCTGCTGCAGGCCCTCGCCGCCCAGCAGTGGCGCAACCGGCCTCTGCACCTGACCTTCTTTGGCGATGGTGAAAACCGCCGGGGCCTGGAAAGGCTGGCCCAGATGCTTGGCCTGGGATCCCAGGTCAGCTTCGGCGGCCATGTTTCCAGGGTTCAGGACATCTGGCGTGATCACCACCTGATCGCCCAGCCCTCCCGCAACGAGGGCATGCCGCTTTCCCTTGTCGAAGCCCTGATGTGCGGACGCCCTGCGCTGGTGACGGACGTTGCCGGCCATGCCGAGCTGATCACCGACGGTGAAAACGGTTTCGTCGCGGAAGCAGCCTCCGTGCTCCACATCGGAGAGGCGCTTGAACGCGCCTGGAATGAGCGGGCCCGCTGGCAGGACATGGGTCGCTCCGCCTATCGGAGAATCCGGCTCGACATTCCCCCGGACCCGGCGGCAGACTTTGCCGGACGCATCCTCGCCACAGCCCCCTGATCCCGAAGCGCCATGCTGTTCAACTCCGCCATCTTCCTCTTCGTCTTCCTGCCTCTGACGATGCTTGGCTTCGGACTCGCCTTCAGGCGACTCGGCCTGGAGGCTGCATGGACCTGGCTTGCCGCCGCCTCGGTTTTTTTCTATGGCTGGTGGAACCCGGCCCATGTGCCCCTTCTGCTCATCTCCGTGAGCAGCAATTACTGGCTTGGCCGCAGGCTGGCCCTCCCGGACAGCGGAGGTCACCGCTGGCTGCTCACCGCCGGCGTGATCGTGAACCTCGGCCTGCTTGCCTGGTTCAAGTACTGGCACTTCGCCGCCTCCAACATCGCCTACCTCTTCGGCCATTCCTGGGAGGGACAACCCCTGGAACTGCCCCTTGGCATCTCCTTCTACACCTTCCATCAGCTTACCTACCTGCTTCACTGCCGCGCCGGCAGGGC
>CAZXPU010000183.1:0-8240 GCA_964642905.1 uncultured Prosthecobacter sp.
CAACAGTGACGAGGAGGCCGGACTCGGCGCCCGCGGCTGGAAGGGCGACAGGCTGCTTGCCTACGCCGCGCCTGACCATGAGCGTGACCACGCCCTGTGGCAGACGCTCTGGATCACGCAGGAGGACGCCCGGGCCTTCTTCAAGGCCATGCATGCCTGCCTGCTCCAGCGCTATGACGCGAAGCCTTCTTCTGACGAGTCCGGCCGCACCGTGCTGCAGGCGCTGAACCGGCATGTCCGGCTGGTGATCAACCGCGACGGCCTGGGCGTGCGGCTGGTGGACGCCGCCACCGCCGCCTTTGCGGACGCCGCCGTTCAGGCCCCGTAACCGTCGGCCGCGGCCCAGGGATCCAAGGAGCGCAGCTTTTTCTCCCCGAGCGCACGGTAAACATCCGGCAGGTCAAACTTCGCGAGCACGCCGAAGGGCATCACGGCATAGGGCCACTGGCAGTCCTCGTGAACCGCCAGCTCGTGAAACGACACCAGCGCATTCTTCAAGGTCACCTGGGTGACATCGCCGCTGAGCACCGCCGCGAGCGCCGCAGGCAGAGCCCCCCAGCCGCGCCCCGCGAGATGGATCTCCTCATGCCCCGCCTGCTTCAGCACCTGGATCACCCGCAGCACATCCCAGACGCGCCCGCCGAGCAGCGGCTGGTCGAGCATGTGGCCGTAGGCGGCGTAAAAATAGTGGCTGCCGTAAGGACGCAAAAATTGGTTCGCGCCACAGGTGTCGGGCTGGGACTCGCCGATGCCGCGCACATCACAGGCGAAGAAGGCGGCGCCGGTTTCGGCAGCGAGCAGCTCCGTGACCAGGGGCTCGTCCCGCAGCTCGGCGTCCGCCGAACGATGCGAGACATAGAGCACGGCACGCTTCAGTCCGCGCGGCAGCCGCGATGTCAGGGCCTCGTCGCTGAGGCGCGTCACCAGCGCGTGGATGCCCGGCCGGGTTTCCACCGCATAGGTGCAATAACCCTTCGCCGGATACTTGCGCCCGCCAACACTGCGCAGGATGCGGTAGTCCGGAGCTTCCGGCGGCGGGGGCGGCAGGTGCAGCACCTCACGCACGGCGGAGGCAAGCCCGGCGCCCTCCAGCGGACGCCTCGTCTTCGCCAGGGACTCCGCCTTCTCCCGGGTGAAGCTCATGAGCGTCCTCGACCCCAGGCGCGCCACCTGGCCCTCCGGCGTGCAGCGCAGGGCTTCCTCGGCCTCCATTGGCATCGTTGGTTCGGCAGCGTGTGCGGCGGAGCCGGCGGCCCTGCCGAAAAAGCGGTACATGGCCTCGCGGTTCGCCAGGGTGTAGCCGTGCGGGTCGGGACCGACGTGAAGCTGGATGTTGTCCGGGCTGCCAAGCAGCGTGTAGAGCCGCTTCAGCCAGGCGTAAGTCTCGGCCGAGCCGCGTGCGTCGAAGTAGTCCTTCTCCTGGGCCATGAGGATCACCGGCTTCGGCGCCATCGCGGCGAGAAAGTCACCATGATCCAGGTCACGGGCGAGCACATGCGGCGGACACTGCTCGCAGTCCTGGGGCAGCTCGTTTTCGGCATCGCGGCGGAAGGTGGTCACGAAGCAGGACGGCGCCGCCATGGTGAACCTGGGTTCCAGGCCGCAGAGCCAGGTCGTCTGCGTGCCGCCGCCGGAGTTGCCGGTCACACCCAGGTGGTTCACGTCAATCTCGGGCCGCGTCACCAGGTAATCGAGGGCACGGATGGCGTCCCAGGCGAACCAGGTTCCGAGGAACTCGCCCACCAGCGACTGGGGATTGCCCATCTGGTTATGCTCGGACGTGCCGCCGCCAAGGCGCGAGCCCAGCTTTTCGTTGAGATACTGAAAGCGTTCGCCCTGGCCTGGAGGATCCACCAGGAGGCAGGCCATGCCCTGGCGCGCGAGCCCTTGCGCAAAACTTTGGTAGGCCGTCTCCGCCTTGCCGTTGAGCGAATGACCGCAGACGCCGATGACGCCCGGCACCTTCCGGCCCGGCGCCTCGGGCAGGTAGAGGTTGCCCGTGACGAGGTATCCCGGCCGGCTTTCCAGGATGATGTTTTCGACGCGCCAGCCGTCGCGCTGCTGAACCCGGGTCACCTTTGCGTTCAGCGGAGTTTTCTCCGGCATCGGGCCGAAGCATTCCTGAATGCGTCTCCTGGCATCCTTCACATAGGCCTCCGCATCCTCCCGGGTCTTCAGCGCGGCGCGGCGTTCCTGCCCCCTGGCCTCGGCGGCGCGGACCTCCGTCACCAGCCAGTCCTGCAGCATCCGTGGAAAGCGGTTCAGGGCGGGCAGGTTCGCTGAGGCAGCGGCGCCGCCTGATGTCACGACTGACTGAGCCCTGGTGGCGGCAGGCACGGCCAGGGACGGCAGCACGGCTCCCAGCGCACCCAGGCTGAAGGTCTGGAGAAACTCACGGCGGTCGGGTGCGTTGGCAGGGTTCATGGGGATGGCGGCCCTGGGATACCCGGCCTAACCCCGGATTCTTTCCTTTCTCCGCAGCCGGCACAGGCAATGGGACGGGAGAAAGTCACTGCCAATCCTCTTGCGCCGATTTTACCGCGCTCGTAGCTTTAACGTTCCTCCACCTTCCGATCCCAAGTCCCCATGCTCATCCGCACCACAGCTCACGCCCGCGCCGGCCTGGTGGGCAACCCCTCTGATGGTTACTTTGGCAAGACGATCTCGTTCATCATCAGGAACTACGGAGCGGAGGTGACGCTGTTTGAATCCCCCGAGCTGACGATCGAGCCCAACGAAAGGGATCATTCCGTGTTCGGCAGCATCGAGGCCCTGGCGCGTGATGTACGCCAGCATGGCTACTACGGCGGCATCCGCCTGCTGAAGGCCAGCGTGAAGCGCTTCTTTGACTACTGCTCCAAAAACGGCCTGCCTCTGCACGGCCGCAACTTCACCCTGCGCTACAGCAGCAACATCCCACCGCAGGTCGGCATGGCGGGTAGCAGCGCCATCATCACCGCCTGCTGGCGCGCCCTCATCCAGTTTTACCAGGTGGAGATTCCCCGGCACCTGCTTCCCAGCCTCGTGCTGAGCGTGGAAAATGACGAGCTCGGCATTCCCGCAGGGCTTCAGGACCGCGTCATCCAGGCCTATGAGGGCGTCGTGTTCATGGACTTCAACCGCGCCCATGTCGAAAGGCTCGGCTACGGCATCTATGAAGAGCTGGAGCCCGGCCTGCTGCCGAATGTCTACGTCGCCTTCACCCACAAGCTCAGCGAGGGCACCGAGGTCTTTCACAACGACATCCGGGGCCGCTGGAACCGGGGTGAGCGTGACGTCGTCAGCGCGATGTATCAGTGGGCCAACCTCGCCCAGCGCGTGCGCGACATGCTCCTCGAAGGACGGGGCCGGGAGATCGGCCCGCTGCTGAATGAAAACTTCGACCTGCGACGCCGGCTTTACAAGATCAGCCAGGGCAACCTCGACATGGTCGAAACGGCGCGCGACTGCGGTGCCAGCGCCAAGTTCACCGGCAGCGGCGGCGCCATTGTCGGCACCTACGAGGACGACGCCATGTTTGACAGGCTGAGCGCGGCGCTGGGGCCGCAGCAGGTGACTGTGATCAAGCCCAGGATTGTTTGAGCCTCGGACGGCGGCGGTGCAGCCAATCTCCCCTTGCACGGCGCCGAACGCCGCGCCATCTCAGGCGAACCCGCCTGTCACCACCTTGGCCACCACCGCGAAACCACGCACCCTTGTCGCCATCCCTGCCCGCTGGGGATCCACCCGGTTCCCGGGCAAACCGCTCCACCTGATCGCCGGCAAACCGCTCGTCCAGCATGTCTGGGAACGCTGCCAGGAGTGCCGGGCTGTCGATGACATCGTCATCGCCACGGACGACGAACGCATTGTCGAGGCGTCGGCCGCTTTCGGAGCCAGGGCGGTCCTCACCTCGCCCGATCACCCCAGCGGCACCGACCGCATCGCCGAGGCGGCCCGGGCCTTTCCCGGCCACGAGACCATCATCAACGTCCAGGGCGACGAACCACTGATCTCCCCCGCCCTGATCGACGACCTGGCCCGGGCCCTCCAGGACGGCCCAACCATCTCCATGATCACGGCCGCCGCGCCCATTCTCGACCCTTCTCAGGTGGAGGATCCCAACATCGTCAAAGTCGTCTTCGACGTGAATGGCGACTCCCTTTACTTCTCACGCTCGCCCCTGCCCTTCGTGCGAAATCCGGCCGCGCACACCCGCCATTACCGCCATCTCGGCATCTACGGTTTCCAGCGCGACTTCCTCCATCAGTTTGTCGCCTGGCCGCCCTCGCGCCTGGAGCAGACCGAGTCCCTGGAACAGCTCCGGGCCCTGGAAAACGGAACCCGACTGCGCGTTGTCCTGACGAACGAGCTCTCGCCCGGCGTGGACACCCGCGAGCAGGCCGACGCCATCGAGGCGCATCTCCTTTCACAAACTGCTTGAACCTCAGCCGGACAACCGCGAACCGAAAACCATCATGAAATACATCTTCGTCACCGGCGGCGTCGTGAGCTCCCTTGGAAAAGGCCTCGCCGCCTCCTCCCTCGCCACCCTGCTCGAACTGCGCGGCCTCAAGGTCATCATGCAGAAGTTCGACCCCTATCTGAACATCGACCCCGGCACGATGAACCCCTATGAGCACGGGGAGGTGTATGTGCTCGACGACGGCGCCGAGACCGACCTGGACCTGGGCCATTACGAACGCTTCACCCACACCAACCTGTCCCGCCTGAACAACCTCACCAGCGGCCAGGTTTACATGAGCGTCCTGGAAAAGGAACGCGCCGGCAAATACCAGGGCCGCACCGTCCAGGTCATCCCGCACATCACCAACGAGATCAAGGAACGCATCAGCGAGGTGGCCGAGAAGATGGGCGGCGACGTCATCATCACAGAGATCGGCGGCACGGTCGGGGACATCGAAGGCCTGCCCTTCCTGGAGGCCATCCGCCAGTTCGCCATCGAAATCGGCCGCGACAACGTGCTGTTCATCCACGCCACCCTGGTGCCCTACATCAAGGCCGCCCAGGAGCTGAAGACCAAGCCCACCCAGCAGTCCCTGGCCAAGCTGCGCGAGATCGGCATCAGCCCGCACATCATCCTTGCCCGCACCGAACACCCGCTTGACGAGGATGTGCGCGAAAAAATCGCCCTCTTCGGCAACGTCCCCAACGAACAGGTCGTCGAAGTCCGTGACGTCAAGCACAGCATCTACGAGGTGCCGCTGAAGCTTCATGAACAGCGTCTGGACGACACCGTCTGCCAGCTTCTGCGAATCGAAAGACCGCAGCCGGACCTCGCGAAATGGCGGCATTTCGTCCAGCGCGTCATTCATCCCACCCATCACGTCCGCATCGGCGTGGTCGGGAAATACATCGAGCTTCAGGACGCCTACAAGAGCATCTATGAGGCCCTCACCCACGCCGGCGCCTACAAGGACGCCAAGGTGGACATCGTCCGCCTGGATGCCGAGGCCATCGAGAAGGCCGGCCCTGACATCTACCTGAACGGGCTTCAAGGCATCCTCATCCCGGGCGGCTTTGGCGACCGCGGAACCGAGGGCAAGATTGCGGCCACCCGCTATGCCCGTGAAAAAGGCATCCCGTTCTTCGGCATCTGCCTCGGCATGCAGATCGCGGTCATTGAGTTCTGCCGAAACGTCTGCGGCCTGAAGGAGGCCACCAGCACCGAGTTTGACAAGGGCACCCCCTATCCGGTCATCAGCATGATGGAGGAGCAGAAAAAGGTGAAGCAGCTCGGCGGCACCATGCGCCTCGGCGACTGGGTGACCGAGCTTCTGCCCGGCACCAAGGCCCGCGAGCTCTACGCCCAGGACGTCATTCATGAACGTCATCGTCACCGCTACGAGGTGAATGACGACTACAAGGACCAGCTGGAAGGCCACGGCATGAAGATCAGCGGCATCTCCCAGAAGGGCGGCCTGACCGAGATGATCGAGCTTTCCGAGCACCCCTTCTTTGTCGCCTGCCAGTTCCATCCCGAGTTCAAGAGCAAGCCCAACGATCCGCACCCGATCTTCCGGGGCTTCGTCAAAGCCGCCCTGGAGCATCACGGTGAACCCGAGGCTCTGAGCTGATCCACGAACTCCCGTTCATTCCCCAAAAAGCAGGCCGCCGGTGAGGATTCAACCTTCACCGGCGGCCTTGTCTTGAGGCGGGAGAAAGAGGCAGGAATCAGGCCACCAGGGTCTGCTCACGCGCGGGACCGACACCGAGCAGACTGACGCGCGCCTTGGTCAGTTCTTCAACACGCTTCAGGTAAGCCTTCGCAAGGGGCGGCAGATCAGCAAAGCTCGTGATGCCGCTCAGGTCCTGCTTCCAGCCCTGATGCGTTTCATAGATGGGTTCGCAGGCCTCGATGTCTTCCACCGTGCTGGGGGGATACTGGATGACTTCGCCACGCAGACGATACGCGGTGCAAATCTGAACTTCATCGAGACCGTCGAGACCGTCCAGGTTCGTGATCGCCAGTTCATCGGCGCCGTTGATCATGACCGCATAGCGGACCAGGACCGCGTCCAGCCAGCCGCAGCGGCGGGCGCGCCCGGTGGTGGCGCCGAACTCACGGCCCATGTTGTGCAGCATGTCGCCGATGGAATCGTTTTCCGTGACGAAGGGGCCGCTGCCGACGCGGGTGGTGTAGGCCTTGCAGACCGCGACAACCTTGTCGATCATCCTTGGCGGCACGCCTGAACCGGTGCAGGCGCCGCCGGTCGTGGTGTTCGAACTGGTCACAAAGGGATAGGTGCCGTGATCGATGTCAAGGTAGGTGCCCTGGGCGCCTTCAAACAGCAGGCTTTTGCCCGCCTGGATCGCCTCATGGCAGACCACCGCCGTGTTGGTGATGTGCGGGGCCAGCTCCTTCGCGGCGGCGAGGATCTTTTCCACGGTCTCCTCCACAGGGACCGCCTCAATGCCGGCGGCGACGATGAACTCGTTGTTCGCCACGATGCGGTCGCGAAGCTCGGTGGCAAGCTTGTCCGGGCGGGTCAGCAAGATGGCACGCAGACCGTTGCGCTCCACCTTGTCGGCATAGGCGGGGCCGATGCCGCGGCCGGTGGTACCGATGGCCTTGGCGCCGCGGCGCGCCTCACGAGCGCGGTCGAGGGCCTTGTGATAGGGCAGCACGAGATGGCAGGTTTCGCTGATCCTCAGGTTCTGGGCGGTGATCTTCACGCCCTGGCCGCGCAGCTTGGCCATCTCCTCGAGAAGGCCGATGGGGTCGAGCACGACACCGTTGCCGATGACGCACAGCTTTTCCTCCCAGAGAATGCCGCTGGGGATGAGGTGAAGGATGTATTTCTGGCCGTTGCTGATGACGGTGTGGCCGGCATTGCTGCCGCCTGCTGCACGCACGACGACATCTGTCTTCTCCGTCAGGAAATCGACGATCTTGCCTTTGCCTTCATCGCCCCACTGGGCGCCGACTACGATGGTATTGGACATTTCTGGAGGGGCGGCACGACGCCGCAGTTTGGGGGGTTGGGGGGAAAAAGAAAGCTGCCGGCCGGTCAGGCCGACAGCGGAAATCCGGCATTGCTCACCGCATCACTCGGACAGATTCAGGAAGGTGAACACCGCGTAGCCGCAGGCGCCAAGGGCGATCAGGGCCAGGGCGTAAAGCGGTGCGTAGCCATTGCCCTTGGGCTTGGGCTTCGCGCCAAAGCCGGAACGGCGGGACTTGTCGATGGCCGTGGCGGCAAAGCCGGTGTGGGAGACGCTCTGCGTGGCAGGAACGTAGGCGGCCTCCTCGGCTTGATCACCGAAGAAAATCACCTCGAGATGACCAATGTTGAAGGTGCCGCCGTTGGCCATCTCCAGGCTTTCCACACGCTGGCCGGCCACCGAGGTGCCGTTGGTGGAGCCCAGGTCGTTGAACACCCAGTCGGCGCCGTCAAAGACAAATTCGCCGTGATGGCTGGAGACCGACTCATGGGCGATGACGATGGAATTGTCGTCGGCACGGCCCAGCGTCAGGCGCTCAGCACTGAGTTCGACCTCGCCGCTCTGGCCTTCGGGGGTGGTGAAATGGATTTTTGCCATAAAACAGACCGGTGATTTAACAGCGGCCCGGGGCGGTGGCAAGGTGGAATCCTTCCTTGAGAATCCATCCCCCAGGGGCGAAGAAGGCCGCCCCCTTCCCGCCCCGCCCATGTCCGCCGCCTCCGAAGTCGCCCGCCGCCGCACCTTTGCCATCATCTCCCACCCGGATGCCGGCAAGACCACGCTCACGGAAAAAC
>CAZXPU010000184.1:0-8134 GCA_964642905.1 uncultured Prosthecobacter sp.
AAGGACGACGACGTCGGCCTCGTGGGTCCACGACGGCGTCGCGCTGGATGCGATCCGCCTCCGACGCCATCTCGGCCATCCGCAAACAGCGCGAGGGCGGCCCGGCCCTGACGCCGGAGCAGATGCGCCAGGGCATGAACGCCATCCAGATCGCCATGGCCGCGCAGCCGCCCGACCGCAGCAACCTCAAGAACGCCGTCGCCGCCGCGCTCGGCAACGCCGGAAACGATGCGCCCGTGCCCACCGCCGCCGCGCCGCTCACCGACACCCAGCACGCCGCCGCACGCCTGCGCCTCGGCATGGAAACCCGCATGCTGCGGCTCATGAACGCGGACGGCGTCAAAGCTCATCCCGCCCATGCCGAGTTCCCCGGCAAGGCGCCCCAGGACGCCCCGCGCATCCGCGGCGAGGTCGCCATCACCCCCGCCATCCCCGGCTGGCACAGCACGGGTTTGTACGCCGCCGCCGGTGAGGTCATCACGGTCGTCATCCCTGAAAAATACGCCGACAAGGGCTACGCCGTCCGCATCGGCTGCCACAGCGACACGCTCTACCATCTCGACAAATGGCAGCGCGCGCCCGACATCACGCGCAGCGACACCCTCGCCACCGCCACGACGAAGACCGCCTCCGCCTTCGGCGGCCTCATCTACATCGAGGTGCCCGGACGCGCGAAGGACGACGAGCCCTTCACCGCGGTCATCCAGGACGCCATCGCCGCGCCGCTCTTTGTGTTAGGCAAGGATGACGACGAAACCTGGAAGCAGATCCGCCAGCGGCCCGCCCCCTGGGCTGAGATGGCCTGCGACCGGCTCATCATCAGCTTCCCGTCGGAGGTCGGCCGCCAGGTCAACAATCCCACCGAGCTGATGACCTTCTGGAAAAAGGTCGTCGAGGCCCAGGACGACGTCAGCAACCAGGCCGCCGAGCGCCAGCGCCCCGAACGCATCGTCGCTGACGTGCAGATCAGCGCGGGCTACATGCACAGCGGCTACCCCATCATGATCCCCACCAGCGCCGCGCCGGAGATGGTCACCTTCAACCGCATCAAGTTCCCCGGCTGGGGCTTCTACCATGAGATCGGGCATAACCATCAACGCCGCACCTTCACCTTCGACGGCGCCGGCGAGGTCACCAACAACGTCATCGGCATGTACTGTTACCAGGAGGTGCTGAAGAAGGACTGGCTCATCGGCCACACCGCCATCACCCCGGACCAGCGCCAGGCGAACATCGCCAAGATCAAGCGCGCCTCCGACAAGTGGCAGACCTGGAAGAGCGAGCCCTTCACCGCCCTCGTCACCTACATCCAGCTCGTCCAGGACTTCGGCTGGGAGAGCTGGCGCAAATACCTGCACAGCTTCAGCGACCCCGCCTTCGGCCCCGAACCGAAGGGCGATGACGAGGCCCGCGACCAGTTTCTCATCCGTTATTCCAAGATTGTGAACCGCAACCTCGGGCCCTTCTTCGACTTCTGGGGCATCCCCGTCAGCTCCGCCGCCAAGGCCCAGGTCGCGAGCCTCGATCCCTGGATGCCCAAGGGTTTGTAAAAAAATTCTCAGCCCGTTCTGCCGATTGGACTCCATCATGACAGGGAGGTAAAATTCCTGTCATGCGCTTCCTTCGTCTGCTCTGCCTTGGCGCCCTGCTGATGCCGAACCTGGCACGGGCCGACTTTCAAACAGTCTGGTCCCTCGGCGTCTGGGACGGTGATCCTCAGGATGAGTTCGGTGGCTCCACCTGGCAGTACAACACGGCTCCCGGCAGCGCGACAGAGCTGGACAACGACTTCTACTTCGCCGGCACTTATCCGGCGCCCATCGGCACGGTGGCGGGCGAACCCGCCTCCCAGTTTGAGCCGACCCTGGACGGTGGCAACCTGTCCGTGCGCCTGCACTTCAACCTCTCCCCCGCCCAGGCCGTCAGCACGGCAAGAATCCGGCTCAACCTGCATCAGGTCTGGGGCGGCTGGTGGGACTCGGCCAAGGACGACTACGGCGAGGGCTACGGCCGTCATCAGATCGAGGTCTACTGGAACGGCACGCTGCTGAAAACCGTGGTGCACACCCGGGCGGACACCCTGGTGGTGGAATCTGACGCGCCCGCCTTCAACCCCGTGGCCGGCGCCAACACCCTGGAAATCCGCCGCGCCCCGGCCCCCGCTTCCGTCGCGGATGGCTGGTTCAGCTTCGATGCGCTGGAACTGCAGCTCGACACGCTTGCCCTGCTCGATGCCGATGGCGATGGCCTGCCGCGCTGGTGGGAGGAGGACAACGGCTTCAGCGACAGCATCGCCAGCGCCTCCCAGGATGCCGACTTGGATGGCCGAACCAACTTTCAGGAAATGACGGCGGGCACGAATCCTCAGCGCAAGGACAGCGACGGCGATGGCCTGAGCGACGGCGCGGAACTCTCCGCAGGCACCGACCCGCTCCAAGCGGACACGGATGGCGACACCCTCTCTGACGGCCAGGAAACCGGCACCAGCCCGCTGCTTGCCGACACCGATGGCGACGGCGCGGGCGATGCCTGGGAGCTGCGCACCGGCTACCTGCCTGGCTCCTCCTCCAGCACGCCGCCAGCGCAAAACATCGCCATCGGCGTCAACTTCGTCATGGAGCTGAACCCGCAGAACACGCTGGCCTCCCATGAGGTGGCGGGCGTGGTGCCGCAGCGCTTCTGGAACAACACCTGGCCCCTCACCAGCTGGCGCAGCGACCAGGGCAGCGCGGATGACATCGTGCTGCCGACGGCGGACGCCCTCGTCAACAGCACCGGCGCGGCCACGGCCATGACCCTCGCCTGGGACTTCCCCAACGGCAGCTGGGCCAACGGCCAGGGCGGCAGCTCGACGCAAAAGCTGCTCGACGGCTATCTCAACGTCTCCTCCGACACGCCCGGCAGCCTGACGCTGGCCAACATCCCCTTCAGCACCTACGACGTGCTGCTCTACGTCGGCGCTTCTTACGACGGGGCGCTGGCCTTCACACGGCTCAATGACAATGCGGCCACCGACCGCTGGTTCCTCACCGGCAGCACGGCTCCTCAGACCGAGCTTGTCGAGCTCGCGAAGTCCGACCTGCTCAAGCCCTGGCGCGGCAACGTCGTGCGTTACCGCAATGTCACCGGCTCCAGCGTCAACGTGAAGCTCTGGCGCACGAGCTGGAACGAGGCCGGCCTGCATGCCGTCCAGATCATCAACGCGACCCAGGACAGCGACGGCGACAGCCTTCCCGACGCCTTTGAATGGCAGCACCAGCTGAAGACCCTGGTGGCCGACGCGAACCAGGATCCTGACAGCGACGGCCTATCCAACAGTGCGGAAAAAAGCGCCGGCACGCTTCCGCGTCAGGCGGACACCGACGGCGACGGGCTTCTCGACGGCGCCGAGACGGTCTCCAGCCCGCTGCTCGCCGACACCGACGCCGACGGCCTCGATGACAGCAAGGAAAAGGAGCTCGGCACCAGCCCCGTGCTTGCCGACACCGATGGCGATGGCCGCAGTGACCTGGAGGAGTCCCAGGGCTGGACCAACCCTCTCGTGGCCGATGCCCCCGCCGCCTTCATGCCCGTGGTCTCCACCGGCCCGCGCACCTTCACCTGGACCGTGTCCCCGGTGCAGGTGGTCTGGGATCACGGCCGCGGCGGCGTCACCGACCAGGAGTGGGGCGACCATTCCCTGATGAACTTCCAGATCGCCAATGCCGCCAGCCCCGGGGATGCCTTCAACATCGGCCTGAGGGTGAAGGCCGGGCGCGTCACGCATTTCTTTTATTCCAGCGCCGGCGGAGGTTTCAGCCATCCCGACGATGACGACGGCGACATCTATGAGGCGGACTGGCAGGACTTTCCTGCCGACTTGCGCGCAGCCCTGGGCTTCAGCGGCGCGGGCCGGGTGGACATCAGCTCCCGGCTTCAGTTTCAAATCCAGGGCTCCAGCAGCGGCAGCCGCACGGACTGGAACTTCACCTTCATCATCACCAATCTCGACACGGCCCAGACCGTGGTGAGCCGCACCTTCACCAACTGCGCCCTGGCGCAAAACGCCCATGATGGCAGCGCCGTCTGGCAGGACCGAAGCGACCCGCCCCAGCTCAACCGCCTGCAGATGTGGCAGCATGACGGCGTCCGTGTTTACCTGCAAAACGCGACGCTGACGGACACGCCCGCTTTTGCCGCCTGGAGGGACTCGGACAACGACGGCATGACCGATGCCTGGGAGACCACCCATGGCCTGAATCCCAACAGCAGCAGCGATGCCTCGCTGGATGCGGACAACGACGGGCTCACCCACCTGCGAGAGCACCTGGCCGGCACCCTGCCTAACAATGCGGACACCGATGGCGATCTGGCGCCGGACGGCCTGGAGGTCACGATGGGCAGTGATCCTCTTCTCGCCTCCAGCCTGCCGCCCTTCTACCGTGGCCTGCCTGCCGGCGTGATCGGTGAGGACCTCAACGGCAACGGCATGTCCGACGCCTGGGAACTTGGCTTGGGCCGCTTCGACCTGGACCCGCAGGCCGATGACGACCATGATGGCATGAGCAACGCCGCCGAGTCGATGGCGGGCACCGATCCCTTCGACGCCGACTCCTTCCTCTGGAGCAGCTTCGACCTCTCTCCCGATCAGATCACCCTGCGCTGGTCCGCCCTGCCGCTGAAGCAGCATCGCGTCCATCAAAGCCTCAACCTCACGCAGTGGTCCGCCGCCGCCGGCCTGCCGACGCTCACGGGCAATGAATATCACCAGAGCTTCGCCGTCGGCGATGAGGAGCGGAAATTCTACCGCGCGACCGTCAGCGACCTCGACTCCGACAATGACGGTGTCAGCGACTGGGCCGAGACCCACATCACCGGCACGGCGACGGGCAATGCCGGCAGCAGCGGCGGCGGCATCAGCATCGACACCAATCTGGACGGCGTTCCCGAAACCAGCCTCGGCGGAGATTACGCCGCCCTGCTGGAGCAGCTCCAGGGCGCCAGGCCTCAGGGCGGCCTGCCGGGCGGGGCGGGGGCAGCCTCAGGCATCTCACGCACCCAGGCGGCCCGCTTCCTCATGCAGGCCGGCTTCGGCCCGACGCCGGAGGACATCCAGCAGGTGCAAACTCTGGGTTATGCCGGCTGGATCGCCGCGCAGATGACCCTGCCCATGACCCGGCACTCGGACTACATCCGCACCATCTACGCCGACATGATCACCCAGCGCGCCGCCTCCGGTTACAGCCGCGGCGGCGGTGACGCCGACCCCTTCCTGTTCGGCAACAATCTGCAGACCGCCTTCGCCCGCGCCGCCATCCAGGGCCAGGACCAGCTGCGCCAGCGCGTCGCCTTCGCCCTCAGCCAGATCCTCGTCACCTCGCGCCGCGATGCGAACCTCGAAAACAAAAGCCTCGGCATGGCGGACTACTACGACATCTTCGTCCGCCACGCCTTCGGCAGCTACGAGGACATCCTCATGGAGGTCACCCTGCATCCCGTCATGGGCCGCTACCTCAGCCACGTCGGCAACCAGAAGGCCGACCCCTCCATCAACCGCTACCCGGACGAAAACTACGCCCGCGAGATCATGCAGCTCTTCACCGTCGGCCTCTGGGAGCTGAACCCCGACGGCTCACGCAGGCTCGACGCCCAGGACCACCCCATCCCCACCTACTCCAATGACGAGATCACCCAGCTCGCCCGGGTGATGACAGGCTTTTGGTTCGGCGGCCGTGACTGGGGCGGCGGTGGCTGGACCGAGCAGGACTACGCCACGCCCATGAGCCTGCACGCCGGCCGCCATGACTTCGGCCGCAAGACGCTGCTCGGCGGCCATGTCATCCCGGCCCGCGCCGCCACCGTGGAAAACGCCCGGCGCGATGTGCTCGACGCCGTGCACCACCTCTTCACCCACGCCAACACCGGTGTGTTCGTCGGCCGTCAGCTCATCCAGTTCCTCGTCACCGACAACCCCTCCCCGGCCTACGTCCAGCGCATCGCCGCCGTGTTCGCCGACAACGGCCAGGGTGTTCGCGGCGACCTCGGCGCGGTGGTGCGCGCCATCCTTCTCGACGCGGAGGCCCGCGGCCCCGTCGCCGCCCAGCCCGCCGGTTTCGGCCGCCTGAAGGAGCCCGTCATCCGCACCATGGCCATGGCACGCGTGCTGGGCATGAAGCAGGTGCCCGACCTGCTCTGGTGGGACTGGGGCGAGTTCTACAACGAGAGCCGCCAGGCGCCCACCTACTCCCCCAGCGTCTTCAACTTCTACCGGCCGGAATACCGCGCCCCCGGCCTGCCGACGCAGAACAACCTCGCCTCGCCCGTCTTCCAGATCACCGACAGCCACAGCTCCATCGCCTTCCCTAACCAACTATGGCAAATGCTCGAGAACGGATTCAGCCTCTGGGAGCAGTACCGCTTCCCGCTCGATCTCGCCCGCGAGGCCGACCTGGCCGCCTCCCCTGAGCGTCTCATGGATCATCTCAACCTGCTCTTCTGCGCCGGTCAGATGAAACCGTCCACTCGCAGCCTCATCCTCGGCGTCCTCGGCCAGATCCCCGTGGACCAGACTGCCGCCCGCGTCCGCGTCGCCGCCTATCTGGCCCTCACCTGTCCCGAAGGCGCGGTGATGCGCTGAGCCCCCTTCTTTTCCTCGTCCCCTTTTCACCCCGTCCTCATGAACCCGGCCACCCGTCGTCACTTCTTTGGTCGCAGCGCCTGCGCGGCCATGAGCAGCCTGCCTGTGATGAACACGCTGCTCAATCTCCAGCTCGCCGGTCGGGCGGCGGCCGACGGCGCGCCCACCGACCACCGCACGCTCGTCTGCATCTTCCTGAACGGCGGCATGGATTCCTTCAACTGGCTTGTGCCACGCGACTCCGCCCGCCACGCCACCTACACCACGACACGCGGCAACCTCGCCCTCTCCACCTCCGAGATCCTCAGCCTCAATCAGGACGGCGGTGACGGCCAGCTCTACGGCATCCATCCAAGCTGCACGGGCCTGGCCGACATGTTCAACGGCACCGGCTCTTTCGCCGGCAAACGCCGCCTTTCCATGCTCGCCAATGTCGGCACTCTCATCCAGCCGGTCACCAAGGCGCAGTACCTGGCGGAATCCATCCCGCTGCCCCGCGCCCTCTATTCGCACAGCGACCAGATCGACCAGTGGCAGACCTCCGTGCCCCAGGGCATGACCCAGCTCAGCGGCTGGGCCGGCCGCACCGCCGACCTGATTCACGCCACGGCGAACGCCAACAGCATCGCCATGAACATCTCCCTGTCCGGCAACAGCCTCTGGCAGGTGGGGAACAACACCACCCAGTTTGTCGTCACCGACCGCGGCGCCCTCACCTTCACCGGCAGCGAGATCAGCGACCCCCTGCATCCGATGCGGCTGAAAAACAGCGCTCACCGCAGCATCCTCCAGCAGAACTACGCCAACCTCATGCAGCAGTCCTACGGACAGCTCACCAAGAGCAGCATCGAGCTTCAGGAGTTCTTCCTCCAGCAGTACAACAGCTTCGACGACAGCGCCGTCGCCTCCCTGTTTCCCGGCACCAACTACATCGCCCAGCAGTTCCGCGCGGCCGTGAAGATGATCGCCCTCCGTCCCGCCCTCGGCCTGCACCGCCAGACGCTCTTCATCGCCTTCGGCGGCTGGGATCATCATGGCGAGCTGCTGGAAACCCAGGCTGGCATGCTCAACACCCTGAACACCTCCCTCACCGCCTTCCAGGGCGCCCTGGAGCAGCTTGGCCTTCAGGACAGCGTCATCACCTACAGCGCCTCCGACTTCGGCCGCACGCTGCGCAGCAACGGCCGCGGCACCGACCACGCCTGGGGCGGCAACGCCCTCGTCATGGGCGGCCCCGTCCAGGGCGGACGCGTCTGCGGCACCTTCCCCGACCTCACCCTCGAAAGCAGTGACGACACCGGCTATGGCGGCCGCATGATCCCCACCACCAGCGTCGACCAGTTCTTCGCGGAAATGCTTCGTTGGTTCGGCGTGCCCGCCTCCGGCATGAGCACCGTGCTGCCCAACATCGGCAACTTCTACGACGTCAACTCCACCAGCCTGCCCCTCGGTTTCCTCAGGCCGGGAACCTGGACTTGAAGGGGGAGGCAAGTTCGAAGTTCGAAGTTCGAAGTTTCA
>CAZXPU010000185.1:0-8018 GCA_964642905.1 uncultured Prosthecobacter sp.
GATGCGCGAGAAGCGGTCGTTTTCCGGCCAGTTGGGCGCGCCTTCATACATCAGAGAAGTGGCCCCCATCGCCAGCGGGCCGTAGACCATGTAGCTGTGACCAGTGACCCAGCCGATGTCGGCCGTGCACCAGTAGACGTCGTCATCGCGCAGGTCGAAGACATACTTGCAGGTCATGTAGGAGTGCAGGAGGTAGCCGCCGGTGGAGTGCAGAATGCCCTTGGGCTTGCCGGTGCTGCCGCTGGTGTAGAGGATGAAAAGCGGGGACTCGGAATCCATCGCCACCGCCGGGCATTTCGCGTCGACATACTCCAGCTCACGGTGCCACCAGTAGTCGCGGCCTTCCTCGATGTGCACATCCTGGCCGGTGCGCCTGAACACGATCACCGACTTCACCGGCGTGTCGCCGCCCTTGAGGGCGTCATCGACATTCTTCTTGAGGGCCACCACGGCACCGCGGCGATAGCCGCCGTCGGCGGTGATCACCATCGTCGCGCCGCAGTCGGTCACGCGATCCTTGATGGACTCGGCGCTGAAGCCGCCAAACACCACGCTGTGCATGGCGCCGATGCGCGTGCAGGCCAGCATGGCCACGGCGGCCTCGGGAACCATCGGCATGTAAATGACGACGCGGTCGCCCTTCTTCACCTTGTGACGCTTCAGCACGTTGGCAAAGCGGCACACGTCGCGATGGAGCTGCTGATAGGTGATGACACGCTTCTCGCCGGGCTCGCCCTCCCAGATGATGGCGGCCTTGGTCTTGCGGGGGCCGTCCAGGTGGCGGTCGAGGCAGTTTTCACTGACATTGAGCTGGCCGCCGACGAACCACTTGGCGTTCGGGCACTTCCAGTCGAGCACCTTCTTGAAGGGCTTGCTCCAGGAAAGCTCCTGCGCTTCACGGCCGAAGAACTTGTCGGGGTTCTTCAACGACTCGGCGTGCATCTTCTGATACTGGGCCATCGAGCTGATGCGCGCCTTTTTGGCAAAGTCAGCGGAGGGCTTGAACACCCGGTTTTCCACCAGGAGGCTTTTCGTGGAACTTCCGGCGGCCTTCACCGCTTTCTTGGCGGCGGGTTTCGCGGCTTTCTTGGGGGCGGTCTTGGCGGCTTTTTTCTTGCTCATGGTCGGGGAAACGGGGGCGGAGTTAACGCAGGGAGGCGGAGGCTACATGCAGCCGACTTTGTCTGGCAACCGCGAAGTGTGATACTTTGAAACCGTTCTGGGTCCGGCCTGCCGGGCGGGCTGCCGCTCATTCCGCGGTCTCGACCAGCTCGGCGCTGACCAGGCCCTGGGTCACGTGACGGGGCTGGGCGATGATGTCCACGAGGCGTTCGAAGGTTTCCCTGCCCCGGGTGATCTCAATCTCCACCCGCAGGAAATAGACGGGGATCTCCCCGGGCGGCAGCTTGGGGAAGCGCACGTAGTCCTTTTCCGTGGTCAGCACCGCGTCGGCGTCCGCCTTGACGCAGCGGTCGATGAACTGGGTGATTTCCTTCTCCTGAAACCGGTGGTGATCGGTGAACCGCGCCGTCCACTGGACCTTGGCGCCCAGCTTCCGGCAGCCGTTTTCAAAGCTCTCCGGCACGGCGATCCCCGAGAGGGCGCCGACATATTTCCCCTTGAAGGCGTCCAGGGGCAGGCGCTCGCCGGTGTGGATGTCCTGGAAGTACACAGGGCGGTGACGGCACTCGACGATGTCGGCGACCGGATTGTGGCGCTCGATCTGGCGGATCACCTCGGCGCTGTCCCCGTCCGACTTGGTGAGGAAGATGTAGCTGGCCCGGCGCAGGCTTTTCGGAGGCTCGCGCAGGGTGCCCCGGGGCAGCATGTAACCGGTGCCAAAGGGGGCCGTCTTGTCCACCAGCACGATGTCATGCCGGTGCTTCAGCCGCAGGTATTGAAGCCCGTCATCAAGGATCAGCACATCCGCGCCAAACTTGCGGATGGCAAACGCACCGGCCTTCACCCGGTCACGGTCCACCACCACCGGCACGCCGGGGCAGTTGTGGGCGAGCATGAAGGGCTCGTCGCCGGCGTTGTGGGAGTCCAGCAGCACCCTCTCGCCATCGCTCACCACGCGCGGGGGCAGCCCCTTGGGTTTGCGGGCCAGGCCGAGCTTGGCGGCGATCCTCCAGCTCAGCGGCGCCTTGCGCTGACGCTTGCTCTTGTAGCCCCGGCTGAGGATGGCCACCCGGCGGCCTCGGTCACGCAGCGACTTGGCCAGCAGCTCCACCACGGGTGTCTTGCCGGTGCCGCCGACGGTGATGTTGCCGACGCTGATCACGGGCACCCCGAGGTGGTGGTCGTGGATGTAGCGTTCACGGTAGAGGTAGAGCCGGAGCTTCACCGCCCCCTTGTAGATGCCGGAAAGGAACCAGAACACCGTGCGCAGCAGCGACGCGCGGATTCCCCGACGGTTGTGGATGATCACGTCGATGATGTATTGCTCGAAGTCTTCGAGGGCGTCCTTCATTCGGGGCCGCCGAGCCTGCCGCAGGCCGCAGGCACACTCAAGCGCCGAGACCTTAAAACTTGCCCGTCCGGGGAAACCCGCATCGCACGGCTTGGCAGGCCCGCCCGCAGCGGCTAAGGCATCACCGTGCAGCACGCGCATAACCAGGACTTCAACATCATCGACGAGACGGACGACTACATCGTCGTGAACAAGCCCGCGCCGCTGCAGATTCATCCCGGCAGCCTGCACGGCGCCCCGACGCTCTGGCACGGGCTGCGTGACCTGCTGGCCTACGAGATGGCCAACGGCGGCCAGGTCAGCATCATCAACCGCCTGGATCGCGAGACCAGCGGCGTGGTGCTGGTGGCCAAGAACGCCGCCTGGGCCAGGCTTTTCGGCATCGCCATGCAGGAGCACCAGATCCGCAAGACCTACCACGCCATCGTCCACGGCTGGCCCGAGTGGGAGACGCTCGACCTCGAGGCCCCGATCCTGCGCAAGGGCGAGGTCATGGAATCGGCCATCTGGGTCCGCCAGGCGGTTCACCCGGACGGCACCCCCTGCCACACGCAGTTCCGCACCCTGCGCCGCTGCGAGCATCCCCGGGCTGGCAGGCTGACGCTGGTCGAGGCGCGTCCGCTCACCGGCAGGATGCACCAGATCCGCGTCCACCTCTCCCACCTGGGCCTGCCCATCCTCGGTGACAAGATCTACGGCCTCGACGAGCAGTGCTACCTGGAGTTCATCGAGACCGGCTGGACCCCGGCGCTTGAGGGCAGGCTGTTCTCCTCCCGCCAGGCCCTGCATTCACAGCGGATGGAGGTTTCCGCACCCGGCTTCCAGGGCGCCTGGGAATGCCCGCCGCCCGCTGAATTGCAATCCTGGTTAGGTTAGGCGCGTCACCTGGATGAGGCCCTGGCACGCAGGCCGCCCAGACGGCAGATGCGCTCCCAGTGCGCCTTTTCCACCGGCGTGATGGAAAGCCGGTTGCCCCGGCGCAGGATCAGCATGTCCGCCAGCGCCGGATCCGACCGCAGCATCTCCAGCGTGACAAGCTCCGCGAAGTCCGCCTCCCACTTCACGTCGACCATCAGCCATCGCGGCTCCTCGCGCCGGCTGCCGGCGTCGAAGTACTCCGAGGCGGGATCGAACTGCGTCGGGTCCGGATAGGCCTCGCGCACGATCCTGACCACGCCGGCAATGCCGGGAACGTCACAGGAAGAATGGTAGAAGAAGCCGAGGTCGCCAAGGGCCATCTGGTCACGCATCATGTTGCGCACCTGGTAGTTGCGCACGCCGTTCCAGGGCTCGGTCTGCTTCGGGCGTGACTTGAGGTCGTCGAAGGAAAACACGTCGGGTTCAGATTTCAGCAGCCAGAAGGACATCGCGAATCCTGGCCTGGCAGGCCTGGTGAGGCAAGGACTATGCGCCCTCCCCGGACAGGTCCCGCCGCCATTTAAGGCTGGTCACCGACAAAACCGGCCCACAAACTTGGCCTCAGTCCTGCTTAAACCGTACTCAGGCGCCTCACCGCCCTGCACCAACCCCAACCGCCATGCTTTTCGACCAGTATCAGCCGGAGGATTTCTTCGATGAAATGTTCACCTCCGGAAACGCAGTCCGCCCGCACTACCACGCCGTCGGCGAGGCCTTGAACGCTGTCTCCGCCGAAGAATTCCGCAACCGCCAGACCGCCGTCGAGGCCGCCTTCATGCGCGGCGGCGTCACCTTCACCGTCTATTCCGACTCCCAGGGCACGGAACGCATCTTCCCCTTTGACTGCGTGCCACGCGTCATCTCAGCCGAGGAATGGGACGTGGTCGAACGAGGGCTCATCCAGCGTCTCACCGCGCTGAACCTCTTCCTGCATGACATCTATCACGAGCAGAAGATCATCAAGGACCGCGTCATCCCGCCGCAGTACCTGCTGAGCGCGAAGCATTTCCGCCGCGAGTTCATGCACTTCGAGGTGCCGAAGAACGTCTATGTGCACATCTGCGGCACCGACTTGATCCGCGACAAGGACGGACGTTACCTCGTTCTCGAGGACAACCTGCGCTGCCCCTCCGGCGCCAGCTACATGCTGGAAAACCGAAGCGCCCTCAAACGCACCTTCCCTGAGCTCTTCCAGGCAGCCGGCGTGCGTCCGGTCGACCAATATCCCGCCGAGCTTCTCAAGGTTCTGCAGTATTGCGCACCGGCCAGGTTCCGCGGCAACGACGCCCCGAACGCGGTGCTCCTCACCCCCGGCGTCTACAACAGCGCCTACTTTGAACACGCCTTCCTCGCCCGCCAGATGGGCATCCCGATTGTCGAGGGGCGTGACCTGCTCGTCCGCGATCACAAGGTCTTCATGCGCACCACCGCCGGCCTTGTCCAGGTGGACGTCATCTACCGTCGCATCGACGACGACTTCCTCGACCCCTCCGTGTTCCGCGCCGACTCGCTCCTCGGCGTGCCCGGCCTCGTCAACGCCTACCGCGCCGGCAACGTCAGCCTGGCCAACAGCATCGGCACCGGCGTCGCCGATGACAAGGTGGTCTACTACTTCGTGCCGAAGATGATCAAGTACTACCTCGGAGAGGATCCCATCCTGCCCAACGTGGACACTTACCTCGCCTCCGAGCCGCAGGACTGCGCATTCATCCTCGACAACCTTTCCAAGCTGGTCGTCAAATCCGCCAACGAGGCCGGCGGCTACGGCATGCTGATGGGCCCCTGGGCCTCCAAGGAGGAGATCGAGACCTTCCGGAAGATGGTCGAGGAAAATCCCCGCAACTTCATCGCCCAGCATCCCATCTCCCTCAGCCGTCATCCCACCTGGTGCGGCGATCATTTCGAGGGGCGGCACATTGATCTGCGGCCCTACATCCTCTGCGGCGAGAAGATCGTCGTGACCCCGGGCGGCCTCACGCGCGTGGCCCTGCGCAAGGGCAGCCTCGTCGTCAACAGCTCCCAGGGCGGCGGCTCCAAGGACACCTGGGTTCTCAAGGACTGAAGCCCGCCGACCGACCGACCCACCCTGCGTCCCCACTCCCCAGCCATGCCTCCCGTTTCCAACGCCCGCGAAGAACTCGCCCGCCACAAGCAGGCCAACGTCATGCTCGCCCGTGTCGCGGGCAGCCTCTATTGGATGAGCCGCTACCTGGAACGCGCCGAAAACCAGGCGCGCCTCATCGACGTCAACCTCCAGCTCCTCCTCGACTTCGGCCATGTCACCGACGAGCAGCTCAAGGCTCACTGGCTGCCCATCGTCCGCTCCTCCGGAGACGAGGAACAGTTTAACGAACTCTATGACACGGCGGACAGCGAGAGCGTGACCGAGTTCATGACCTTCCGCACGGAGAACCCCAACTCGCTCGTCTCCTGCATCTCCAACGCCCGTGAAAACGCCCGCCAGGTCCGCGACCAGATCTCCAGCGAGATGTGGGAGGTGCTGAACGACGCCTACCACTTCATCCAGGGCGCCGACGCCAAGACCGTCTGGCACGAGGGCGCCAGCGCCTTCTATGACAAGATCAAGCGCTTCTCCCACCTCTTCCAGGGAATCACCGTCAGCACCTTCTCCCGCAACGAAGGCTTCGAGTTCATCCAGTTCGGCAAGTACCTCGAACGCGCCGACCAGATCACCCGCCTGCTCGACATCAAGTATCACATCCTCCTGCCCAGCGCCTCCGACGTCGGCGGCGCAGTGGACACCGCCCAGTGGCACGCCGTGCTCCGCAGCGCCAGCGCCCTTGAGGCCTACCGCCGTTATTATGTCGCCGATGTCTTTTACAAGAAGGTCGTCGAGTTTCTGATCTTCGACGACAGCTTCCCGCGCAGCCTGAAGTTCTGCTGCCAGGAGATGGATCAATGCGTCGAGCTCTTCACCGAGTCCTCAGCTGAGGCAGGTGCATGCAGCGCCGCCATCGAGCGCTTCAGGGCCTTCCTCGAAAAGATGAACCAACTGTCCGTCGAGGACATCTTCTCCCAGGGCCTGCATGAGTTTCTTGACGAGGCCCAGGTGGAGGTCGGCAGCATCGGCGGCCAGCTTTACAGCACCTACATGTACTTCCCGCCGGTCGACCTGCAGGCGGAGATCCGCTTTCACCAACAGCAGGAGCAGCAGCAGCAGGGCCGCTTTCAATGAAACGGCCGGGGTAAGGCAGAGCGGGAAGGGGAAATGTCCAATGTCCAGGCTCCAATGCCCAGGTAAGGTTCCAATGCGCCCCAAAAGCAGTCATGAGCTTCAGCTCGTGACTGTGTGGAAGGCCCTGGGGTGTCCCCTTGGCGGCAGCGTGAAAAAGGCGGCGCGAGCGTTTCGGCTAATCGCGGGTGGTGACGGGCTGAAGCCCATAACTACTTATTCAGCTCGCCTTTCCGGTTCGAGGCTTGGGTTTTCCCTGGTCATTGGATTCCTGATCCTTGGTCATTCGCGTTCATCCCACCAAGGACCTCGCCATCCGCCTACGCGACGCAGCTCTGCCAAACCACCCCAGCCCTGCCAGCAGCACCATCAGGGCCGCCCCGGGCTCAGGCACCGGAGTCGGCGAGACGGAAAAGGAAAAATCGTCGAAGTAGTTCTTGAACCCCACCGTGCCGACGGCCGACCACTCCAGAGTCGCCAGGTCTGCGGCGGCAAACCCGATCGACTGGCCGCCGAAAAGCCCTGTGGTCGGCCCCAGAAGGGACGTGTTGTTGTCGAAGCCGGCGGCGGAAAGCCCGACCGTGTCGACGGCAGTGTCGATCTGGAGGGAGATCATCGACCACCCCTGAGTGCCCATGTTGATCGAGGTTGTCTGCCAGCTCGCAGCGCCTCCAATGCGATATTGAAGAAAGTTATCGCCCGTGTAGCCGACCTCCAGAAGGGTCTGACCGAAGGAATCCTTGATGGCCATGCCCAGCACATTGATGGATTCCGTGTCATCATAATCGGAAGGACAGACCCAGAAGTTCAGGCCAATCAGACTGCTGCCCGTCAAGGAGGGAGCGATGCCGTTGAAGTCCCGGTCATCGAACTGGTAGGCGTATTGAAGATCTTCATCCGTCGCCAGCACGTTCAGCACCTGGCTGCCAGTCCTGGCATTGGAGTAGCCGTAGGCGGCCACGTAATCACGTCGATACGTGTTTCCCAGGTAAAGCGGAGCCCCCAGGTCCTCATTCAACCGACCTCCGCTCAGGGCCTTCCAGAGCCCGGAATTGTCAGCGATGTCAACGGCCGTTCCTCCAGGACCACCGAGATTCGTTCCATATTGCCCGGCATTGTAGCGGCTGAGATCCGCTCCATGCGTCATGTCGCCCAGGGTGTTGGGAAAAGCACCCGGCGCGACAACACCCGTGTAGCCATTGGCAGAGTTGTTGCCGAGGTAGAACTGGGCGTCTCCAGCCAAGAACTGAGACACAATCAGGCCTGTGCCAGGAATGCGGTAACCGTCTCCTTCTTCAAAGCTGCCGAGATAAGCCAAGCCCATCCCAGGCCACCCCAGAAGCAGGCAGGCTAGGAAGATCGGTGAGGCTGAGAGCTGGCGAAACATCTTCGAACAGCCACAACCGTAAACAAAAAAACAATAATATCAATAAA
>CAZXPU010000186.1:0-7899 GCA_964642905.1 uncultured Prosthecobacter sp.
CGCTCCCCGGCGATCGATAACCACCGGTGCCAGGCACATACCCACGCCCCCCTTCACCGCGTCCTGGCAGGACGCGAGAAGCCATCGCGCACCCTGTGTGCCCCCCTGGGCATGGCGTTCTGCGAATTGTCAAAGCACTGGGAAATGAATGCCCAGGGGCCAATGACCAAGGAAGTCCCAAGATCCATTTTCAGGGCACCTCATCCCTCATCCCTCATCCCTCATCTCTCATCTCTCATCCCTCATCCCTCATCCCTCCTCATCACGGTCACTTCTTCACCGTGGCCGATCCCGTCAGGCGTCCCGACGCATCCCGAAACGTGAGGCTGTTGCCGCGAAGGCTGCTCGTGCCGGTGATCCGACCCGAGGCATCGCGATAAGTTGTCACTCCCGAGGCTGAACGGGAAGCGGTGCCCGTGATCCGCCCCTGCGCATCCCGGCAGGTGGTCTTCGATCCGCTCGTGCTGGAACTGCCCGTCTTTCTCCCCCGGGCATCCCGAAAGGTCGTTAGGCCGGTGCTCGATTTCGAGGCGGTCCCCGTCAGCCTGCCCTGGGCGTCTCGGAAGGTCGTCTGGCTTCCCGAAGTCCGGGCCGAGGCCGAGGCTCGGCCCGTGGCATCTCTCAGCGTGGCATTCTGCCCCGCCAACGACGCGCCCGGATCCGCCCACGCGAGAACCGGAACCAGCAGAATCAAAATTAGCTTCATGGGCATCTTCGACGAGTTGAGGAAGAAAATCTTCAGACCTTTCACGCGACGCTTCAAGCCGTTGAAAACAACGCGCCCCAAGGAACGATAAGCGTCTGCCCCGCCATGCCCGACCCCGCTCATTGGCTGAACAAGCTGCGTCATCTGAACCCCAACCGGTCCCGGACCAAAGGCATGGCCCCGCACAAGCCCTGCCTGCTGCTGAGCCTGCTGGACATGGCGCAGGATGGCGAGCTCATCGCCCCCGACCTGCGGCGCACCCCGGGGCTTCATGCGCGCTTCAACGCCTTCACGTCCATCGCCCTGCCGCGCTGGGGCGGGAAGGTGGATGTTCGCTATCCGTTCTACCACCTGAAGTCGCAAGGCTTCTGGCAGCCACTGGAGTCCGAGGGACGTCCCTCCCGGGGCGTCGATGCCACGGAATCGGTTCGGCTCGATCCTGATTACCTGGCATGCAGCCAGGATCCCGAGTTTCGCCGCAGCGCGCGAATCATTCTGGTGGAGACCTATTTCCCGCCGGAGGAACGCGTGGCGTTGTATGCCCTGCTCGGAGTTCGAGCACAGACGGCGGAGTTTCAGAAGCAATGGTCTGAACTTCAGGAACCCATGGCCAAGTATGCCCTTCAGCAGGGCCGCTCCGCCCGCTTCAGCGTGCAGATTGTGTGTGGCTACCAGCACACCTGCGCCCTCACCGGTTATCGCATCATCACGAACTCGGGCGAATCCGTCGTCGAAGCGGCCCACATCGAACCGTTTGCCAAAACCCGGAACAACGACATCCACAACGGCCTGGCCCTGAGCCGGAACGCCCACTGGGCTTTTGATCGCGGCCTCTGGTCCGTGGACGACCAGTTCCGCATCCTGGTAAATCCCCACCGCTTCCAGGAATGGGGCCCGGACCAACTCGGCCTCATCCACTACCGCGGCCGAATCCTGCAATTCGCCCCGCAATCCACCCTGCGCCCCCACCCCGAGTATCTGCGCGGTCACCGGAAGACGTGGGGCTTTGCGAAGAGTGCGTGAATACTGGCTACGTTGGCAATCACTGGCGATTCTAGCCCTTCGCTCGTCATGAGTCGCATTTGAAGATTCGTGTCAAAAAAAACAGAAACTAGCCCTGAAGCAGATAGTTATTTAACTTATCCGCCTCGCAGCACGCTAAAGGTTTGAAATAGCCGCACCGGCAGAGGACAACGAAGGCGCCAGGTGATTGACATTGGCTGTGAACCCTCACACTGAACCAATTCAACAGGACCACATGCACGATACGCATCGCCTTTATTCGCGCGGACGAATAGCTGGAACTGCCAGCCAGTGCTCGCGCTCTCGATGTAGCGTCTGCCTGTAGCAGTGTGAGGGCCTGCGGAGTTCTGTGTTTGCCAGTGAAACAGCTCTTTTGAGATCGCGTAGTCATGGTAGGCCGTGCTCTGGTGAACCCATTTGCTCTTGTCCAAAGTTATAAAGAGAAGTTCCAGCCTGCGTTGGGGCAATGCGAGCACTCCCTCTCTGAACGCAGGACGCCTGGCACTCGTGTAGTAGCCCACAGCAGTCAAAATCTCGCGCACCCCATAGGCCGCATGCAGGCAAAGCGGCAAATCCTCCAGCCCGGGAAGAACCCGATGTATGAGGTTTGTTCGGGCAAGAAGCAGGCTACTCAGTTCACCCAACTCGGATAGTATTGCAGGAGACGCTTTCAATCGATCCAGAAACTGCATGCCACTTCCAAGGCGGCTATTCTGGCCGTCAACTTGATAAGCCAGCATCTGTAAACGGCATTGTTGCTCCGCGTCAAAGTTTGGCTGGTTAGCCCCAACTGCAGCTGCGACGCCGACGAGAAATTCTAGCTGGCTCGGATCATCACAATGCAACAGATCGCCGAATCGTCGACCAAAGTATTCATCTTCGTCCGCAGCCTGCGTTACATCGAGCCCGGAGGCGCGCTTGAGAGCAGTCCACCCACTTGGCGAACCGTCACGGTATAAATCCTCGATCTCGATAGACTGATCACGAAGAAAGTTGCCTAGGTTTACCTGGCTTCGCCCACGGATGGCGGCATAGGCTTGCAATTCTCTCTGTAGATGACGCCACGTCTGGTTGATCGCTGCCCGCAGGCTGTTGAGCACTTGCGCCTTCGCGCGAGCTTGCAGCTGGATATGGCAGCCTGGCGGCAGCGAACTGAACCCGTTTTCAACTGCCTGTTTCAAATCATTGCGGGCCAGTCCAGTAATCGAGCCCAGTAGGCGGTCGAATCGAAACTCGGTGCGGTAACGTCCCACAAAGTCGAGAATGACACAACTTTCCTTGCCTTCTGCCAGACGAAGTCCCCGTCCGATTTGCTGTTGAAATAGAACGGGGCTTTGAGTCGGTCGGAGTAAAAGCAGTGTGTTCACGGACGGAAGATCCACACCTTCATTGTAAAGGTCGCAAGTCACGAGCACGCACACTTTGCCAGCATGCAGAAGTTCCGGAGCGCGTCGGCGCTCCTCATCGGTGGATTCGCCAATCACGCACAACGCAGGGAGTCCAGCTTCATTAAATTTTCGCGTCATGAACTGCGCGTGGGCCACATTGACACAAAATGCGATAGCTTTTGTCGCGCGCGCTTTGCCGCTCAGCCGTTCCCACTCATTGATCACGAGCTTTGCACGGACGTCGTTTCCGGTGACGACCGAATCGATGGCGCTGATTTCACCTGGTTGATTCCATGGAACCTCTGAAAAATCGGTTTCATCATCACAGCCGTAATATTCAAATGGCGCAAGGAGTTGGAGATCAAGCGCGTGCCACAAACGCAGTTCCACTGCGGGAGAACCATCTGGACGGCTGTCAAAGTATGGCAGGATAGGCTTGCCGTCAGTGCGCTCCGGCGTGGCAGTAAGGCCCAACAGAACTTTTGGCTTCGCTGAGCGGACAAACGCATCGAATCGTTCAGCTGCCAGGCGGTGGCACTCATCAATCACTATCGTATGCCAATAATCAGCACCATAGGTCGTCACCAGATCTCGCTCCGCCACGCTGTTGATGGTGGCGAAGAGATGATCAAACCTCTCTGGGATAGCACCGCCCACAAGCATTTCACCGAACGAGTGGTCTCTCAAGACTTCGCGATATGTTCGCAGTGCTTGCAACAAAATTTCCTGACGGTGGGCGACAAACAATAGACGAGGTCTTCCGCCTGCTTGCCTGCATAGTATTCGATAATCAAACGCTGCAATCACCGTTTTGCCAATGCCTGTCGCCGCCACGACAAGATTTCGAGTCCGGTTGTGCTGACGCTCGCTCACGAGAGTTTCGAGCATTTCACGTTGGTAGTCCTTCGGCTCGATCTCGAAGAATGTTGGCGATGCTATGATGTGGGATCCCGCCTCTCTATTGAGTGCTCTGGCGAGCTGATCCCGATGATCGGCTATCGTAGGATCGTAAGGCTGAAATTCACCATCATTCCACAGTGTTTCGAAGTGTGCCACGGAACGTGAGAACAAGTTCTCCTGGCCGCGTTGAGTAAACTTCACCGTCCACTCCAAGCCGCCGAGCAATGCTGCTCCAGACAAGTTGGCGCTGCCCACATAGGCTGACCCAAATCCAGTTTTGCGATGAAAAATCCACGCTTTCGCATGCAGCCGTGTGCGACGACCATCGAGCGAAACACGAACCTCGCAGCCAGGCAACAGAGCCAGCATATCAATTGCACGCGCCTCGGTAGCCCCAGTATAAGTGGTAGTCAGGACGCGTATTCTGGTGCGAGCAAAACCATCAGCGCCTATTGCCGTGACGCTTTTTAAAAGATCCTCGATTTTGCGGACCCCTGAAACTGTAATGAAGCTAACTAGAATATCGATTTTGTCACACGCAGCGATTTCTTTGCGGAGCTCGGATAGTAATGATGGGGAACCTTTGCCCGCAGTAAACAGCCACGGCGAAAGCAAACCGGTCTCTGGCGCTGCGACTCCAAGTTCTCCACGAAATACCCCCTTCAGCACAGACGGTGGTGAAACTAAATCTGTGACATCAATCTCTGTCGCACTAAACCGTCGTCTCAAATCCGCAAGCAGGGCGTTAACAATGGCGATTTGGCGAATGTCCCGGTCCTCGCCGTGAACTTCACCGAGCAACTTCGACAGGGTTTCGTGCAACGCATCGGTGATTCTCCCCCGGACCTCATCGGGATCCGGACGCTCAGCCGCGATCGTGAATTCTGGTTTCAGATGCGCTAGTTGCGCATGGCCATCCTCGGAAAGTAACAAGTCATAAAGGCCTTGGGATAAACTCATGCGATTGAAGAAATATGATTGCCTGCTTCTATCCAACCTGAAACACATTTTGCTTCCTATTCGGCTCAACTCCCTGAGCCAACGGCCTGCGCGGCGTTCGAGGGTGTCGCGAGTGAGTTGGAAACATGGGCTTTCGGGTGGCGATGTTGGTGAGGGTGTTAAATGCGGCGAGCCGAGGTGAGTGGCGCGAACCGAGACAGACAGCATCACGCTGCCCGGAGGGCGACAAAATCGCGGGTGGCGGAAGCCCCACCCTCTGAGCTGGGGCCAGCGCGCCATGCACAACCAGGTGTGGAAATCGTCCTGTCTGCACCTCTGGCAGACCTGTGAGGCAAGAGCGGCCAGGGCGAACACGAGGGCGGCGACCTTGAGGTCCAGAGCCCACAGCCAGCTTGGTTTGCTCTCTCAGGTCAAAGGGTGGTGCTTCATCTCTCATCTCTCATCATTCCAAAGTAGGTCTGGATGGCTTCTCGCAGGGTTTCGGGACGAATCCCAACTCCCACGGTGGCTCTGACTGCGTCCTGAATGGCTGGCCAATCGCTGGAGCTGGTGGGGAAAGCCTCCAAGAAGCGGCTCAAGTCCGTCAAGACAGATGCAGGCAGCTCAGGCCCGGCTTCTCCAGGCAGGGTGGCGGCGAGGCGGAAAACATCGGCGCGGTGCTTCTTGATGTTCCGAGAGTCCACCGCCTCCCCGTTGTCTCTGGCTTGGGTCAGGTTCAGCCAGGCGTGGGCTTTCAGTGGAATCAATGAGGTGGCATTGGCGACCCAGAGGCCATCGCGCCGGTCATGGTGGTCACGGATGAGACTGAAGTAGGCGTCGTCGAGCAAGATGGCGGAAAGGCTGTGCCTGCCGAGTCCTGCGGACACGGGAATGGCTCTCTGGCCGTCACCGAGTTCAAAGCCTTCCGGCTTCCTGCTGCTCAACTCCAGCTTGGAAGGAAAATCCTCCCGGGACGGAGTGGTGAAGCGGTAGAGAATGGGAACGCCATCACTGCGCTCCCCGGATTGATAATCACCGTCTTTGATAAAAGCCCGCATGGCATCCAGGAATGGCTGGCCGACCTGATCCATCATGATGACGAGGTCGAGGTCATTGGTGGCCCGGAAGGCCATGCCATTGCTGGTGAACCACTCATCACAAGCAGCCCCCCCAATGAGGGTCATGGCCCCCTCGAAGTCCCGGAAGTGCTCCCGGAAGATGTTAAGGCCTGTCACCATGAGACTTGTTGGATGAGTCTTTCGAGCTGCTGCTGGACACGGTCGTCCGGCGAATCGCGCAGGCTCAGGTAAAGCGAGAGTGGATCGACGCTCACGCTGTCGCCGAGCAGTTGAGGATTGTAGCTCCAGCTCTCCATGCGGATGTTGGCTTCTTCAGGTCCGTGGCAACCTCGGTAAAGACCCCCTTCCAGATTGGCTTGGAAGGTGGCCGAAGGCAGCGCAAAAGTAGGCAGACGATCATCTGAGATGTCCGTGCGCCGGCTGAGGGCGGTGAGTCCCGCGATCAATGCAGGATGACCGGGCTGTTCCCAACGCAGCCAATGGGTCTTTTTCACCGGGCTGGAAAGAACGGGCAAAACCCGCTCCCACAACTCCCTGCCTTGCACTTTGAAGGCGATGATGACGGACCGCCCCTGACGTGCGGTGCCGCAGACATCGGCCGCTTCGAGTTCATGCTTCACCTTGGTGAGCATGATCGGCGAGTAACCGATTTTTTCAGCGATATGCCGCAAGGGTAAATCTTCCAATGAATGCCGCTGCAAGTGGTAAAGAATCAAGCACTGGGCTGCGGGAGTGAGAGGCCTTCCTCGCTCTAGCTTGGGCGGGGAGAAGCGCTCGCGCAGGTCGATCATGGCCGTGGGCAGGAACATCTGGCTGCCCGGCACGATGAAGGGGAGGCTCTTCCGCACCATGCGGTTTCGTGTGTAAGAGGGCACCATGGGCAGAACCAGCACCACGGTCTCTCCACAATGATGTCGAAGGGCCTCTGCCTGACTCTCGTATTCACCAGGCGAGCTGGCATCCGCGTCGTCCTTCTCCATGGCCAACAGGAACCGTCGGCCAAACAGGTGCGTGGAGTGGATTTGATAGCGTTCTCTCAGGAACAAGGGCAGCCCGGAAGCCTTTTCGGCCAGCAGTTCAGGACGCTCGCCCGAAACGGTTTCGAGGTAGTCGAGCAGGCGTTGTTTGAGGAAGTTCATGGATTAATACACTATTTATGCACGATACACTTTGCAAGTGTATCGTGCACTATTTGGGTATTGTGGCGGGCTGCTGGGCACGGGAGACACCGTATTCGGAGACAAGTTTTCCCCGTGCTCTGCGCTGCAGGCGTGGATTCATTGCCATGATGACTGCCTGCCCTCCTCTTCCCGCACGATTTGATCCATGGACTTGGCGTCATCTTCGAGAGCCTGGGCATCCATGCTTCCGCAGGCCTTCATGCGCATCGCCCGCACCTTGCGGGCCATGGCGTTGCCGGTGGATTTCACGCCTTCCATGCAGAAGCTGACATTGCCGCTCAGATGCGTGTCCATGTGCAGCGCGGCGGCCGAGGCGATGGCATCCTGGTTGGCGGCCAGAAACAGGAACTCCCAGCCTTTCTGATCCCGGTAGAGACGGATGAGGTCGCTGATGTGCCTGACGCTGTATTCGTGTGAGGCGTTTTCTGCTCCGTCGGTGAAGATGGCAAGGATGACCTTGCCGGGTCTCTGCTCTTCAGGCAGGGCGCTGATCCGGCGGTCGGTTTCCTGGACGGTCCGGCCGATGGCATCCAGCAACGCGGTGCTGCCTCGCGGCGTGTAAGTGGCCGCCGTGAGCTGAGGAACGTCTTGAATCATTTTCGCGGAGACGGGGACCTCGTAGGCATCGTCAAACTGCACGAGCGTGAGGCGGGCATCGCCGGGAACATCGAGCTGCGACTGGA
>CAZXPU010000187.1:0-7854 GCA_964642905.1 uncultured Prosthecobacter sp.
ACATCAGCGAGCTGGAGGAGGACATCTCCGGAGTGCAGAAGAACCTCAAGCAGCTCACCCGCTTTGCCATCGCCCACTTCGAAAGGCTGAAGAAGACCTACGGCCCCGGCCGTGAACGTCGCACGGTGATCAGCAGCTTTGACCGCGTGGCGGCCGCCGAGGTGATCCTGGCCAACGAGACGCTCTACCTGGACGCCAAGGAGGGATTTGCCGGCACGGGCCTGAAGAAGGAGGGCGAGCCGCTCTGCAAGTGCTCCACCCTGGATGACGTCATCTTCTTCACCCGCGAGGGGACGATGACCGTGACCAAGGTCTCGCCCAAGTTCCACGTCGGCAAAAACCCGGAATACATCAGCCTCTTCAAAAAGGATGAGGATGCCGTTTACACGATGATCTACCGGGACGGCAAAAACGGCCCGGTCATGGCGAAGCGCTTCCGAATCGGCGGGACCACGCGGGACAAGCCTTACGTCCTGAGCCGCGGCACGCCAGGCACGCTGGTGCTGTTTTTCTCACGTCATGAGACGGAGGAGGCCAGCAACGCCCAGAACTTGATCGTTCACCTGAAGCCGGCCCTTTACCTGCGCAACACCCAGCTCAAGTTCCCTGTCGCGGCCCTTGCCATCAAAGGACGTGACAGCCAGGGCAACATTGTGACCAAGCACGCGGTGGACCGCATTGTGAACGAGCGGAAATCCGCCGAATAGGGCGGTTTCACCGGGCAGAATGCAGGACGCAGGTCTGTGCGAGGTTTCAGACCTGCGGTGGCGGGAATGTTGGGCGGCCTGCCGGGACTCACTCGACGGTCACGCTCTTGGCCAGGTTCCTCGGCTTGTCCACGTCGCAGCCGCGGGCGACGGCGGTGTAGTAGCTGAAGAGCTGGAGCGGGATCACGGTCAGCAGAGGACTGAGGTAGCTGGGGCAGTCGGGCACGTAGATGACATCCTCAGTCAGGCGCTCAAGCTCGGTGCGGCCTTCGGTGGTGACGGCGATGACGGGTCCCTTGCGGGCAAGCACCTCCTCGATGTTGCTGACGTTCTTGTCGAAGACGGCGTCGTCGGGGGCGATGAACACGCTGGGCATGTCAGGCTTCACCAGGGCAATGATGCCATGCTTGAGCTCGGCGCTCGGATGGCCGCTGGCGTAGATGTAGCTGATCTCCTTCATCTTCAGCGCGCCTTCCATGGCCACGGGGTAGTTGGCCTGCCTGCCCATGAAGAGCATGCCCTCGGCATGGCAGTGCTTTTCGGCGATGGCCTTGATCTTGTCCGCCTGCTTGAGAATGGCGGTGATCTTGTCGGGGATGGCCTCCAGTTCGTCGATCATCTCCAGGCCGTCGGCGCTGCTGAGGTGATGAATGCGGCCGAAGAGCATGCCGAGCAGGGACAGCACGGCGACGGTGGACGTGAAGGTCTTGGTGGCGGCGACGCCGATCTCAGGGCCGGCGTGGATGTAGCAGCCGCCGTCGCTTTCGCGGGCGATGGTGCTGCCGACGCTGTTGACGATGCCGAGGCAGCGGATGCCTTTGCGGCGCGCCTCGCGCAGGGCGGCAAGGGTGTCGATGGTCTCACCGCTCTGGCTGAGAACAAACTGCAGCGTGTTCTTGTCCGCGGGGACATTGCGGTAGCGGAACTCGGAGGCGATTTCGACCTCGGTCGGCACGCGGGCGAGGGTTTCGATGAGGTATTCGCCGACCATGGCGGCGTGGAAGGCGGTGCCGCAGCCGCTGAGGATGATGCGGTCGATGCCGCGCAGCTCCTGAGGCGTCATGTTCAGCCCTCCGAGGATGGCAGTGGCCTCGTCACGGGACAGGCGGCCGCGCAGCGCGTTGCGCAGGCTCTGGGGCTGCTCGTGGATCTCCTTGAGCATGTAATGCGGGAAGTCACCCTTCTCCGCATCATCGGCGGTGAACTCCACGCGGCTGACCTTCACCTGGGCGTCGCCGCCGGCCATGCTGGTCACGTCAAAGCGGTCGCTGCTGAGGCTGACCACATCATGGTCATTGAGATAAACGACGTCACGGGTGTGGGCGACAATCGCGCTCACGTCGGAGGCGAGATAATGCTCGCCTTCGCCCAGGCCGACCACGAGGGGGCTGCCGAGGCGGGCGCCGACGATGACCCCGGGAACATCGGCATGCAGGGCGGCGATGCCGTAGGTGCCCTTGACTTTGCGCAGGGCGTTTTCCACGGCGGAACGCAGCCGGGCGGGGCCGTCGATTTCATCGCTGGCGTCAAAATAAGTCCCGACCAGGTGGGCTAGCACCTCGGTATCCGTCTGGGATTCAAAGGTGTGGCCTTTGGCCGCGAGCTGCTCCCGCAGGATCTGATAGTTTTCGATGACGCCATTATGGACAAGGACCAGCTTACCTCCCTGGTCGCGGTGAGGGTGGGCGTTTTCATCGGTCGGGGCGCCGTGGGTGGCCCAGCGGGTGTGGGCAATGCCGATGGCTCCGGCATGCGGAACCTCGGCGACGGCCTGGCGCAGATTGTCGATCCGGCCCGCCTTCTTGATGATGTTCACCCGGGGTTCGCCGTTGAGCAGGGCAATGCCTGCCGAGTCATAACCGCGATATTCCAGCCGGCTCAGTCCATCCAGGAGGATGGGGCTGGCCTGCCGCTTGCCAATGTATCCAACAATGCCGCACATAAATTCTTTTGTGACCGCCTCAGCGGACTTTTTTGTAAACGCTAGAAACGGGCCACGCCACCGAAAAGGCAGCTTCATTCAACTTAATCGATAACCGAAATAATGAGCTCTTGGGTCACCAGCAGCCGCCGATGTCCGGGGTCCGGCTGACGTCTCGCAGGTATCGATAACCCTCGACACGTTCCTGGTCGAAAGGTGGCAGGAGCGGGATGGGCTCGCGGGTGTATTCTCCACCGCTCACATCTTCCAGCTCATCCAGCCGATTCAGTCCCTCGGCATCGACTTCCCAGACTTCTCCCTGGACGCTGAGACCGTGATTTTCCGCCAGGACCATGCCCGGATAGCCCCCCAGGTCATGGAGGCGGAAAAGGGGGCGGGTGGAGGCTTCGCCAATGAACTGCTGGCCGCGCATCCAGCCGTGGTTGGAGTGACCGCGTTTCAAGGTGCCATAGACAAAGATCCGCATGGGAGGAGAGGGGAAGGGCTCAGCCTGGGCCGCACCGCATCTGATGGCATCATTCAGGCCACTTTCCATGAGGAATCCAGGCGGGAAGGCCGTTTTGATCCAGTCATGAAATCCATCCTCACCCTCCTGATGACGGCCTGGGCCGCCACCGGCCTTTCTGCGGAAGAATTCACGCCGCTGTTCAACGGCAGAGACCTTGCTCACTGGGTGGTGCCGGATGGCGACAACGGCCATTGGAAGGTCGTGGATGGCGTCATTGATTACGATGCCTGCAGCGAGGCGCCGGGGAAGGACAAGAACCTGTGGACCGAAAAGGAATTCGGTGATTTCACCCTGAAGATCGACTGGCGGCTGAAGCAAACCACCGGGCTGTATCCCATGCCGGTTGTGCTTCCCGATGGCAGCCACAAACTCGATGAGAAGGGGCAGGAGATTAAAATCCCGACTCCGAACGCCGATTCCGGGATTTATCTGCGAGGTCAGGGCAAGTCACAGATCAACATCTGGTGCTGGCCTGTCGGCAGCGGTGAAGTTTATGGTTATCGGATGGACAAGACGCAGCCGCCCGAAGTGCGGGCCGGAGTCACGCCGAAGGTTTGTGCCGACAAGCCTGTGGGTGAGTGGAACACCTTTGAAATCACGATGAAGGGCGACCGCCTCACCGTGGTGCTGAATGGCAAGGTCGTCATTGCGAATGCCCAACTGCCCGGAGTGCCGGCCAGGGGGCGGCTGGGGCTTCAGCATCACGGCGGCAAAAATCCCAAGACAGGCGAGCTTTCCCCGGCCTCCAGCCTCATCCAGTTCCGCAACATCTCCATCAAGGAACTCTGAGCCCGGCCTGCATCAGGCATTAAAAAGCCCCGTTCCTGGATGGAACGGGGCGTGGTTGAGTGAAGAAGGGTGCTTGGGACGGCGATCTCCGACCTGTTTTGTCGATCAGGTTTCGGTGAGGCCGCGGGCCATGACAACCTTGCCGGTGCGGACGGTCTCGACGATGTCGAACTTGCCCAGCAGACGGACGGCGGCGTCGAGCTTGTCGGTGTTGCCGGTGATCATGGCGATGAGGCTGTCATCCTGGAGGTCAACGGTCTTGCCGGCGTAATGCTCGATGATCTGGAGGATCTCCGTGCGTTCGGCGGCGCCGGCGGCGACCTTGATGAGCACCATTTCCTTGGCGACGGCGTCGCGGTCGGTGTGCTCGACGCAGTGGATGACGTCGATGAGCTTGTTCACCTGCATGATGATCTGGTGCAGGCCTTCGGGATGGCCGCTGATGCCGATGGTCATGCGGCTGAAGCGGGGGTCACGGGTCTGGGAGACAACGAGGGATTCGATGTTGAAGCCGCGGCGGCTGAAGACGGCACAGATGCGGCCGAGGACACCGGGCTGGTTGTTCACCATGACGCTGAGCGTGTGGATGTTGATGATGTCCGCCTGGGGGGCGGGCTTTTTGTCGGTGGTGGCGCTGATTTTGTCGCTCATGGTCGTGTCGGATTAGTTTTTGGATTTGGAAGTCGGAGTCTTGAGGCGGGCTCGGGCGATCTTGAGGTAGCTGGAGTCCTTTTCGATGCCGAGCCAGCGGCGCTGGAGCTTGTGGGCGGCGGCGGCGGTGGTGCCGGAGCCGAGAAAGGGGTCGATGACGAGGTCGTCGGGATCGGTGCTGCTCTCAATGAGCTTTTCGATGAGGCCGAGGGGCTTCTGCGAGGGGTGGCCGCACTTTTCCTTGGAAAGCCCCTTCAGGCTGGGAATGCGCAGGATGTTCGTCGCGAACTTGCCGGCCTCCAGGTGGGCCCTGCGCGCCTTTTTGTCCTTGTAGCGGGGATCCCGCATGTAGGCCTGGATGGTGGCGGCATCGTAGGGGATGCGCACGGCGTCCTTGTTGAACTTCACCTCATCGCCCCTGCGCAGGACGAGGATCATCTCGTACTGCGGCGTGAAGCTGTCGCGGCGCTCGTTGTAGCCCACGGCACGATCCCAGATGATGAGGTCGTGATAGCGGTGCTGGAGGGCGAGGCGTGACATGAGGTGGAGGAAGGTGTGCTCGCGCTTTCCTAATTGGCCGAAGATGAAGCAGAGGCCGTCCTCGCGCAGGACGCGCATGGCTTCAGCAACCCACTTTTCGCACCAGGCGACGTAGGCGGTGGCTGACTTCCACTGGGTGTCCCAGGATTCATCTTCGAGAACATTGAAGTAGGGTGGGTCGGCGATGACGGCCTGGGCGACGGAATCCGGGAGTTTTTTCAGTTCCGCGAACGCGTCGCCTTGGATGATGCGGTTGGTTTTCATCGCCTGAGTAGTCCAGAACCCGGACAGGAAAGTCCGGGCTACAACGGATCAGGTCGAACCGGTGGGTTTTTCCATCTTGTGCTTCGGAGCCTCGAGGATCATGTCTTCGAGCGCGGCCCCGGCGGGGATCATCGGGAAGACGTTTTCGGCCTTGATGCACTCGGCCTCGATGATGCAGGGGCCGTCATTGTAATCGAGGGCCTGCTGGAGGACGCGCTCGACATCGGCGGGGCGGCGGATGTGCCAGCCTTTGATGCCATAGGCCTCACCGAGCTTCACGAAGTCGGGGTTGCCGATGAGGTCGACACCGCTCTCACGGTTCTCGAAGAAGAGCTCCTGCCACTGGCGGACCATGCCGAGGTAGCTGTTGTTCAGGATGAGGATCTTGATGGGCAGCTTGTGGATCGCGGCGGTGGCCAGTTCAAACAAGGTCATCTGGAAGCCGCCGTCACCGGCGATGGCAACGACGAGCTTGTCCGGGCAGGCCAGCTGGGCGCCGATGGCAGCGGGGAATCCGAAGCCCATCGTGCCGGCGCCGCCGGAGCTGAGCCAGTGGTAGCTCTCGTCGTTTTTGTAGAACTGTGCGGCCCACATCTGATGCTGGCCGACGTCGGTGGTGACGATGGCCTTGCCCTTGGTGAGCGTGTACAGCTCGTCGATGACCTGCTGCATGCGCAGCCCGCCCTGCTTCTTGTAGGAGAGAGGGAACTTCTTCTTGTAGCCATCGAGATGGGCGAGCCAGTCCTCGGTGGGCAGCTTCTCGATGTGAGGCAGCAGGTCGCGCAGGGCGGCTTTCGCGTCACCCTTGATCGCGATGTCCACCTTGATCATCTTGTTGAATTCAGCGGCGTCGATGTCGATGTGGATGATCTTGGCGTTGCGGCCGAACATGTGCGGCTTGCCGATGATGCGGTCATCGAAACGGGAGCCGACGTTGAAGATGAGGTCAGCCTCGACCATGGCCTTGTTGGCGTAGGCGGTGCCGTGCATGCCGAGCATGCCGAGGGAAAGCGGGTGCGTCTCCGGGAAGACGCCCTTGCCGAGCAGGGTGGTGGTGACCGGGCAGCCGAGGGTTTCGGCGAGGGTCATGAGCTCCTTGTCGGCGCGGGCGATCATGGCTCCCTGGCCGGCGAGAATGACCGGACGCTTCGCGGCGGCGAGCAGGCGGGCGGCTTCCTGGATGCCGGCCTGGTCGATCTTGAAGTTCTCCTCGGGATGGTAGCCGGGCAGGTCCATCGGTTCGTCGAAGGTGCCGGTGAAGGGCCCCTGGCTGATGTCCTTCGGGATGTCGATGAGAACCGGGCCGGGGCGGCCGGTGGTGGCGATGTGGTAGGCCTCACGGGCGATGCGCGGCAGCGCGTTCGAGCTTTTGACCAGGAAGTTGTGCTTCACGACCGGGGACGTGATGTTGAAGATGTCCGCCTCCTGGAAGGCATCCTTGCCGAGCATCCAGGTGACCTGCTGGCCGCAGAGGATGATCATCGGAACGCTGTCCATCTGGGCGGTCATGATGCCGGTGACGGTGTTGCCGGCGCCGGGGCCGGAGGTGACCAGGACGACGGCCGGCTTGCCGGTGGCGCGTGCGTAACCGTCGGCCATGTGAACCGCTCCCTGCTCATGGCGAACCAGGATGAACTTCATGTCCGTTTTCACGGTTTGGAGGGCGTCAAAGATCGGAATGGCCGCTCCGCCGGAATAACCGAAGACATATTCGATGCCGAGGTCGGCGAGGGTTTTGATGAGGGCTTGAGCGCCGTCCATTTTAGGTGGATTCATAAGCTTTGAGGTGAAAATTGCGATTTCGGGGGGAAAATGCGGTTAAAATGGAAATCAGCAAGGTGAAGTTTGGTGATTTTGAGGCGAATTCGTCATTTTGTGTCGGCCGACCGTTTGAAAATGTGTGTTTTTGGCCCATTTTTCGTGATTGAGGCCGTTGGGGGCTGTGAAAGTTGCTGAACTGAGGGTGAAAATCAAAAGGCCATGGTCGGAAGTGCCGACCATGGCCTTGAAATCTGTGGGGGAAGTCGAAAGCGGGATCAGCCGAGCTTGGCTCCCAGCTTTTTCAACATGGCCTCCAGCATGCGTCCATACTTGATGTAACTGTCATACTGCTCCTTGGCCTTTTGTTCGGGGCTGAGATCGTCAGCGGCCCCGGCTCCGTGGAAGACCACGGCGACGTGAGGCTCGATGCTGATGTAGCCCTGGTAGCCGGTTTCCACGAGGTCCTTCATGATGCGCTCGGTCTGGCCTTCACCCTCGCCAGGGAAGGTGTAGACGGCGTCGTTCTTGGACTTGTCCCAGATGCCGTCCTTGACGTGGACATGAGCCATGAAGGGTTTGATGGCCTGGTACATCTCCCAGGAATCCTGCTTGTGGCCGGGGCGGTCGCGGTCGTCGATGAAGACCGGGTTGCCGGTGTCGAAGCCCCATTTCATGCCCGGGACGGCCTCGGC
>CAZXPU010000188.1:0-7738 GCA_964642905.1 uncultured Prosthecobacter sp.
GGCACCCTGTAAAATTCCCATCCGCCCCCCTTTACTCCCATGTTTCGCTTCCTTCCCCTGCTGCTGGTGCTTGTCGGCATGATGACAAGCCAGGCCAGCGCCCAGTTCCTGATCCTCAAGGATGGCAGCCGCATCCCATCCTCCGAATTTCACCTCGAAAACGGCAAAATCATCCGCACGATTCTTCTCGGCGACAACAAGACCGCGACCACCGAGCTTCCCAAGCAGAACGTCGCCTCACTGGACTGGCCGGAAGTCCCCGAAATCAGCGAGGCGCGAAGCCTCATGTCCAAGGGCAAGCCCGAGGAGGCGGTCGCCCTGCTCGCCAAGGCCAAGGGCTTCTTTGAAATGTTCGAAACCATGCAGGGCTCCCCCTACACGGATGTCTTCTTCGCCTATGTTGAGATCCTGAGCCAGGCGGGCAAGTTCGAGGAAACCGTCAAGTTCATCCCCCAGCTGAAGATCCTGAAACTCACGGACGCTCAGAAGATGCAGCTGCGCATCATCCAGCTCGACATCGACCGCCAGACCTCCTCGGAGTTCACCGCCATCCTGGCAGAAGCTGAAAGCATTCTCAGCGAGACGGATGACTCCAGCGTCGGCGCGTCCATCTGGACGATGATTGCAGATATTTATGCCCGTCAGAAACATTGGGAAAAGGCGCTCATGGCCTATCTTCGCATCCCTGTTTTCTATGGCACCCAGGTTCAGCGTGTGCCCGACGCCGAGCTCAAGGCCGGCCAGATGCTCGTCAAGATGAAACGCTATGAAGACGCCCAGGCGGTCTTCAAACGCCTCATGGAATCCTATCCCGGCTCGGCTGTCGCCGACCTTGCCTCCAAGGAACAGGCCAAGATCAACGGCATGAAGAACGAGCCCGAAGGCACGGAAGAAGGTTCCGATAAGAAAGCGGACACCAAAACCGCTGAAGCCGCCGCACCTGCCAAGTGAATAAAAAAGCCTGACATTCCTTTCCCAACTGACAACATCCCCCTCATCCTCACACCCCTAGTCCCATGCAACTCCGCCAACCCGCCAAACTGACCCAAACCATCGTTCGCGCCGCCGCCTGTGCCCTGATGCTTGCCGGCAACCTCGCCATTGTCGCTCCCATTCACGCCCAGGAGGGCGCCGCCCCGGCCGCCGGCGCGGCGGAGGCCCCCACCAAGGTTGAGCACACCCTCATGGACCGTTTCCATGAAGGCGGCTGGGTGATGTATCCCATCACCGCCTGCTCCGTGGCGCTGATCTGGCTCACCGTTGACCTCTGGATGCGCACCGGCCTCAAGAAAATGGCTCCCCCCGCCCAGGTCGCCCAGCTTCAGGACCTCTTCCGCGCTGGTGATTATGTCGGCGCCTATCAGTTCGCCAAGGCCAACAACTCCTCCTTCTGCGATGTCTCCCGCGTCGCCCTCAGCTTCGTCGGTGACGGCGAGGAAGCCGTTGAGAACGCCCTCTTCACCGAGCTCAACAAGGTCAATTCCACCATCACGACCCGAATCAACTACCTTTCCGTGATCGGTGTCTGCACCCCGATGATCGGTCTGACCGGCACCGTGACGGGCATGATGAGCGCCTTCGCCACCCTCGGAACCAGCGGCGTGGGTGACCCGTCCAAGCTTTCGGGCGCCATCGGTGAGGTGCTTATCGCCACGGCATCCGGCCTCTTCATCGCCGTTCCCGCCTTCATGTTCTTCTATTTCCTCCGCAACCGTCTGCAGTCCTCCATGACCGGTCTTCAGGATGTGGTGGGAGCCCTGTTCCGCAAGATGCCCTACAGCCACCTCAAGGATGCTCATGTGGGCGAGGAGGAGTTCTACGCCGCCATCCCGAACTGGGTGAATGGAGGCGAGGCCGCCGCTGCCGCCTGATCCTTCTCACATCCCACATCAACACCAACATTTAACCTGACACCACTATGGGCGGAGGAGGCGGAGGAGGCGACGGCGAACCAGAGTTCCAGATCGCTCCAATGATTGACGTGCTGCTTGTGTTGCTCATCTTCTTCATGAGCATCACGTCAGCCCAGGTGTTGCGCATCGACAAGGACATCAAGCTCCCTGTCGCTGCGGACGCCAAGAAAAAGGAGGACAAGAACACCATGTTCGAAGCCGCCATCAACGTGCGCTGGCTCTCGGGCAAGCAGGAGTCCAAGATCAAGCTCGATGACCGTGAAATGTCCAACGAGGAGATCGTGGACACGCTCACCCAGCGCAAGAACAGCAACCCCACCTATCGTGTGGTGATCCGCGGCGACCGCGACACCCCCGCCGTGGAAATCCAGAAGGTCATGGCCCTGATCGCCCAGTCCGGCATCGATGACATCTCCTTCTCCGCGCTCAACCAGGAATAAAACTCATGGCCCACGGACATCACAACAAACGCACGGTCGAGAGCGACCAGGTCAACATGGGGTTCCAGATCGCCCCCATGATCGACGTCGTCTTCGTCATCATGCTCTTCTTCATGGTCATGGCCGGAGCGGTCAAGGTGGAACGCGAGCTCAAGACCCAGCTGCCCGGCATCGGCACACCCGCCCTCAACAATGATGACACCCCTCCTGACGAGATCATCGTCACTGTCGAGGAATCCGGTGTTGTCACGCTCAACGAGGAGGAGTTTGATTCCCCCGAAAACAAGACCCTGCCCAACTTCACCGGCACCCTGATGAAGCTCAAGCAGGAGGCTGACAGCCGCAATGCCAAGGTCATGGTCACGATCCAGGCCGAGGAGCAGGCCAGATACGAGCGCGTCATCGATGTCCTCAACGCCATGGCAAAGGCACGCATCGGCAATGTCACCTTCACCGTTGGCGGCGAAGAGTTCTGAGCCAAAATCCGCTCGCCAAGCCTCTTTCAGCCGGGAACTCCTGTTCCCGGCTGTTTTTTTCCCCCGACACCCTGCAGGCACCCGCCCGTTCGCTTCGCCTTTTCTGCCGCCTTGACGCCTGTTTCACACGCCTTTAGTATCCCATGATGAGACTCTCCTCCCATAGCCTCCGGCCCTTGGCATTCCTGGCAGTCGCTGTTTCCTGCTCCACCGCCCCGCAGGCATCCGCATTCCTTGGCCTGTTCGAAAAAAAGGAGAAGGCTGTCCCAGGCTCTGCCGAACGCAACGCCCAGGAAGCCCAGGCCTCCGTCTTGCTTGCGCAAGCCCGCGAAGCCCAGACCAACGGCCGCACCGGCAAGGCCCAGTCCCTTTATCAGCAGATCATCAAGCAGTTTCCCTTCACCACGGCGGCGGCGGAAGCCTCCTATGCAAACGCTGTGATCATCCGGCAGAACAGCGGGCTCAAGGATTCTTTCGACGCCTTCCAGGCCTTCATTGACCAGCATCGCACCAGCCAGCGTTTCGATGACGCGGTTCAGCAGCAGTACGAAATCGCCGAAATTGCCAAGGGAGGAAAAAAGGAGCGCAGCCTCATCCTCATTCCTGTCAAAATGGGCGGAGATGAAGTGGTGGGAATGTACAAAAAAATCATCGCCAACGCTCCTTTTGGCAAGCTCGCCCCTCTGGCCCAGTTCAGCATTGGCGAAGTGTTCCAGGACATGGGTGAGAAAAACCAGGCGGTGGCGGCCTATCAAAGCGTCGTCGACAACTACCCGAACACCAAGCAGGCGGATGAGGCCCAGTTCCGAATCGGCTCCATCAGCAGCGTTGCTGCCAGCCGCAGCGAGGACAAGTCCAATCTCCTCGCCGCACGAGACGCCCTCACGACTTACATGACGATTAATCCCAAGGGTGACCGCGCCGGTGAAGCCGAGCTGGGCCTGCGACAGATCAATGCCGTCGAAGCCGGGCAGTCCCTGAACGTCGGCAAGTTTTACATGCGCATGGGCAAGCCCAAGGCGGCCGCCATTTATTTCAACGAAGCCCTGAAATACGGCTCCCCTGAAGCCTCCGCCGAAGCTCGCACCTTGCTCGCAGAGCTGGCGGCCACCGATCCTGATGCCGTGTCAGCCGCCCAGAAAGGTCAGCCTGACCAGGACTACACCGTCGCTGCGGCCAAGGATCTCAAAAACCGGGAGGACTACGTCGGTCCGCTCGCCCCTGAGCTGGCACGCCTGGGCCAGAAACCCCAGATGCGCGCCGGCAATGACAACTTCCTGCCCATCCCGCTTTCAGAACCCTCCCTGCCAACGACCCCTGGCGCCGCTCCAAGCCCCGGAAGCCTGCTGCCTCCGGTGGCCCAGCCCCAGGAAAAACCGGCTCTGCTTCCAGTGCCGTCCGCACCCGCCAATCCCACCGTCCCCGCCAAGCCAGCCCCAGGAAGCCTGCCCATCCCTCCCAAGCCAACGGCCCCTTGATTGTTTGCAGCCATTCCGCGCCACGCAGCCCTCTCCGACCTGGATGAAAACCTACCTCTCCCTGTTCGCCACCAGCATCGCACTCCTTCTGACCAGCTGTGCAGGCTACCAGCTCGGAGGACAGAAACCTGTTCATCTCCAGGGCATCACCAAACTCGCCATCGGCACCTTTGACAATCAGACGCTTGAACCACGCATCTCCTCCGTGGTCACCAATGCGCTGATCAAGCAAATCCAGACCGACGGTTCCTACCAGATCGTCTCCAGGGAAAATGCGGAAGCCATTCTTGAAGGCACGGTTGCCAGGGTGGATCGCTCCCAGTTCCGCTCCGTCCGCCAGAACGTCCTTCGGACCTCCCAGCTCCAAATGCGCCTCAGCGTCGGCTACTACATCAAGGACGCAGCCTCCGGCCGCACCATCCACGTCGGCCGCGGCAGCGCCAACTCCTACGTCATCCTCGACAACAACGTTCAGAACTCGGAGGCCCAGGCCCTCGACGACGCCGCCCAGCGCCTCGCCACCAACATTGCCAACGAAATCTCCGAAGGCTGGTGAGCACCGAGGACTGTGATTCATTCGATCAAGAGCCTCTCTCCGAGGCTGCTGATGAACACTGCGAGCCGCTCGACACCTCCGCACTCCAGGCCTCCCGAGTCGAAGCCGCCCTTTACCTGACGGCCACTCCCATCGGCAATCTTGGCGACATCACCCTGCGTGCCCTGGATGTCTTGAAACAGGTCCAGCTCATTGCCTGCGAAGACACCCGTCACTCAGGCCGCCTGCTCAGCCATCATGGCATTCATGCACGCCTCATCAGCCTCAATGAGCACAATGAGGCTCGCCGCATCCCGGAACTGATCGCCCACATTCAGGCCGGTGGCAGCGTCGCCCTGGTCTCGGATGCCGGCATGCCCACCGTCTCCGACCCAGGTCAGAGGCTCGTGCAAAGCGTGGTCGCCGCCGGCTTGAAGGTCGAGAGCCTTCCAGGCCCCAGCGCCGTGCTGACCGCTCTCGCCGCCAGCGGCCTTCCCACGGTGCCTTTTTACTTCGGCGGCTTCCTCCCTCACAAGAAGGGCCAGCGCGAAAAAGAGCTGCTGGCAGCCCTTCAACGGCATGCCACAAGCCTCTATTTTGAAAGCCCCTACCGCCTTGTGGACACGCTCGCCATGATCGCCGCCGCCAGACCGGACCACCGTGTCGTGGTTGCCAGGGAGTTGACGAAGAAGTTTGAGGAATTCCAGCGCGGCCCGGCACAGCAAGTGCTTTCCCACTATCAAAACCGACCGCCCAAAGGTGAAATCACCCTCGTCATCGCCCCCGCAGAGCTGCCCAAATGGATCACCTGGTGATTTGACCGGCCCGTTTCTGACACCTCCCGTCTCCTGGCCTGTCAAGGCTAGGCCCTGCATAGGCCCCCTTGCTTAGCGCCACTTGAAGCCTTCTGACCCTTCCTCCTTTCACCTCGTCAACCCTTCCCCCTTGCATCCTCCCATGACCCCAGCCCACTGCGACCTAGGCAACACTCCGGAAGCCATCAAGGCCTCCATCGTCAATCACGTCCGGTTCACCCTCGGCGCCTATGTGGACAGCGCCAGCCCCAATGACTGGTGGGTCGCCACCTGCCTGGCCGTGCGTGACCGCGTCATGGACAGCGCCACCAAGTCCCGCACCCTTCATCGCAAGTCCGGCGTCCGTCGCATCCACTACCTCTCCCTGGAGTACCTCATGGGCCGACTGCTGGAGAACAACCTGCGCAATTCCGGCCTCTATGACCCGGTCAAAAAGGCCCTCAACGACATGGGCAAGGATCTCGACGTCCTGCTTCAGAGCGAGCCTGACATGGGCCTCGGCAACGGCGGTCTCGGCCGTCTCGCCGCCTGCTTCATGGACTCGCTCAGCACGCTGAACCTGCCCGCCATCGGCTACGGCATCCATTACGAGTTCGGCCTCTTCCGCCAGGAGTTTATCAACGGCCGCCAGGTCGAGCACCCCGACGCCTGGATGCGCGACGGCTCCCCCTGGAAAATCGCCCGCCCCTCCTACCGCCAGAAAATCAACCTCTACGGCCGCGTCATCCAGAAGTTCGACGACCACGGCAACCCCCACTCGGAATGGATCGACACCAAGTGCCTGCTCGGCCTGCCCTGGGACATCCCCATCGTCGGCTATGACAGCCACACCGTGAACGTCCTCCGCCTCTGGCAGGCCCAGGCGGATGAGGATTTCAACTTCCAGGTCTTCAACGAGGGCTCCTACATCGAGGCCCTGCGCGAGAAGGCCGTCGCTGAAACCGTCTCCAAGGTGCTCTACCCCAACGACGCGACCGAGTCCGGCAAGGAGCTGCGCCTGGTGCAGCAGTACTTCTTTGTCGCCTGCTCCCTGGCCGACATCGTCCGTCGTTTCAAAAATGGTTATTCCCTGCCCTGGAGCGAGTTCCCCTCCAAGGCCGCCATCCAGCTCAACGACACCCACCCCGCCGTCGCCATCCCCGAGCTCATGCGCATCCTCCTGGACGAGGAGGGCATCCCCTGGGCCCAGGCCTGGAAGATCTGCCAGGAGACCTTCTCCTACACCAACCACACCCTCCTTCCCGAGGCCCTGGAAATGTGGTCCGTCGGCCTCTTCGAACGTGTGCTGCCCCGCCACCTCCAGATCATCTACCAGATCAACGCCCAGTTTCTCGACGGCGATGTCGAGGCGAAATGGCCCGGCGACAGCGCCAAGAAACGCGCCCTTTCCCTCATCGATGAACGCGGCGGCAAATACATCCGCATGGCCCACATGTCCGTGCTTGGCGGCCATGCCACCAACGGGGTTGCCGCCCTCCACACCCGCCTGCTCTGCGAGCGGCTCTTTCCCGAATTCAACGAGCTCTACCCCGAACGTTTCGTCAACATCACCAACGGTGTCACCTTCCGCCGCTGGCTTGATGTCTGCAACCCGCAGCTCTCCAGCCTCATCACCGAAACCATCGGCGAAGGCTGGAAAAAGGACGCGGCCAAGCTCCGCCAGCTCGAAGCCTTCGCCGACGACTCGTCGTTCCGGGAGCGCTACCGCTTCATCAAACGCCAGCACAAGGTCGCCCTGGCCAAGATCATCCAGGACTGCTGCGGCGTGCATGTCAGCCCCGACGCCCTCTTCGATGTGCAGATCAAGCGCCTGCACGAATACAAGCGCCAGCACCTCAACCTGCTGAACATCGTCACCCTCTACCGCACCATCCTCAACAACCCGGGCGCCGACTTCCATCCGCGCGTGTTCGTCTTCGGTGCCAAGGCCGCCCCCGGCTACTTCCTCGCCAAGAACATCATCCACGCCATCAACGCCCTCGCCGCCAAGGTGAACCACGATCCGCGCGTCGGTGACAAGCTGAAGGTGGTCTTCCTGCCCAACTACGGTGTCTCCCTCGCGGAAAAGATCATTCCCGCCC